>NZ_JBVHMF010000013.1:39519-222563 GCF_055558595.1 Streptomyces sp. NPDC025721 | reverse complement strand
TACCGCCCACAGACCAACGGCAAGGTCGAACGCTTCAACCGCACCCTGCTCGACGAATGGGCCTACCAACAGCCCTACACCACCAACGACCAGCGGACCGCAGCCCTGGCAGACTTCCTCCACACCTACAACCACCACCGCACCCACACCGCACTCGGCGGCCAGCCACCCATCACCCGCGTCAACAACCCTCCAGGTCAATACACCTAGGACCGGCGGCGTGCCGAGGCGGTCGCGTGCTCGGCGCGGTGCAGCGCCTCCCCCGGCGCTTCGGTGAAGGCCCGAAGGAAATAGGCGAGGAGCACGCCGAGAAAGCCGATCGCCAGAAGCCCCTGCTCGGCCCCCGCCTCCCGCCGCCGCGAAAACCCCCGCCACGTCCGCTGGAAAGCGAGAGCGCTGCACACGGCGAACCCGGCCACCGCCAGAAACGTCACAAAGGGCCCGACGTCGGCGTCGGCCAGCCCCTGAAAGCCGAACCGCAGCACCGCCGCCCCCACCGCGATGGCGACGAGGGACCCGACCGCGAGCCCGGCCCGCCGCCAGGCGTATCCGCCGTCGTGCGCGACCCACGTCGTCCCGAAGAAACGGATCGGCTCCGGCCGCGGCACCCCCTCAACCGCCCCGCCGCTTCCGCCACCGCCCCCGCCAACCCGCCGCTTCACTTCGCTCACCTCGTCCACGCCATCGATTATGACCCAGAACGGGACGTTCCCTGACACACCCGTTCGGCCGACGGTCGACGATTCGCACGACGCGATGCGTTTTCCTGACGATATGTCAGACATCCGGTCAGACGTCCCCCCGGCCTCGCCCGGGCTCCGACGCCGTCCCCCCGCCCCCCACCTCCTCCTCGGCCTGGGCGCCGCCGCCCTCACCGCCGCCGCCTGCACCCTGGCCGCCGGGTCCGGCGCGGCGACAGCCGCGGGCCCCCGCGCGGCCGAGGCGGCGACCAGCTCCCTGGTCGACCTCACCCTCGCACCCGCCCCGCCGCTCGGCCTGAGCGCCTTCCACGGCCGGTACGGCCACGCCTCCTCCCCCCCGGACGGCGGCCCGGACGGCGGTGACTTCTCCGACCCGTCCGGCGTGCTGTCGCACCTGACGGTGATCGGCGCGGTCACGGCCCGTACGGACGCGGGTCCCGGCAAGACCTCCGCGCAGGCCCAGGCGGGCGGCTTCACGCTCGGCCTGAACTCCAAGGACTTCGTCAGCGTCGGGTCGCTGGACGCGTACGCGGAGTGCGTGCCGCCGCCGGTGGGCCCGTACGCGCTCGCGTACGCGCGGACGGACGGCGGGGTGATCGACGTACTCGGCCACACCGTCCCGGTCGGGACGACCACCTTCGACGTGACCGGCGCGGAGATCGGCGCCTCCGGCATCGGCGGCGGCACGCTCACCGTGACGTACGAGCCGTACCAGCACCCGCCCGGCGGCGCCCCGACCGCCGCCACCAGCGCGGACGCGGGCGTCGACATCACCGTCAGCGGCACGTTCACCGACACGAGCGGCGCCCCGGCGTACGCGGGACCGCTGGTCGACCTCCGCCTCGGCCACGTCGCCGTCACCTGCGAGACCACCACCCCGACCCCGACGAACTCGGTCGACTCGACGACGCCGGTGCCACCGACGACGACACCGCCGACCACCGCGACGACGACGCCGACGACGCCCACCCCGACCGGCCCGGAAACCGGCGGCACGACCCCACCGCCCACCACCTCGCCGACCACCCCGCCCACGACGTCACCGACCACCCCGCCCACGACATCACCGACCACCCCGCCCACCACCTCCCCGGACCCGTCGGGGACGGCCGGCACCACTCCCCCGCCGACGCCCACCGGAACCTGGACCACCCCCGACGGCGACACCCTCCCGCACACCGGCGCCGAGGTCGGATGGGCGGCGGGACTCGCCGGCGGATCGCTGCTCCTCGGCGGCTTCCTCGTGTTCAGGACCGCCCGGGCGAGGCGCGGCCGGCACCTCTGATTTGGCATATGCCAGCGTCATTCTCTGCCCAGGGGTCATACTTACTGTCCATGGAAGGAAAATTAACGGCGCACGCCGCTGAGAACCCCGCGCGGCAGGAGCGATTCCGCACGCTGGCGCGGTATCTGATGACGCACAGCCTCCGCCGCACACTCCCCGCGCACCTGCGGGTGCGCAGGGACGTGGCGGTGGTCGTGGACGAGCGCACGGTGGCCGAACCGGACATCGTCGTGGTCGGCGCGGAGGCGGAGAACGTTGTCGTCCTCGCCGTGGAAGTCCTGCCCGCCGACGCCGACGAGAGCGAGCCTCACCCGTACGAGGAAGCGGGGGTCACGCACCTGTGGCGCGTGGAGGAGGACACCGAGACCGAGCGCCCGATGGTCTACGTGCACGAGTGGGATCCGGCCTCGCACTCGTACGCCCTCACCGGCGTGCACCGCGAGGAGCTGACCGTCCAGGTCCCGTACCGCATCAACGTCGACCTCACGGGCATCGACCACCTCTGACCGTCGACCCGTACGCGTGCGCGTAAACGTGCACGAACATGTGCCCGTCCCCGCACGGATACGCGTACGTCCAGGCACAGCGCGGCCGTACGCACGACGCCCCCGCACCGGGTCACGGTGCGGGGGCGTCGTGCGTGCGCTGCCGGTGTCAGCGCTCCAGCTTGGTGATGTCGCGGACGGCGCCGCGGTCGGCGCTGGTGGCCATGGCCGCGTAGGCGCGCAGGGCCGTGGAGACCTTGCGGGTGCGGTCGCGCGGGGCGTAGACGCCGCCGAGGGCTTCGCGGCGGGCGGCCAGCTCCTCCTCGGACACCAGGAGTTCCATGGAGCGGTTGGGGATGTCGATCCGGATGCGGTCGCCGTCCTCGACCAGGGCGATGGTGCCGCCCGAGGCCGCCTCGGGTGAGGCGTGGCCGATGGACAGGCCCGACGTGCCGCCGGAGAAGCGGCCGTCGGTGACCAGGGCGCAGACCTTGCCGAGGCCGCGGCCCTTGAGGAAGGACGTGGGGTAGAGCATTTCCTGCATGCCGGGGCCGCCGCGCGGGCCCTCGTAGCGGATCACGACGACATCGCCGGGGTTGACCTGCTTGGCGAGGATCTTGTCGACGGCCTCTTCCTGCGACTCGCAGACGACGGCCGGCCCCTCGAAGGTCCAGATCGACTCGTCCACGCCCGCGGTCTTCACGACCGCGCCGTCCAGGGCGAGGTTGCCGCGCAGCACGGCCAGGCCGCCGTCGGCGGAGTAGGCGTGCGCGACGTCGCGGATGCAGCCGCCCGCGGCGTCGGTGTCCAGGGTGTCCCACCGCTCGGACTGCGAGAACGCCTCGGCGGAGCGCTTGCAGCCGGGCGCCGCGTGCCACAGCTCGACGGCCTCGTCGGAGGCGGAGCCGCCGCGCACGTCCCAGGCGTCGAGCCACTCCTTGATGGAGGGCGAGTGGACGGTGTGCACGTCCTCGTTGAGCAGCCCGCCGCGGTACAGCTCGCCGAGGATGGCAGGGATGCCGCCGGCCCGGTGGATGTCCTCCATGTAGTACGTGCCGCCGGGCGCCACGTTCGGCGCGACCTTGGCCAGGCAGGGGACGCGGCGCGAGACGGCGTTGATGTCGTCCAGGCCGTAGTCGAGCTCGGCTTCCTGGGCGGCGGCCAGCAGGTGCAGGATCGTGTTGGTGGAGCCGCCCATGGCGATGTCGAGCGCCATGGCGTTGTCGAAGGCGGCGCGGGTGGCGATGGCGCGCGGCAGCACGGACGCGTCGTCCTGCTCGTAGTGCCGCTTGGTCAGCTCCACGACGGTGCGGCCGGCGTTCTCGTACAGCGCCTTGCGGGCGGTGTGCGTGGCCAGGACCGAGCCGTTGCCGGGCAGGGCCAGGCCCATGGCCTCGGTGAGGCAGTTCATCGAGTTGGCGGTGAACATGCCGGAACAGGAGCCGCAGGTCGGGCAGGCATTCTCCTCGATACGGAGGATGTCCTCGTCCGAGATGTTCTCGTTGACGGCGTCCGCGATGGCGTTGATCAGGTCCAGCTTGCGGACGGTGCCGTCGACCAGCGTCGCCTTGCCGGCCTCCATGGGGCCGCCGGAGACGAAGACGGTCGGGATGTTGAGGCGCAGCGCGGCCATCAGCATGCCCGGGGTGATCTTGTCGCAGTTGGAGATGCAGATCAGCGCGTCCGCGCAGTGCGCCTCGACCATGTACTCGACGGAGTCGGCGATCAGGTCGCGGGACGGCAGGCTGTAGAGCATGCCGCCGTGGCCCATCGCGATGCCGTCGTCCACGGCGATCGTGTTGAACTCGCGCGGCACCGCGCCCGCCGCGAGGATCGCCTCGGAGACGATCCGGCCGACGGGCTGAAGGTGCGTGTGACCCGGTACGAACTCGGTGAAACTGTTGGCGACCGCGATGATCGGCTTCCCGATGTCGCTGCTGGCGACGCCGGAGGCGCGCATCAGCGCGCGGGCGCCCGCCATGTTGCGGCCGTGGGTGACCGTACGTGACCTCAGCTCGGGCACGGTGTCCACTCCCTTGGGTTCACTTGGCTCGTACTGCTCCGTACTAGAGCATCGAGGGTACGCCCGTCGCCCAGGATCCGGACGTTCGGTCCGGTATGCGGGACGTGCGGTCCCATGGGGCTGTACGGGGGCGGGGTCCTACGGGTGGACGTCGGCGGCGGTGAGGTAGCGCTGGAGGACCGGGCCGACCATGGCGACGATGTCCTCGGGGTCGGCGGAGGCCATCGGCTCCACCCGCACGATGTACCGCAGCATGATGATCCCGACGAGCTGGGCGGCGGCGAGCTGCACGCGGAACTCGGCGTCGGGCACGTCGAGGCCGCCCGCGAGGCGGGCCAGGACGCGGCGGCTGACCAGGCCGCGGAAGACCGCGGCGGCCGTCTCGTTGGTGACCGCGGACCGGACGATGGCCAGCAGCGGCTCGCGCGAGACCGGGTTCTCCCAGATCCGCAGCATCAGCCGGGCCACCCGCTCGCCCATGCCGTCGACGCCGCCCGCCACGACGAGGTCGGGGATGTTCATGGCGGGCGCGAAGGACAGCTCGATGGCGGCGCCGAAGATCTGTTCCTTCGTGCCGAAGTAGTGGTGGACGAGGGCGGAGTCGACGCCCGCCGCCTTGCCGATCGAGCGGACGGAGGTCTTGTCGTAGCCGCGGGCGGAGAACTCCTCGCGGGCGGCGGCGAGGATACGGTCACGGGTCTCGGCGGTCCCGGCCTTGGTGCCCGCGGGACGGCCGCGGCGGCGGCCGGCCGGCTTGCCGGACTCCTGGGGGCCCTCGGATTCCTGGGGCTCGTCGGGTTCCGGGAAGCCGGGGGACGCCTTCGCCGTACTCACGCCGGACCACCGCCGACCGGCGCCGGTGTCGCGTAGTGCAGCCGGGTGAAGGCCAGCGCCTCCGCCAGGTCCGCCTCGCGCTCGGCCCTCGACATCGCCCGCCGGGTGGTCACCTCGACCACCACATGGCCGTCGTAGTCGCTCGCCGCCAGCGCCGCCAGCAGCTCCGCGCACGGCAGATTCCCGCGCCCCGGCACCAGGTGCTCGTCCTTGGCGGAGCCCGTGCTGTCGCCGAGGTGGACGTGCACCATCCGCTCGGCCATCCTCGCCATCAGCGCGAACGGCTCGGTACGGGAGGTCGCCGCGTGCGAGAAGTCCACGGTCAGGTGGCGGTAGTCGTCGTTGGTGACGTCCCAGTCGGGCGCGTACGCCTGCATCTCGCGGTCCCGGTAGCGCCACGGGTACATGTTCTCGACCGCGAACCGTACGTCCGTCTCGTCCGCCATCCGCCAGATCCCGGCGACGAAGTCCCTGGCGTAGCCGCGCTGCCAGCGGAACGGCGGGTGCACCACGACGGTCGAGGCGCCCAGCGTCTCGGCCGCCGCGCGGGCCCGCTGGAGCTTGACCCACGGGTCGGCGGACCAGACGCGCTGCGCGATCAGCAGGCACGGCGCGTGGACGGCCAGGATCGGCATCCGGTGGAAGTCCGACAGGCGGCGCAGCGCGTCCACGTCCTGGCTGATCGGGTCGGTCCACACCATCACCTCGACGCCGTCGTAGCCGAGGCGGGCGGCGATCTCGAAGGCGGTGGCGGTGGAGGCCGGGTAGACGGAGGCGGTGGACAGGACGATCTTCGACGTGCCGCCGCAGGGCCCCGCGGCGGACCCCGCGGTCGGGGCGAGACGTTCCCGCGCGTGCTGCGCGCGCTGCCCCGTACGCCAATCGCGTCTCAGGGCGGCGTCCGTCGTCCGGCCGTCCGTCTTCCGGCCCGCTGGTTCAGCCACGGGAAACAGCGTACGGCGGCGGCCGGGGCGGAAGGGGCAGGTGCCGGGGGGTGCGGAGGGACTGTCGCCGATCTCACGGCGGGGCGCGGCGGGCGCGGCGGACCGGCTCAGTCGCCCCAGCGGGCCAGGGCCGCCCCCGGTCCGGCGTCGTTCACCATCAGGTCGAGCTTGCGCAGGATGACGCCCTCGCGCAGGGCCCAGGGGCAGATCTCCAGCTCCTCGACGCCGAAGAGGTCCATCGCGGCGTCCGCGACCAGGGCGCCCGCCAGGAGCTGCCCGGCCCGGCCGACCGAGACGCCCGGCAGGGTGCTGCGCTGGGCCGCCGTCATCTCCGCGAGCCGCGGCACCCACTCCTCCAGCGCGCCGCGCCGCAGCCGGCGCTGGGCGTACAGGCCGTCGGCGGAGCGGGCCGCGCCCGCGAGCCTGGCGAGCTGCTTGAACGTCTTGGACGTGCCCACCGCGTGGTCGGGCCGGCCGAAGCGGGCGAAGTCCGGGACCGTACGGGCGATCTCGGCGCGTACGTGCCTGCGCAGCGACCGTACGTCGTGGGCGGTCGGCGGGTCGCCCGGCAGCCACGCACCGGTCAGGCGTCCCGCGCCGAGCGGCAGGGACACGGCCGCGTCCGGGTACTCGTCCATGCCGTAGCCGACCTCCAGCGACCCGCCGCCGATGTCCAGCACCAGCAGCCGCCCGGCCGACCAGCCGAACCAGCGGCGTACGGCGAGGAACGTCAGCCGCGACTCGTCCTCGCCGGACAGGACGGTGAGGCGTACGCCCGTCTCCGCGTCCACCCGGGCCAGGACGGCCTCGCCGTTCGCCGCCTCCCGCACCGCGGAGGTCGCGAAGGACAGCACGTCCTCGGCGCCCTTGTCCTCCGCCACGCGCAGCGCGTCCGCGATCGTGGCGACCAGGCGGTCGACGCCGGCGGCGCTGATCGCGCCGTGCTCGTCGAGGAGTTCGGCCAGGCGCAGCTCCGCCTTGTGCGAGTACGCGGGGAGCGGACGCGCGCCCGGGTGCGCGTCCACCACCAACAGGTGGACGGTGTTGGAACCCACGTCGAGCACTCCGAGTCGCATGGGCAAGACGCTAGCGCGCCGACGTGGGTGTCCGTTCCGCGGGCCGCGCGGGGCCACCGGGCGGTGGCGCGCGGGCGATCCGCGACCCGTTGGCGACCATTCGGCGCATTCCGGTCTTACTCTTGGGCGCGTGGCGAAGGTGAAGGCCCTCAAGGCCAAGAAGAAGAGTGCAGGCACGGTCCGCGACGAGGTGGGGCTGGACTTCGCCCGCGCCTGGGTCGAATTCGCCGATCCGGCCGACGAGGAGCAGGTCTTCCGCTGCGACCTCACGTGGCTCACCTCGCGCTGGACGTGCGTCTTCGGCAGCGGCTGCCAAGGGATCGTGGCGGGGCGCGCGGACGACGGGTGCTGTTCGCTGGGCGCGCACTTCTCGGACGACGACGACGAGAAGCGGGTGGCCGGGCATGTGGCCAGGCTCACGCCGGAGACGTGGCAGTTCCACGCCGAGGGCGCCGACGGCGCGTGGGCGATGGAGAACGAGGAGGGCGAGCGGCAGACGCGTGTCGTGGACGGGGCGTGTGTCTTCTCCAACCGGGCCGGGTTCGCGGGCGGCCAGGGGTGCGCGCTGCACGCGCTGGCCCTGCGGGAGGGGCGCGAGCCGCTGGAGACGAAGCCGGACGTGTGCTGGCAGTTGCCGATCCGGCGGACTTTCGACTGGGTGGACCGGCCGGACGATTCGCGGGTGCTGGTCGTGTCGATCGGGGAGTACGACCGGCGGGGGTGGGGGCCGGGGGGCCACGACCTGCACTGGTGGTGCACGTCGGCGACGTCCGCGCACGGTGCCGGTGACCCGGTCTACGTGTCGTACCGCCCGGAGCTGACGGAACTCATGGGTCCCGACGCCTACGCCGTGCTCGCTGCGCTGTGCGAGTCCCGCCTGTCCACCCCCCACCTTCCTCTGCTGGCCCCCCACCCCGCCGACCCCGCTGCCCCCGCTTCCTAGGGCCCTTGTGCGTGGGGGCGGCTGGGGGTTCGGTCCCGGCACCGTCCGGGCGCCCTCTTGTGCGTGGGGTCGGTCCCGGTACGGGGTACCTCCTCGAGCCGCGTGCTGCCTGCTCCCGCGCATCCGTCAACGCCCTGTCGGCACGCAAATCTGCGGGGGCACCCCGCACCGTCCCCTCCGGTGCGTCGGCGCCCGACGGTTCGTGGGGGTGGTGGAGGAGGGGGTGGATGGGGCCCCTCCGGTTACGTCGGCGCCCGACGGTCCCTGGGGGTGGATGGGGCCGGGCACGGGGGCTGCGGGGGGGGGTGACGCCCCACACGGTGGCCAAAGGGGGCGTGTTCGATGTTCGGGGGGGGGAGGCGCTTTGCGGGGTGTCGTCAGCCGAGGTGGCGGAGGGTGTCGGAGATGGTGGACCGGAAGGTCTGGAGGGCGTGCAGGCCGGCGGTGTAGCGGTCCTGGTGGGCGGCGATGTCGGCGGTCTGCTGCTGGGCGCGTACGGCGTGCAGGAGTTGGGCGGTGTGGTGGCGGCGCTGGCAGGTGACGTCGGCGACGGCGGTGCGCCGCTCGGTCGGGGTGCGCGTGGTGTTGCCGTCGCTGCCGCGATGCCACGCCTTGTCCCCGAAGGCCGCGAGCGGGTCGGAGTAGCGGGCGAACCCCTGGCCGGCCACGCAGCGGGACCACGCGTCCCAGGCCGCGAGCAAGCGGGGATCGCGTTTGACGGCCTTGTCGATCTCGACCGAGCGCCTGCTCGCGTAGAGCCAGTCCCGCTTGACGTCGATCCCGCGCATCAGCCGCCGGTTCGCCTCCACGTTGCAGGCCGGAAAGTCCGCGTACTCGGCCTGGGTCATCCGACGGCCCTGCGGCAGCGTGGGAGTGGACTTCGCCGGGTCCCATCCGTAGCCCCAGCGGCTCGCGTTGGCCATGTCGAGTGCGCCGTAGCCAGTGCTGACCGCGGTGAGCACGGTGGGGTCGACGGGGTAGCGCGGATCGAGCGGAAAGTCCGCGTGCCCGCGTTTCGCCATGCACTGCCGGACCAGCAACGCCGTTGCCCGCTTCTCCCGTTGATAGTCCTCGGGCGTGTAGTTATAACGATCCGCCGGAAGCGGCCCAAGCCCCACCGTCGCACGAACCGCCTCCGCCCGCTCCGGCCCCGAGGCACCCACCCCCGCCAGCACCGCCACCCCCACCACGGCCCCAAGCCGCCACCCCCGCGTCCCCATGCCCCCGGATGCTAGCCCCCGCCCCACCCGAGCCCACCCACCCCCCTTCCGCCGACTGCCACCGGACAGGCGGACACCGACGCACCCAAGCCCACCCACCCCCTCCCCCTCAGCCACAGCGGACAGGCGGACACCGACGTACCCAAGCCCACCCACCCCCTCCCCCCCACCCCCACCGGACAGGCGGACGCCGACGTACCGGGAGGGGACGGGCCGGGGTGCCCCCGCAGGGGGACGAACGGAAAGGGGCTGGACGTTTTCGAAGTGGGTGCACGTTCGTCGCCCGAGGAGGTGCCCCGGACCGGCACCGACCCAGGCACAAGCGGCACCCGCAGACGAAGAAAGCACCCGCACGGGTGGGCGGGCGGGAAAAATAAGCAAGATGAGGACACACGCGGTGATCGCCTCGCCCGTAGGCGACCTGACAGTGGTCCGCGAGGGCCCCGCCCTCGTAGGGCTCTACTTCGAGGGCCACAAACGAAGGCCCAACGAAACCACCTTCGGCGAACGCGCCGACGAATCCTTCGACGACGTACGCCACCAGCTCAAGGAATACTTCGCCGGAACCCGGCACACCTTCGACCTCGAACTGACCCCGGAGGGCAACGAGTTCCAGCGCCGCGTCTGGACCCTGCTGACCCGCATCCCGTACGGAGAAACCCGCTCCTACGGCGACCTCGCCCGCCAGCTCGGCGACATCTCCCTCTCCCAGGCCGTCGGCGCCGCGAACGGCCTGAACCCGTTGTCGGTGATCGTCCCGTGCCACCGCGTGGTGGCGGCCGACGGAAACCTGCGCGGCTACGCGGGCGGCCTTGCCCGCAAGCGGTACCTGCTGGAACTGGAGGAGCCCGACGCCGCCTCGGCGGACCGCCTCTTCTGAAGCGGACCGCAGTTCCGCGGCGAACCGCACCTCCGAAGCGGACCGCACTTCCGAAGCGAACCGCACCTCCGAAGCGGACCGCAGGTCCAAAAGCCCCCCGCGAAAGCCACCTCACGTTTCGGCGCCCCCACGCGTTTACCCCATGTGAGCAAGCCACTGTTCGAACAGATCGTGACCGACCACGGGCCGATGGTGCTCCGGGTGGTCCGGGCCGTCGTGGGCCCGCACGACGCGCAGGACGCGTGGTCGGAGACCTTCCTGGCCGCGCTGCGGGCGTACCCGGAGCTGCCCGCGGACGCGAACGTCGAGGCGTGGCTGGTGACCATCGCGCACCGCAAGGCCGTCGACATCACGCGGGGCAACGCGCGCCGCGCGACACCGCTGGCGGAGCTGCCCGAGCGGGCGAGCCGCACCGGGCGGCCCGAGGACTGGGACCCGGATCTGTGGACGGCGCTGAAGGCCCTGCCGGAGCGGCAGCGGCAGACGGTCGCGTACCACTACCTGGCGGGCCTGCCGTACAAGGACATCGCCGCCGTGACGGGCGGCAGCCCGGACGCGGCGCGCAGGGCCGCCGCCGACGGGGTGAAGGCCCTGCGCCGCAGCTATCCGCGGGACACCGCGGGAGGAGGAGACCCCTCATGAACGACACGAACGACACGAACGACACGCAGGACGTGCAGGACGTGCAGGACGTGCGGGACACGAACGACTCGGCCGCCCATCTCCTGGAAGCCCTCACCGCGCAGGACGACGCGACGATGGACCGGCTCCACGAGCGCCTGGCGGCGGAAGCCGGGCAAGCCGGGCTGCTGGACGTCGCGTACCGGACGCTGGACAGCCCGGTGGGCCCGCTGCTGCTGGCGGCGACCGAGAAGGGCCTGGTGCGCGTGGCATTCGCCGTGCAGGACCACGCGGCGGTGCTCCAGCAGCTCGCGGACACCATCAGCCCGCGGGTGCTGCGCGCCCCGCGGCGGCTGGAGGCGGTGAGCCGCCAGCTCGACGAGTACTTCACCGGGCAGCGCCGCGGCTTCGAAGTCCCCCTGGACTGGCGGCTGTCGAAGGGCTTCAGGCGCGAGGTGCTGACGCACCTGCCGGACATCGCGTACGGCAGGACGGCGAGTTACGCGCAGGTGGCGGCGGCGGCGGGCAGTCCGCGGGCGGTCCGCGCGGTGGGCACGGCGTGCGCGCTCAACCCGCTGCCGCTGGTGGTGCCGTGCCACCGGGTGGTGCGCTCGGACGGTTCGGCCGGGCAGTACGCGGGCGGCGCCGACGCCAAGCACCTGCTGCTGGAGCTGGAGACGGCCGCCTGAGACGGGCGTGACATCCCGCCTCAACGGCCGTACGGACCACGGCCGTTACGGCAGCACCCCGTCCTCCGTCCGCAGCAGCCGCAGAAACGCCTTCAGACCGGCGATGATCTCGGTGTTGTCGGTCAGCCGGTTCACCGTCGCCTCGAACTCCCGCGCCAGCGCGGCGATCCGGCGGTCGGTCCCGTCGGCCCGCGCGTAGACGGACAGGCCCAACGCGTCGACCGCGGACCGGAGTTCGCCGAGCGCGTGGTACTGCTCCTCGGCCTTGCCCTCCAGGACCTTGGCGCCGCTCTCGACGCGGGTGACGGTGGCGCGCAGGGCGAGGACGTCGTCGCGCGGGTAGGTGACGTCCTTCAGGAGGGTGCCGAGGCGGCGCCGCAGCGCCGCGAACCAGGCGCCGGCGGGCCGGAAGACGGTGCTCAGCAGGAAGAATCCGGCGAGCCAGTAGCCGGCGGCGCGGCCGGTCGCCGCGGCGACGGCGACCGCGAGGGCGGCCGTGACGAGGTGTCCCGCGAGGGCCACGCGCAGCATCAGGCGGGCGATCCGCCCGGCCTCGGTGTCGCGTTCCGGGGAGACGGTCAGGCCCTTTTCGCGGCTGGTCCGGATCTCGGCGAGGACGGCGTGGGCGCGGAAGTAGAGGTTCCACGGCACGGTCAGCAGAAGGAGCAGCCAGAGCAGGCCGAGCAGGCCCGCGGCGGTGCCGAGGACGGTGGACAGCGGTGCGCCGACGGCGTGGACGACGGCGAGTGTTCCGACGGTGACGAGGGTGACCACGACCGTGCCGGTGAATTTCCCCATGCCGCTCATCGTCCCGCCGCGCGGGCGGCCCGGCATGAGTACGGCTACTCAGGAGTAACACCCTTTCGCCGTACGGCTATCCGGCCGGGCTCGGCGACTCCGGCGCGGTGCTGGGGGCGTCGGTCGTGGGCGGCGCGGTCGTCGGCGGAGGTGTCGTCGGGGGCGGGGTGGTGGGCGGCGGGGTCGTCGGCGGAGGCGTGGTCGGCGGGGGCGTCGTCGGGGAGGACGAGGGCGGCGGCGGGGTGGTCGGGGAGTCGGAGGCGGGCGGCGGCACATTGCGGGTGGAGGAGCCGCGCAGGATCACGGTCGCGTGCGCCGGGGAGAAGGCGATGCGGGCGGTCCAGGAGCCGGAGGGCTCCAGGGCGTGGTCGACGCTCAGGGTGAGAGTGACCGATTCTCCGGGCCGCAGGTCGCCCGAGGTCGCGGAGAGCCGGATCCAGAACGCGGCGGTGTCGGCCGTCCAGTGCACGGGGGCCGCGCCGCGCGCGGTCAGGGTGACGGTGGTGCCGCTGGCGGTGACGGTGAGCGTACTGCCGCCGGGGGACGCCGAGCCGGCGGCCGTGGGGTCGGTCGAGACGGTCGTGGTGAGGACCGGCGCCGGGGTGTCCGTACCGCCGGAGTGCTGGGGGTCGGGAGCCTGCCGGGAGCTGCCCGCCTCCTGGTACGGGTCGCCGTTGAGACCGTCGGGCTCGCTGGCGGCGCGGTCCGTGCCGGGCGCGTCGGCGCCGAGCGGCGCCGCGTGGTAGGCGGCCCACAGGGCGAGTACGGGCGCGGCGACGACGGCCGCGACGACCGTACTGGTGACGGCCCGGTGCCTGAGCTGCGCGCGGCGGGCGGCGCGGTCCTTGAGGTCCATGGGGAAGCCGCGCCGGTCGAAGCGCGGGGTGGCGTCGCGGGAGCGCCCGGCCCCGGCGTCCATGGCGTGCAGCAGGGCGGCGTACGCGGCCGAGCGCGGCGCCTCGATGAGGGCGAGGACGGCGGTGGACCCGGCCCCCGGAGCGCCCGGTACGCCCGAGGCCCCCGGCCAGGGCCCCGCGGCGACGACGCGTTCCGCCGTACGCCTGCACACCGGGCAGTCGTCGACGTGCCTGACGAGTTCCGTGCGCAGCGCCGTACCGAGCAACACCTTGGTCTCGCCCGCGATCTGGGCGAGGGCGGCGCAGTTGCCGGTGTCCACGACGGACAGCGCGGTGCGGGTCCGCTCCACCTCGCAGGCGGCGCGGGCGAGCAGGCCGCGCGCGGTGTCGGCGTCGATGCCGAGGACGGCGGCGACTTCGTGCGGCGGGAGTTGGTGGCGGACCGCCAACTCCAGGGCCTCGCGCTGCTCGGGCGTGGTGCCGGCGGCCTCGGGCCAGGCGAGCGCGGCGAGTTGGGCGTGCCGCTGCTCGGCGACGGCGACCGACGTGCTCGGCGGCTCCGGCGGCCCGGCGGCGAGCCGGCGCAGGCAGGTCCAGCGGGCGAGCGCGTACAGCCAGGGGCGGAGCAGCTTCGGGTCGCGCAGGTGGCCGCGCTGCCGTTCGGCGAGCGCCAGCACCTCGCCGAGCGCCCCGGCCGCCGCGTCGTGCTCGCACAGGATCGACAGGCAGTACGTGAACAGGCCGTCCAGATACGGTTCGTAGTGCGCGGGCGGCTGCATGGGGAGCGTGCCGTGCGGGCGTTGACGGTCGTGCGCCTTGTGCGTCGCTTCCCGGCGGACGTCCTTGCGGGCGTCTTTACGGGCGTCCTTGCGCGACGGCTCCTTGCGCGACGGCTCCTTGCGGGCGGCCTTGCGCGCGTCGCCGCGGGCCTCCTTGCGGGACACGCGCGCTCCCTCCACGCGCGGTCCCTCCGGACGCGGCGCCTCGGTGCGCGGCGCCTCGGTGCGCGGCGCCTCGCCGCCCGGCGTGTCCTTGCGGGCGGCCCGGCCGGCCGGCGCGCGGTGCTTGCGGTGTGCGCCGGTCGTCTGGTTCTGGGTGGGGGTCTCCTGCCTGCTCATCACCGGGCGACGGTAGGCCCGGTACGGCCCCCGGTTCAGCTCTCCTGGCGTGCATTAATCCTTATGGGTAGTGATGCTGCCCAAAAGGGGACAGCTCCGTCATTCTTACGAGTGAACGCACGTGCGCGCGCTCGATGTCCGCGCCGCACGCCCCCTTGAGCGCCCCCGGCAGCCGCAGGAGCCGGTCCGGCCGCCTTGTCGGACCCTCCCGCTACGGTGGGCGACATGGCTGCCCGTAAGACCGTCTCGAAGGACCGTCCCTCCTACCGCTGCACCGAGTGCGGGTGGACGGCGCTGAAGTGGCTGGGCCGCTGCGGCGAGTGCCAGGCGTGGGGGACGGTGGAGGAGTTCGGCGCCGCGCCCGCCGTACGGACCACCGCGCCCGGCCGGGTGACGACGGCGGCGCGGCCGATCGGCCAGGTCGACGGGCGGCAGGCGACCGCGCGCTCCACGGGCGTGCCGGAGCTGGACCGCGTGCTCGGCGGCGGCCTGGTGCCCGGCGCCGTCGTCCTGCTCGCGGGCGAGCCCGGCGTCGGCAAGTCCACGCTGCTGCTCGACGTGGCGGCGAAGGCGTCCAGCGCGCAGGGCGCGACGCTGTACGTGACCGGTGAGGAGTCCGCCTCGCAGGTACGGCTGCGCGCGGACCGGATCGGCGCGCTCGCCGACCATCTGTATCTGGCCGCGGAGACGGATCTTTCGGCCGTTCTCGGTCACCTGGACGACGTGAAGCCGGCGCTGCTGGTGCTGGACTCCGTGCAGACCGTCGCGTCGGCCGAACTGGACGGCGCGCCCGGCGGCACCGCGCAGATCCGCGAGGTCGCGGGCGCGCTGATCCGGGCGTCGAAGGACCGCGGGATGTCGACCATCCTGGTCGGACACGTCACCAAGGACGGCTCGATCGCGGGCCCGCGGCTGCTGGAGCACCTGGTCGACGTGGTGCTCAGCTTCGAGGGCGACCGGCACGCGCGGCTGCGGCTGATCCGCGGCATCAAGAACCGTTACGGCGCCACGGACGAGGTCGGCTGCTTCGAACTGCACGACGAGGGCATCACCGGCCTGGCCGATCCGTCCGGCCTCTTCCTCACCCGGCGCGACGAGCCGGTGCCCGGCACCTGCCTGACCGTGACCCTGGAGGGCCGCCGCCCGCTGGTCGCCGAGGTGCAGGCGCTGACCGTCGACACCCAGATCCCCTCGCCGCGCCGCACCACCTCGGGTCTGGAGAACTCGCGCGTGTCGATGATGCTCGCGGTGCTCGAACAGCGCGGCCGGATCAAGGCCATCGGCAAGCAGGACATCTACACCGCGACCGTGGGCGGTGTGAAGCTCACCGAGCCCGCCGCCGACCTCGCGGTGGCGCTCGCGCTGGCCAGCGCCGCCATCGACACCCCGCTGCCGAAGAACCTGGTGGCGATCGGCGAGGTGGGCCTGGCCGGTGAGGTCAGGCGCGTCACCGGCGTGCAGCGCCGCCTGTCGGAGGCGGCCCGGCTCGGCTTCACCCACGCCCTCGTACCGCCGGACCCCGGCAAGATCCCGGCGGGCATGAAGGTGGTGGAGGTCGCGGACATAGGGGACGCGCTGCGGGCCCTGCCGAAGCGGACCGCACGGTCGTAGCGCCACGGCGTACGCCGGTACGGCCGCGGACGCCGGTGCCCGTACGGCCGTGCAGACGTCCGCGTTCGTACGGCCGTACGGCCGAGGGGTACGGCTGTACGGCCGCGGGCGCCCGGCTCGCGGGCACGGGGGAACGCCCCGCACCCCTTCCCGGAGAACGCCCGGCTCGCGGTTCCGGGGAACACCCGGCACCCGTTCGGGTTGCGCGCGGCGTACAGTCACGGAAGGCCCGGCACACGGTCGTGCGGGGCCTCGCGCGCGCTCCCGGGAGAGCCCGCGCGCCGTCGCGGGACCCCCGTAGGACCGTCGCGGGACCCTGGTAGGAGCCGTCCGGCCCGCGCCGCGCCCCCCGGAAGCCGTAAACTTTGCCCTGGTCTCGCCCATTGGGCATCCGTAGCGACCGGAGGATTGCAGAGTGGCAGCCAATGACCGGGCAGGGGGCCCTCCCCCGGCCCGAAGGGCATCGGGCGACTCCCCCGGCAGGTCCGGCGGGGTTTTCGGCGCCGACGCCGGGCTGATGCGCGCCTCTTTGAGCGCCGTCGCACCCGGCACCTCGCTCCGTGACGGCCTGGAGCGCATCCTGCGCGGCAACACCGGCGGCCTCATCGTGCTGGGCATGGACAAGACCGTGGAGTCACTGTGCTCCGGCGGCTTCGTGATGGACGTGGAGTTCACCGCGACCCGGCTGCGCGAGCTGTGCAAGCTGGACGGCGCGCTGGTCCTCGACAAGGACATGACGAAGATCCTGCGCGCGGGCGTGCAGCTCGTCCCCGATCCGACCATCCCCACCGAGGAGACCGGCACCCGGCACCGCACCGCCGACCGGGTCAGCAAGCAGGTCGGCTTCCCGGTCGTCTCGGTCAGCCAGTCGATGCGGCTGATCGCGCTCTACGTGGACGGGCAGCGCCGCGTCCTGGAGGACTCCGCCGCGATCCTCTCCCGCGCCAACCAGGCACTGGCCACCCTCGAGCGGTACAAGCTGCGCCTCGACGAGGTCGCGGGCACGCTGTCCGCGCTGGAGATCGAGGACCTGGTGACGGTGCGCGATGTCACCGCCGTCGCCCAGCGCCTGGAGATGGTCCGCCGGATCGCCACCGAAATCGCCGAGTACGTCATCGAGTTGGGCACCGACGGACGGCTTCTCGCCCTGCAACTGGACGAGTTGATCGCGGGCGTCGAGCCCGAGCGCGAACTGGTCGCCCGCGACTACGTGCCGGAGCCGACCGCCAAGCGCAGCCGTACGGTCAACGAGGCGATGGCCGAACTCGACTCGCTGCCGCAGAGCGAACTCATCGAACTCACCACCGTGGCACGGGCCCTGGGTTACACCGGCTCCCCCGAATCCCTCGACTCCGCCGTCTCGCCGCGCGGTTACCGGCTCCTCGCCAAGGTGCCCCGGCTGCCCAACACCGTCATCGAGCGCCTGGTCGAGCACTTCGGCGGCCTCCAGAAGCTGCTCGCCGCGAGCGTCGACGACCTCCAGACGGTCGACGGCGTCGGCGAGGCCCGCGCCCGCTCCGTCCGCGAGGGCCTCTCCCGCCTCGCCGAGTCGTCCATCCTGGAGCGGTACGTCTAGACGTACCGCTGGAGGCAGCTGCCTCGGGGACCGGAAGCGCCCCGACCTCGTCCGCCGCCCACACGAAGCGGCGGACCGGGGACGGCCGGGGGGCCGGGCCCCCCGGGATTAGTCCTGGGAGAGGACGAAGGAGACCTGCTTGGCGCCGTAGCCGGAGAGCCGGGCCTGGATCAGGTAGGTGCCGGGCGCGGCAGCGCTCCCCTTGGGGGTCGCGCACTTCGGGGAGCTGGTCTTGGCGTTCCACCGGAGCGTGTACGTCGTGGAGCCGTGGGCGGGCACCTGGAGGAGATAGGAGCCGCTGCCCGCGGTGGGGCAGTCGTCGGAGGCCCAGGTGTGGGCGTTGCCCGCGGTCGAGGTGATCGTGAAGACGGCCTTGGCGGGGCCGAAGTCGACCTTGCAGGAGACGGATCCGGAATTCGCGGCGCGCAGCTCGAAGACGGGGGTCTCGTCCGGCGAGTAGGAGTTCTGGACGCTGCGCAGCGAGAGCTGGACGCTGCCGGGCGAGCAGTCGGGGAGCGTGGAGCCGGCGGGCAGTTGACCGCCCGAGCCGCCGTTGCCCGAGCCGCCGCTGGTGGCGACACCGCCGGAGGCCGCGCCGCCGGACGACGAGGTGCCCGCCGTACCCGACGTACCGCCGTCGTTGCCGCCCGAGGAACCGGCACCGGCCGAACTTCCGTCCGTGGCACCTCCGTTGGAGCCGCCATTCGAGCCGCCGTCGGAGCCGGAGGAGCCCGCGGAGGAACCGGAGGAGCCGCCGCTGTCGCCGCCCGAGGTGTCGCGGCCACCGGGGCGCCCGGTGATGTGCGTACCGGTCGGCTCGGGGCCCGGCGTGATCGTGCCGACCGGCGTGTGGGTGCCCGAGGAGCCGTTGTTGCCGCTACCGCCGCCCCCGCCGGTCGAGTTGACCAGCCAGAAGATCAGCAGGGCGACGAGCGCGAGCACACACAGCGCAACGGCCCGCCGCCGCCAGTAGATGGTCGACGGCAGAGGTCCGACGGGATTGCGCATTGAGCCCACACCCGAACTCTAGGGGAGATCACCCGCGCCTCGCCGCAACACCCGCCGCTCGGCGGCCGGTCTTTGCCGATCATCACGTTTAAGGGGACGGCCGGTCGCTGTCAGTGGCCTGTGCGAGGATCGGGAGGACATGAGCACCGACATCCGCGACGCTTCCGTCAGCACCTCAGCCCGCACGTCCCCGGCCGCCCCCGCGGGTTCGGCGGTCCCCCCGGCTCCCCCGGCCGCCGTCACCGAACTGCACGACCTGGTGATCGACTGGTTCGGCGAGCACGCCCGCGATCTGCCCTGGCGGCGGCCGGACGCGGGCGCGTGGTCGGTGATGGTCAGTGAGTTCATGCTCCAGCAGACGCCGGTCGTCCGGGTGCTGCCGGTGCACCAGGAGTGGCTGGCCCGCTGGCCCCGCCCGGCCGACCTCGCGGCGGAGTCGCCCGGCGAGGCGGTACGCGCCTGGGGGCGGCTCGGCTATCCGCGCCGCGCGCTGCGGCTGCACGCGGCGGCCACCGCCATAGCGGCCCAGCACGACGGCGAAGTACCCGAGGACCACGGCCAGTTGCTGGCCCTGCCCGGTGTCGGGGAGTACACGGCGGCGGCCGTCGCGTCCTTCGCTTACGGGCGGCGGCACATCGTGCTCGACACCAATGTGCGGCGGGTCTTCGCCCGCGCGGTGACCGGCACCGCGTATCCGCCGAACGCGACGACGGCCGCCGAGCGGCGGACCGCCCAGACGCTCCTCCCGGCCGAGGAGCCGGTCGCGGCGCGGTGGGCGGCGGCCACCATGGAGCTGGGCGCGCTGGTGTGCACCGCCCGCTCCCCCGAGTGCGGGCGCTGCCCGATCGCCGCGCGCTGCGTCTGGCGGCTGGCCGGTTCGCCCGCGCACGACGGGCCGCCGCGCCGGGGCCAGACGTACGCCGGGACCGACCGGCAGGTACGCGGCCGGCTGCTGGCCGTCCTGCGCGCCTCCACCGCTCCCGTACCGCAGGCCGCGCTCGACGCCGTGTGGCACGAGCCGGTGCAGCGGGCCCGGGCGCTGGACGGCCTGGTCGAGGACGGCCTGGTCGAGCCGCTGGCGGACGGCGTGTACCGGCTGCCGGTCTAGGGCGTACCCGCCACCGCCGTATCCGCCGCAGCGCCGTATCTGTCACCGCGCGGTATCCGTCACCGCGCCGCATCCGCTTCAGCGCCGCATCCGTCACAGCGCCGTAACCGTCACAGCTCTCCGCCGGGCACGGTCTCCGGATGATCCGGGCCCGGCGGTGCCGCGCGCCCTCCCCCGGCGGTGCCGCGTGCCCGCCCCCGTCCCCACTCCCACCTCGGCTTTCGCGGGCCGCGCCCCCTGTGACGCCTGACTCCCCGGGTCCGCAAATGCCCGTTTCATCGCAGAATGCGCCTATTCATAGCCATTCACGGCTTGCATTCCACCCGTTACAGAACCGATGGGTTGCTGTGAGGCCGCTGTGCGCTCGCGGTGGCGAAAGCCCAACATCCGCTCCGTAGCGTCCTCGATGTCGGCAGGGAACGACGACAGCGGCAGGCAGGCACGGGACGGAGTCACACCATGGCGGGGAACGGCGAGGTACTGGAGTTCGAGGAGTACGTGCGGACTCGGCAGGACGCCCTGCTGCGCAGCGCCCGCCGCCTGGTGCCCAATCCGGTCGACGCGCAGGACCTCGTACAGACCGCGCTGGTGCGGACGTATCCGCGCTGGGAGGGCATCGCCGACAAGACGCTGGCCGACGCGTACATGCGCCGGGTCATGATCAACACCCGTACCGAGTGGTGGCGGAACCGGAAGCTGGAAGAGGTGCCCACGGGCGAGCTGCCGGACGCGAGCGTGGACGACGGCTCGGAGCAGCGCGCGGACCGCGAGATGCTGCTCGACGTGATGACGGTGCTGGCGCCCAAGCAGCGGCAGGTCGTGATGCTGCGGCACTACGGCCAGCTCTCCACCCAGGAGACGGCCCGCGCGCTGGGCATGTCGACCGGTACGGTGAAGAGCACCCTGCACCGGGCGCTGGCCCGGCTGCGGTACGAACTGGAGCACGGCCGCTACGGCTACTCCCGGCTGGACGCGGTGGACCGGGACTCTGCCGGGCGTGACGCGTCCCAACCGGAATCGGCATACTCGACGCACCCGGCTCATTCGACGGACGCGACCGGACCGCTCGGCGCGGCCGCTCCGCTCGGCACGGCCGGCTCGACCGGGTCGGCCGGATCGACCGACCCGCTGGACCCGGCCGCGCTCGGCCGGGAACCGATGGAACGCATGGAGGGCGTGTGGGCCGCGTAGCCTCGACTCTCGCGACGGGCGCGCTGGCGTGCGCGTGCGTCGTGGTCGCAGGCTGCGGTGCGGCCGCCACCGGCGCCCGCCGCGAGGGCCCGGCGCCGGCCGCCACCCGGGTGAAGACCCCGTCCACCGTCGCCCCGGCGATCGTCGCCGACCAGGTGGCGCTGGCCACGATGGTGCGCAAGGACAACAGCGTCAGCGCGGACGTACGCGAGGATCTGACGCCGTGCGTGGGGGCCGGTTACCCGATGGACACCGACTCGGGCGACCTCACGGCGGGCGACGGCCCCGACCTGGTGATCAACGTGACGACGTGCGGCGACGGCCTCGGCATCGCCGCGTACGTGTACCGGATGGTCAACGGCAAGTACCAGAACGTGTTCGCGGACGAGCAGCCGCCGGTCTACGGCAGCGTCGAGGACGGGCGGCTCCAGATCATCCACGAGGTGTACAGGACCGACGACCCGGCGACGTACCCGACCGGGCAGGAGTCGATCACGTACGCCTGGCGCGGGCAGCGCTTCGTCGAGGTCGCGCGGGACTTCTCGGACTTCGGCGCGCGGACGCCGACCGTCTCGCCCGAGCCGACCTCGACCGACCCGGCGCCGCTGCCCAAGTCGGACCCGGTCGACCCCGGCGTGCCGGCGGCGGAGACCACGACCCCGGCGCCGGCCAAATCCCCCTCCTCCGGCGTGTCCGGCAGGCCGAGCAGTCCCGCCGCTCCCGGTTCGACGGCCCCGCAGATGTCGGCCGACGGCGACGCCGTCCAGCACGGCCAGGGACAATAGCCCGGTGGCCGCCACTCATGTCCTGTTCGTCGAGGACGACGACGTCATCCGCGAGGCGACGACTCTCGCGCTGGAACGCGACGGCTTCGAGGTCACGGCCGCGCCCGACGGGCTGGAAGGGCTCACGGCCTTCCGCGCCCGCAGGCCGGACCTCGCGCTGCTCGACGTGATGGTGCCGGGCCTGGACGGCGTGTCGCTGTGCCGCCGGATCAGGGACGAGTCGACGGTGCCGGTGATCATGGTGTCGGCGCGGGCCGACGCCATCGACATCGTGCTCGGCCTGGAGGCCGGGGCCGACGACTACGTGACCAAGCCGTTCGACGGCGCGGTGCTGGTGGCGCGCATCCGCGCCGTACTGCGCCGCTTCCGGGCGGCGGGCGGTGACGACGGGCTGGACGACGCGCCGCAGCTCTCCTTCGGGGACATCGAGATCGACCCCGAGGGCATGGTGGTCACGCGGGCCGGGGAGCGGCTGGCGCTGACCCCGACCGAGATGCGGCTGTTGCTTGAGTTCGCGGGCGCGCCCGGCACCGTGCTCTCCCGCGACCGGCTGCTCCAGCGGGTCTGGGACTACGAGTGGGGCGGCGACACGCGGGTCGTGGACGTCCATGTGCAGCGGCTGCGCGCCAAGATCGGCCAGGACCGGCTGGAGACCGTCCGCGGTTTCGGCTACAAGCTGCGGGCCTGAGGTCGCGTGCCGTCCCGTCCGGCGGACTCGCCGTCCGCCTCCTCGTACCCCGGAGCCCCGCGCCGCTCGCGTACCGGCCCGCGCCGCTTGCGTACCGGCCCGCGCCGCTTCGGTACCGGCCCGCGCTGGTTCCGTGCCGGTCTGCGCTGGAAGATCGCCGCGGCCATCGCCGTGGTGTCGGCGCTGGTCGCGCTCGCGCTGAGCCTGGTCGTGCACAACGCCGCGCGGGTCAGCATGATCAACAGCACCCGTGACGTCCAGGACGAGCGCGTCCAGTCGGCGCTGCGGATCTACGAGACGACCGGGCGGCTGGTCTTCTACGCCAAGATCGACGACCCGGAGCTGCCGCGCGAGCTGAAGGAGTTCGCGGCCAAGGGGCAGCGCGCCACGTATGTGCAGGACACCGGCGGTCACCCGATGGTGTGGGCGGAGACGCCCGCCGCGGACGGCCGGGTGCTGTCGCTGAAGACCGGTTTCACCGACCGCTACTCCGTGCTGGACGACCTCGACCAGGCGCTGGTGGCCGGGTCGCTCGCGGTCGTCGTCGGCGGTACGGCGATCGGCGTGCTGATCGGCGGCCGGATGTCGCGGCGGCTGCGGAAGGCGGCGGTCGCGGCCCGCAAGGTCGCGGACGGCGACACCGAGGTACGGGTGCGCGAGGCGATCGGCGGCCGGCGCGTACGGGACGAGACGGACGAGCTGGCGCGGGCCGTGGACGCGATGGCCGACGCGCTGCAACTGCGGCTGGAGGCCGAGCGGCGGGTGACGGCCGATATCGCGCACGAGCTGCGGACGCCGGTCACCGGTCTGGTCACCGCCGCCGAGCTGCTGCCGCCCGGCCGCCCCTCGGAGCTGGTGCGCGACCGCGTGCACGCGCTGCGGACGCTGGTCGAGGACGTCCTGGAGGTGGCGCGGCTGGACGGCGCCGCGGAACAGGCCGACCTCCAGGAGCTGGTGCTCGGCGAGTTCGTCCGCCGCCGCGTCGTGGCACTGGCGCCGGACGCCTCGGTCACGGTGGCCGAGGAGGCCGTCGTGCCCACCGACCCGCGCCGCCTGGAGCGCATCCTCGGCAATCTGCTCGCCAACGCCGCCCGGCACGGCGGCGCCCCCGTCGAGGTGGTGGTCGACGGCCCCTATCTGCGCGTCCGCGACCACGGGCCCGGCTTCCCCCCGGACCTCCTGCGCGACGGCCCCAACCGCTTCCGTACGGGCTCCGCCGCCCGCTCGGGCGGCGGCCACGGCCTCGGCCTGACGATCGCCACCGGCCAGGCCCGCGTCCTCGGCGCCCGCCTCACCTTCCGCAACGTCCCCGCCGAGGACGGCGGCGGCGCGGTCGCGCAACTGATGCTGCCCCGCGAGTAGCCGTGGGTCCGGCACTTCGCGGGGCAGCGGGTCCGGCCGAGGAGCCGGGGGGAGCGGGTGGCCAGCGGCCGGGGGCCGGGGGCCGGGGCCTTGCCGGTCAGATGATCAGATGGCGTCGGCCAGGACCGGGGGCTGTTCGTCCTCGGAGCTGGCGGTCTTGGGGGCCGCGGCGCGCAGCGGGGTCTCGGTGATGAACCAGGCCGCGGCGAAGCCGACGACGCTGATGACGGCGCCCCACAGGAAGACGGTGTGGGTGCCGTCGGCGACCGCGTGGAAGTACGCGTCCTTCACGGCCGGCGGGAACTTGGCGATGGTGGCCCGGTCGAGCTGGGCACCGGCTCCAGCGGCCCCGGAACCGGCTCCGGCGGCGCTGGAGGCCATGCCGTGGGAGACGGTGTGCGTGAAGAGGGCGCCGAAGAGCGAGACGCCGAAGGAGCCGCCGATCGTGCGGAAGAGGGTGGAGGACGAGGAGCCGACGCCGATGTCCTTCATCTCGACGCTGTTCTGCGCGATCAGCATCGTGATCTGCATGACGAAGCCCATGCCGACGCCGAGTACGGCCATGTAGAGGCCGGAGGTGAAGCGGCTGGTGTTGACGTCCATGGTGGAGAGCAGGAACAGGCCGAAGGTCATGAAGGCGCCGCCGACCAGCGGGAAGATCTTGTACTTGCCGGTGGAGGTGGTGATGCGTCCGGCGACCATGGAGACGACGAGCATGGCGCTGAGCAGCGGCAGCAGCAGGAGTCCCGAGTTGGTCGCGGAGGCGCCCTGGACGGTCTGCTGGTACAGCGGCAGGAAGGTCATCGCGCCGAACATCGTGAAGCCGACGATGAAGCCGACCAGCGAGATCAGCGAGAAGTTGCTGTTGCGGAAGATCCGCAGCGGCAGCACCGGCTCGGCGGCGCGGGTCTCGGCGTAGAGGAAGGCCGCGAGCGAGACGAGGCCGAGCACGAGCAGGCCGATGATCTGCGCGGAGCCCCAGGCGTACTGCGTGCCGCCCCAGGTGGTGAGCAGGACCAGCGAGGTGATCGCGACGGTGAGCAGCGACGCGCCCCAGTAGTCGATACGGCCCGAGCGCCGCTTCTTCGGCAGGTGCAGCACGATGGTGACCATCGCGAGGGCGACGACGCCGATCGGCAGGTTGATGTAGAAGCTCCAGCGCCAGCCCCAGTTGTCGGTGATGCTGCCGCCGACGAGCGGGCCGCCGATCATGGCGATGGCCATGACACCGGCGATCATGCCCTGGTACTTGCCGCGCTCGCGGGGCGGGATCATCTCGCCGATGATCGCCATCACGCCGACCATCAGACCGCCGGCGCCCAGGCCCTGGACGGCGCGGAAGCTGATGAGCTGGTCCATGGTCTGCGACATGCCGGAGAGCGCGGAGCCGAGCAGGAACAGCACGATGGACGTGAGGAAGATGCCCTTGCGGCCGTACATGTCGCCGAGCTTGCCCCAGATGGGGGTGGAGGCGGCGGTGGCCAGCGTGTAGGCGGTGACGACCCACGACAGGTGGTTGAGCCCGCCGAGTTCGCCGACGATCGTCGGCATCGCGGTACCGATGATCATGTTGTCGAGCATCGCGAGCATCATCGCGATCAGCAGGCCCGCCATGACGACGCGCACACTGCGCTGTCGCGGCTCCGCCTTGACGGCGGCGGCGGTGTCGGTCTGGGACATGGCGGTGGGTCCTCCCCCGGTGAGGGCGGTTCTCCGGGTCCGGCGACACTCACTTCGCCGTCCGCTTACTTGCCGCCCGGCTAGCTAGGTACGGAATGAAGGTACGGGCGTAACTAGCCGGGCGTCAAGTAAGTGCGTAGGGTTTGACCAAGGCCGTACCGTCATGCCCCGTACAGCCCGTCGAGCCGGTCGGGCTCCGTCTGCCCGACGCGAGCGCAGCAGGAGTGCACAGCCATGGTCACAGCGCAGACCCGCCGCGGCGACACCCGCCGCCGCATCCAGGACGTCGCCCTCGAACTCTTCGCGGAGCAGGGCTACGAGAAGACCTCACTGCGCGAGATCGCCGAGCATCTGGACGTCACCAAAGCGGCGCTCTACTACCACTTCAAAACCAAGGAAGACATCCTCATCAGCATCGCGCAGGACCTGTCGAAACCGGTCGACGCGCTGATCGCCTGGGGCAACGAGCAGCCGCGCACGCTGGCCACCAAGCAGGAGGTGCTGCGCCGCTACAGCGAGGCGCTGTGGGGCGCGGAGGCGCTGTTCCGGTTCTTCCAGGAGAACCAGGCCACTGTGCGCGAGCTGAGCATCGGCGAGTCCTTCAAGGGCAAGATCGGCTCGCTGAGCGGGCTGCTGAGGGAGCCGGAGTGGCCGATGCCCGCGCAGGTGCGCTGCATGACCGCGCTCTTCGCCATGCACGCCGGGATGTTCGCGATGCGCGACATCGAGGGCGATCCGGCCGCCAAGCGCGCCGCCATTCTCGACGTCGCGCTCGACCTGGTCGCCCAGGCGGAGGCCGAGGCGGGGGTCTGAGGGGGCTGAGCTTGCGAGGGGCTGAGCTTGCGAGGTGCTGAGCTTGCGAGGTGCTGAGGGGCTCTTCCGAGGGGCCTCGCACGGGTAGAGACGGCGGCCGGATGTTGACGGCCGCCGTCTCTCTTGTACGACTGGTGGGATCAGACGTGCGTCGGACGTGCGTCAGACGTACGTCAGACGTGCACGCCGTGCGTGCGCAGGAAGTGCAGCGGCTCGACGGAGGAGCCGTAGTACGGGGTCTTGCGGATCTCGAAGTGCAGGTGCGGACCGGTCGAGTTGCCGGTGGAGCCGGACTTGCCAATCTCCTGGCCGGTGTCCACCTTCTGGCCGACGTGCACGCCGATGTGCGACAGGTGGCCGTACTGCGAGTACGTGTTGTCCGCGTGCTTGATCACGATGTTGTTGCCGTACGCGCCGCCCCAGCCCGCCGTCACGACGGTGCCGGTGTGCGCGGCCCGCACGCTCGTGCCGCTCGGCACGACGAAGTCCTGGCCGGAGTGGGTGTGCGCCCAGTGCGGACCGGCCTGCGCGTACCCCGCGCCGATCACGTAACCGCTGGTCGGGGTCACCCAGGACGCGCTGCGGGCCTTGCGGTCGGCGGCGGCCTTGGCGTCCGCGCGCTTCTTGGCGTCGGCCGCGGCCTTGGCCTTGGCCTCGTTGGCGGCCTTGGTCTTCGCGGCGTCGGCCTTCACCTTGGCCGCGGTGGCCTGCTGGCCGCTGGCCTGCTTCTGCACCACGTCGGAGATGCTGCTCGCCGTCCCGGCGGCGAGGAATCCCTCGTGCTGCGTGTCAGCGGCGATCGCCGCCGTCGAGCCCAGGGCGAGCGCCGCGACCAGTCCGCCCGTCACTACCGCGACACGGCCACGGGTGACGGACTTCGGGGCACGGTTCATCGTCGAGTTCTTGCGCATGAAGAAACAACCTCACTGAAAGGGGGGAGCAACAGGTCCGGAGATCCGAAACATCCGACTGCGGCTCGTTGCCCATCCTTGGTAACGCGGCATTCCGCCGGACCACAAGGACCCCTATTACTAAGCGCGGTCGTAGTGCCGACCTCTCGGATTCCGCCCTTCCCTTCACCCTTTTTACGTCGAATGCCCGGTACGCCCCCGCACTCAAGTCGCACCAAAACGGGCATCAAGGGCCCCGCCCCTTCACTTCCCTGTCCCCCGCCTGTGCGTGATCCACAGGCTCCGCACACCCCGCGAACCCGCCACTATTTCGCTTAGTAAGTGGCCTGGCTCACATGGGGCACATCACCTCGCCACGCGATCCGGCGAATTCCACCGGGACCAAGGACCTGTGACCGCCGCCACTTCCGCCGCCACTTCCCCGCCCCTTCCCCGCCCCTTAGAACCCGCCCCCTTCCACCAATTCGTGGCGCGGGTCACATTCCCGCCCCTATCGTGAGGCCCGGACACAAGGGGGGCTCCATGCCGGATCTGCCGCACACACCGCTCGACGCCATCGACCTGGCCGACGCCGTCGAAGCCGTCCGCCACGGCCTCGTCACGGGCGCCGCCCGCGGCGCGGGCCAAGCCGTCCGCTTCGAGGTCGGCGAGATCCACATGGAATTCGCCGTCACCCTCGAACGCGTCCGCACCGGCCACGGCGGGATCAAGGCCGTGGTCGTCGAAGCGGGCGCCGACACCGCCCGCACCACGGGCCGCACCCACACGGTCTCCTTCACGCTCCGCCCGAAGGACGCGGCGACGGGCCGGCCGGTGGAGATCGCCGCCCCGGACGAGGGCACCCTGCCGGGTGACGCGCCCCGGCCGCCCCGGTGAGCGGGCTCTTACGGGAGCGGCTGACGGTCGTCCGCAGCCGAGGCGTCCAGGGCAGCGGCTACCTGCTGACGCCCACGCTGGTCCTGACGGCCGCGCATCTCGTGGCGGGCACGGACGAGGCCAGGGTCACCGTCCCCGACTGCCAGGCGATCGGCTTCCCCTACGCCCAGCGCGACGCGAGCGGCGGCCTCGACACCGAACAGCTCACCGGTACGTACAAGCCCGGCTCGGGCCTGCTCGGCGGCCGCGACGTACTCACCGTCGACGGCACCCCGCCCGCGCCGCGCCCCGACGGCCTCTCCCCCTGGGCGGGCATGTCCGGCGCCGCCGTCTTCGCGGGTGACGTCCTGATCGGCGTCGTGACCACCGACCCGACCGGCTGGCAGCACGGCCGCGTCACCGTCACACTCCTCCAGCGCCCCTACGACGGCACGGGCCTGCGCAGTGTCCTCAGCCAGCAGGGCTTCACCCCCCTGTTCGTCCCGCCCCCCGGCCAGCTCACCGACCCCCGCTCCACGTTCGAGGCCCGCTACGCCCCCTACCTCGTCAAACGCCACGGCACGCTCCGCATCTTCGGCATCGACCTCACCGACCGCAAACGCGCCACCTGGCCCCTGGACGCCGCCTACTACAGCCTGGAGGCGACACCGACGGCCGATCCGGCCATGGAAGACCTCGCGCCGCGCGCCCACCGCCCGCTCCCCGCGGAGCAGGCGCTCGCCGGGCACGACCGGGTCCTGCTGCGGGGTGTCGCGGGCTCGGGCAAGACCACCCTCGTGCAGTGGCTGGCGGTCGCCACCGCCCGGCAGGACCTGGGCGAGCACCTGGAGCACCTGCGCGGCCTGGTCCCGTACGTCCTCCCGCTCCGTACGATCGCCCGCCGCGACCGGCTGCCCGCGCCCGCCGACTTCCTGAGCGCCGTCGAGGTGCCGCTGAGCCCGCCGTCGCACTGGGCCGAGGACGTCCTGGCCGAACGGCGCGGGCTGGTCCTCATCGACGGCCTGGACGAGATCGACGAACGGTCCCGTGAGCGCGTCGGCGACTGGCTGCGCGGCCTGCTCGCCGCGTATCCCGGCAACCGCTGGCTGGTCACGTCCCGCCCGACGGCCGTCTCCGACTCCTGGCTCGCCGACGAGGGCTTCACCGACCTGACCCTCTCCCCCATGAGCCGGGGCGACATCCGCGCCTTCAGCGAGCGCTGGCACGACGCCGCCCGCGCCAGCGTCCCCGACGAGGAGCCCGAGGAGCGGGCGCGCCTCGACACGTACCAGCGCACCCTCCTCGACGCCCTCCACACCAAGCAGGACCTGGCCCGGCTCGCCACGAACCCGCTCATGTGCGGCCTCATCTGCGCCCTGCACCGCGACCGCAGCGGCTACCTCCCCACCGGCCGCAAGGAGCTGTACGACGCCGCCCTCGGCATGCTGCTGATCCGCCGTGACCGCGAACGCGATCTGGCGACCCCGCTCACCGAGGAACCGCAGATCCAGCTCCTCCAGAAGCTGGCGTACTGGCTGGTGAAGAACGGCCAGGCCGAGATGGACATCTCCGACGCCATGCGCCTGATCTCAGCCGCCCTGCCCGCGATGCCGTCCGCCGCCGCGCTCGGCGACAGCGCCTCCGTCTACTGCCACCTGCGCGACCGCAGCGGGCTGCTGCGCGAGCCCACGCCGGACACGGTCGACTTCATCCACCGCACCTTCCAGGACTTCCTGGCCGCCCGCGCAGCCGTCGAAGACCTCGACTTCGACCTGCTGGCCGCCAACGCCCACCACGACCAGTGGGCCGACGTCATCCGCATGGCCGTCGCCCACGGCCGCCCGGCCGAGCGGGCCAGGCTGCTGCGGAAGCTGATCGAGCGCGGCGACGCGGAGCCGGACCACTCAGCCCGGCTGCACCTGCTGGCGACGGCGTGCCTGGAACACGCCACAGAGCTGGACCCGCGGGTCCGCGCGGAGGTGGTGCATCGTGCGGAGAGGCTCATCCCGCCACGGACGGCCGAGGACGTCCAAGGACTGGTGAGCGTCGGCCCGCTGGTCCTGGAACTGCTTCCGGGCCCGGAAAGGCTGAGCCGCGACGAGGCCTCGGCCGTCGTCCAGGTGGCGTGGTCCATCGGTGGAGACGCCGCGGTCGTTCTTTTGGCTCGGTTCGCAGCTCACGACCGCCATCACGGAAGCGCGTTGCCCCAGGGACCCCGGCCCGGTCGACCTGGCGCCGCTCGCGGCCCTTCCCGCTCTGACCAAGGTCACGGTCACCGGCCCCGGCCCCGTCCTCGACGCCGACCGCATCCCGCGCGTGAAGGTCACCGTCCACGCCCCGAGGTGACAAAAGGGGCGGGCCCCGGACCGTTACCGCTGGTCCGGGGCCCGCCCCTTACTAGGCCGCTGTCGCGGCGGACGCTACCGCGCCGGAGGCGCTACGCGTCCTTGGTCAGATTCGGCCCGCTCGCCGTCTCCACCGGCGGGGCGTCCGCGACCGTGACCTTTTCCTCGCCACGGAACGTGAACTTGGCCGTCTCGCCCTCGCCCTCGACGTCGACCACGACGATGTGACCGGGGCGCAGCTCGCCGAAGAGGATCTTCTCGGAGAGCGAGTCCTCGATCTCGCGCTGGATGGTCCGGCGCAGCGGCCGGGCGCCCAGGACGGGGTCGTAGCCGCGCTTGGAGAGCAGCACCTTGGCGTCGGGGCTGAGCTCGATGCCCATGTCGCGGTCGCGCAGCCGCTCGTCGACCCGGCTGATCATGAGGTCGACGATCTGGAGGATGTCCTCCTCGGTGAGCTGCGGGAAGACGATGACATCGTCGACGCGGTTCAGGAACTCCGGGCGGAAGTGCTGCTTCAGCTCGTCGCTGACCTTGTTCTTCATCCGCTCGTAGTTGGACTTCGTGTCGCCCTGGGCGGCGAAGCCCAGATTGAAGCCCTTGGAGATGTCCCGGGTGCCGAGGTTGGTGGTCATGATGATCACCGTGTTCTTGAAGTCCACGACCCGGCCCTGGGAGTCGGTCAGGCGACCGTCCTCCAGGATCTGCAACAGCGAGTTGAAGATGTCGGGGTGGGCCTTCTCGACCTCGTCGAAGAGGACGACGGAGAACGGCTTGCGGCGCACCTTCTCGGTGAGCTGGCCGCCCTCCTCGTACCCGACGTAGCCGGGAGGCGAGCCGAAGAGCCGCGAGACGGTGTGCTTCTCGCTGAACTCCGACATGTCGAGCGCGATCAGCGCGTCCTCGTCGCCGAAGAGGAACTCGGCGAGCGCCTTGGACAGCTCGGTCTTACCGACGCCGGACGGGCCGGCGAAGATGAACGAGCCGCCGGGACGCTTGGGGTCCTTCAGACCGGCACGCGTGCGTCGGATGGCCTTGGAGAGCGCCTTGACGGCGTCCCGCTGCCCGATGACGCGCTTGTGCAGCTCGTCCTCCATGCGCAGCAGGCGGGAGGACTCCTCCTCGGTCAGCTTGAAGACCGGGATGCCGGTGGCGGTCGCCAGGACCTCGGCGATCAGGTCGTCGTCGACCTCGGCGACGACGTCCATGTCGCCGGCCTTCCACTCCTTCTCCCGCTTGGTCTTCGCGGCGAGGAGCTGCTTCTCGTTGTCCCGGAGCGAGGCCGCCTTCTCGAAGTCCTGCGAGTCGATCGCGGACTCCTTCTCGCGGCGCACGTCGGCGATCTTCTCGTCGAACTCGCGCAGGTCCGGCGGCGCGGTCATCCGGCGGATGCGCATCCGGGAACCGGCCTCGTCGATCAGGTCGATCGCCTTGTCCGGCAGGAAGCGGTCCGAGATGTACCGGTCGGCCAGGGTCGCGGCGGCCACCAGGGCGGAGTCCGTGATGGACACCCGGTGGTGCGCCTCGTACCGGTCGCGCAGGCCCTTGAGGATCTCGATGGTGTGCTGGAGCGACGGCTCCGCGACCTGGATGGGCTGGAAGCGGCGCTCGAGGGCCGCGTCCTTCTCCAGGTACTTGCGGTACTCGTCCAGCGTGGTGGCGCCGATGGTCTGGAGCTCACCGCGGGCCAGCATGGGCTTGAGGATGGAGGCGGCATCGATCGCGCCCTCGGCGGCACCGGCGCCGACCAGGGTGTGCAGCTCGTCGATGAACAGGATGATGTCGCCGCGGGTGCGGATCTCCTTGAGGACCTTCTTCAGGCGCTCCTCGAAGTCACCGCGGTAGCGGGAGCCGGCGACCAGGGCGCCGAGGTCAAGCGTGTAGAGCTGCTTGTCCTTCAGCGTCTCGGGCACCTCGCCCTTGACGATCGCCTGGGCCAGACCCTCGACGACGGCGGTCTTGCCGACGCCGGGCTCGCCGATGAGCACGGGGTTGTTCTTGGTGCGGCGGGACAGCACCTGCATGACCCGCTCGATCTCCTTCTCGCGCCCGATCACCGGGTCGAGCTTGGTCTCACGAGCGGCCTGGGTCAGGTTGCGGCCGAACTGGTCGAGGACGAGCGAGGTCGAGGGGGTGCCCTCGGCCGGGCCGCCTGCCGTGGCCGACTCCTTCCCGCCGGAGTAGCCGGACAGGAGCTGGATGACCTGCTGCCTGACCCGGTTGAGATCGGCGCCCAGCTTCACCAGGACCTGGGCTGCGACGCCCTCGCCCTCGCGGATCAGGCCGAGCAGGATGTGCTCGGTGCCGATGTAGTTGTGGCCGAGCTGGAGGGCCTCGCGGAGCGACAGCTCCAGGACCTTCTTCGCCCGGGGGGTGAAGGGGATGTGGCCGGACGGGGCCTGCTGGCCCTGGCCGATGATCTCCTCCACCTGCTGGCGGACCGCCTCGAGCGAAATCCCGAGGCTCTCCAGGGCCTTAGCGGCGACACCCTCACCCTCGTGGATCAGGCCCAGGAGGATGTGCTCGGTGCCGATGTAGTTGTGGTTGAGCATCCGGGCTTCTTCCTGAGCCAGGACGACAACCCGCCGCGCGCGGTCGGTGAACCTCTCGAACATCGTTAATCGCTCCTCAGAGCGGTCGGGCAGTGAGGGGTCGGTCCCCTCCCTGTCCTTCCGCATGCTAGTCCCGCACAGCGGCGCCGCTCACGTATCCACCCCCGCTCGCGCGAGGAAAGCTGCGCTACCGGCTGACGTCACTCACACAACCTCGATGGTGCGAGACGATGTTCCCGCAGGCCAGGCGAATACCCCTTTATCAAGTACGCCCGTGGCGAACGCACGCCCTCGCCTGCTCGAACACCAGCCCTTCCCACTAGGTACTTCTTACCCTCTGCCCAGGACACTCCATGCCGAAAGCGGCTGGGGAGTGCGCTAAGGGCGAACAACCTTGCGCCGTTACGGACACTTCCGGCCGACACCGAACGTGTTCACCCATCGACGGTACGTGGTCACCGCCGTAACCCCTGCCCCGGCGGGCAGTTGCACACGGCATGGGCTGGTACGAGCACGAACTGGGGTGGCCGACCACCGGGGCGCTGCCGCCGGGTCTGGTCACCGGGGTGCGGTTCGACGCGGTGGACGTGCCCGCGGAGGCGGGTCTGGCGATGCTGAACCGTTTCCCGCGGCCGGGCCAGCTCGGCCCGGTGGCGCTGGACGGCCACCGGATCCGGCTGCTGGTGGCCGCCGGATCCGCCGAGGAGCTGCCGGGGCTGCTGGAGTGGCTGGAGTGGGGCGGTATCCGGCTGGATCTGACGGCGCTGGGGTCCGGCGCTCCGATGCGAGCGCCCGCGCACCCCGAGTGGGGCCGCCGGGAGGCCGCGTACGACCGGTCCGCGCCGGTGTGGCTGCGGCCTCCCCGACCGGGGTGCGAAGTCGAGTCCACGGTGCCCGCGCTGCGTGTCACGGATGGAGCCGATGGAACGGGGGTACCCATCGGGCTCACGGCACTGGTGGCCGCCCTTGCGACGGCCTGCCACCGGATCACGCTGCGGACGCGTAGCCAGGATCAGCCGTGGGCCTTCTCGTACGCCTCACGAATGGTGGCCGGAACACGACCGCGGTCGTTGACCTCGTAACCCTTCTCCTTGGCCCACGCACGGATCTTCGCGGTGTCGGGACCGGAAGCGCCGCCTCCGCGGACCGCCTTGGTACGGCCACGACCGGCTCGTCCGCCGGTACGACGGCCACTGTCCGTGTACGGGTTGAGCAGCCCGCGGAGCTTGTCAGCATTCGCGGTGGTGAGGTCGATCTCGTAGGTCACACCGTCGAGAGCGAACGTGACGGTCTCGTCCGCCTCGCCGCCGTCGAGGTCGTCAACAAGAAGAACCTGGACCTTCTGAGCCACCGGCTTCCCTTTCATCGAAAACGGATTAACGGTAAAAGCAAAGCGCCTTTGCGGGAAAAACACAAACCCCTTGCACGAACGGGCGCCCGCGAGGTAGCGCGATCCGGACAAACCGGAACGGTCAGAGTTGCAGCAGCATGCGGCTGTTGCCCAAGGTGTTCGGTTTCACTCGCTCCAGGTCCAGGAACTCCGCGACACCCTCGTCATTGGAACGGAGGAGCTCGCCGAAGACATCGCCGTCGACCGGCGTCTCCCCGATCTCCACGAAGCCGTGCTTCGCGAAGAAGTCCACTTCGAAGGTGAGGCAGAAAATTCGGCGGACTCCCAGCCAGCGTGCGGTGTGCAGCAACTTTGCCAGCAACTGGTGGCCGACACCCTTGCCGCGCTGCGTCGGGTCCACCGCCAACGTCCTGACCTCGGCCAGGTCCTCCCACATCACGTGCAGGGCGCCGCACGCGACCACGTTCGCGTCCTCGTCCCGTTCCGCGACCCAGAACTCCTGGATGTCCTCATAAAGGGTCACTGTCGGCTTGTCGAGCAGGATGCCGTCACGCACATAGGAGTCGAGCAGCGTCCGTACCGCGGCGACATCGCCGGTGCGCGCCCGGCGGATGGTGACGTCATTCGACATGAGGGGCATGTGCGGACGCTATCGCCCTTCGGGATCCGCAGGACCGGAGGGGTCGACGGACTGGATGATGCGCAATGCGTCACGGACCGCTTCACGCTGTTCCGGAGACATCATGCCGAAGAAGTGGACGAGCGCGGCGGCCGGGTTGTCGCTCGCGGACCACGCTTCGTTCATCAGTGCGGCAGAGTATGCGGCACGCGTCGAAACGGCCTCATAACGATAAGCGCGGCCTTCCTCCTCGCGGCGGAGCCAGCCCTTCTGGCGCAGGTTGTCCATTACGGTCATGACAGTTGTGTACGCGATGGATCGATCCCGTGAGAGATCCTCCAGGACCTCACGAACCGTGACCGGTCGGTTCCACTCCCACACTCGCGTCATGACGGCGTCTTCGAGGTCTCCCAATGGCCGGGGCACATTCCGGATACTAGCCGCAGACGTTCCGCTTATCGGGACCAAACGGGTCGGACCGGCGCACGGCGCCTTGTCGGGCGCCGCGCACCGGTCCGTGGATCGGGCATGGATCTTCGGCCAAGTATCAGATGATATTGATTTTCTTGGCCGTCAAATGCCGCGGCGGGCGTCAGCGGTCCTCGGCGGAGGGCTGGCGCGCGGCCTCGGCGCGGGCGAAGGCGGCGTCCACCGCCGCGTCCTCCTTGGCCTTGTTGGCCCCGCCCTGATTCTTGATGATCGTCACGATGACGGCGATGAAGAGGATCGCCATCACCAGCGGCGGCACGATCGCGGATACGTAGTCCATACCGACCAGCGTAGCCACGCCTCCCGCGCCGCCGACGGCGGGTGGGTGCGGCGGGGCCCGTCAGGCCGAGCGGGCCTCGTCGTCCCGCTTGGGCGCGGCGGGCTTGCGGCCGGGCGGCCAGATCTCGGCGGGCGTCGGCGGGCGCTTGGGCGCGCCCTCGCCGGGCCCCGGCGAGGGGGACGGCGTCGGGGACTTCGGGCGGGGCGAAGGAGCCGGGGACGGCTTCTTCTCCGCCGGGTCCGCGGCGGTGGCGGAACGGGCGCCCGGAAGGGCGAGCAGGCGGCGCGACGTGGTCATATGGGCCTCCAGACGGAGTCGTACGTCGTTCTCTGCGAGGGTTTCGCAGCGGCGCAGCAGTGCGGTGCGCCGCCGGTACTCCGGGGTTCCGCTCGGTGCGGCACGCAGGCGGCGCAGTGCGGCGAGGTCGTCCGCGCCGGGTACGTAGCCGCCGGCGAGCGCGGCGGTGAGCCGTTCCAGATACCCGCCCGCGCTTCCGGGCAGCGCCTGCCGGTACCGGCTCAGCTCGTCCAGCAGGAACGACCGCAGCCGTCCCGCCTCGGCCACCGCGTCGTCCACGGCGTGCACGAGCCGGAGGTATTCCTGTACGTGCTCGGCGGGCCGCGCCGGTACGCGCGCCTGTGCGGCGGGGCGTACGGGTCCGCGGAGCTGTTCCGCCGGGCGTACGTGCTCGGCCGGGCGCGGCGCGAGCACGGCGTCGGCGGCGGCGGTGTCGGTCCGGCCCGCGTAAGGGGACAGGACTTCCGCCAGGGCTCGGCGCAGCACGCGCAGTTCGTCCGCGCTGAACGCCATCCCGCCTCGGTTTCCGTGTGGCGTGGGCATAGCGAAAGATTAGTCTTTAACCGGACAAATCACACGCATCCTCGCGCACTCGGGTGCGTCGCCCGCCCCGTACCGCCGCAAGCCCCCCGTACGGCCCGGAGCCGCCCCGTACCGCCGGGCGACACGGCGAGACACGCCGGGCGACACGGCGTACACCCCGGGCGCTACGACGTCTGGACGTTCCGCTCGTACACCAGCCGCAGTCCGATCAGCGTCAGCCAGGGCTCGTGCTCGTCGATGATCGACGCCTCGCCCAGGACCAGCGGCGCCAGGCCGCCCGTCGCGATCACGGTCACGTCGTCCGGGTCGTCGGCCAGCTCGCGCGCCATCCGCTCGGCGATGCCGTCGGCCTGCCCGGCGAAACCGTAGAGGATGCCGGACTGCATGGCCTCGATCGTGTTCTTGCCGATGACGCTGCGCGGCCTGGCCAGCTCGATCTTGCGCAGCTGCGCCCCGCGCATGCCGAGCGCGTCCACCGAGATCTCGATGCCGGGCGCGATGGCGCCGCCCACGTACTCCCCGCGCGCCGACACCGCGTCGAAGGTGGTCGCCGTGCCGAAGTCCACGACGATGCACGGGCCGCCGTAGAGGTGCACGGCGGCCAGCGAGTTGATGATCCGGTCGGAGCCGACCTCCTTGGGGTGGTCGACCAGGATCGGCACACCGGTCTTGACGCCCGGCTCGACCAGGATCGACGGGACGTCGCCGTAGTAGCGGCGGGTCACCTCGCGCAGCTCGTGCAGCACCGACGGCACCGTCGAGCAGATCGCGATGCCGTCGATGCCGTCGCCGAGGTCGCCGAGCAGCGGGTGCATCCCCATCAGGCCCTGGAGCAGTACGGCCAGTTCGTCGGCGGTACGGCGCGGGTCGGTGGAGATCCGCCAGTGCTCGACGATCTCCTCCCCGTCGAACAGCCCGAGGACGGTGTGGGTGTTGCCGACGTCGATGGTGAGCAGCATGCGCCCCTACGCTTCCGCTCGCCGGCCCGCGGCGTCCGCGCGCAGGTCGAGGCCGATGTCCAGGATCGGGGAGGAGTGGGTGAGGCCGCCGACCGCCAGGTAGTCCACGCCGGTCTCGGCGTAGGCGCGGGCGGTGTCCAGGGTGAGGCGGCCCGAGGACTCCAGCACCGCGCGGCCCGCGACCAGCGCGACGGCCTCCGCGGTCTCGGCCGGGGTGAAGTTGTCCAGCAGGATCAGGTCGGCGCCCGCGTCCAGCACCTCGCGCACCTGGTGCATCGTGTCGACCTCGACCTCGACCGCCAGATCGGGGAACTCCTCGCGGACCAGCTTGAACGCCTGCGCCACGCCGCCCGCCGCGACCACGTGGTTGTCCTTGACCAGCGCCGCGTCCGACAGCGACATCCGGTGGTTGACGCCGCCGCCGCAGCGGACCGCGTACTTCTCCAGCGCCCGCAGGCCCGGTGTCGTCTTGCGGGTGTCGCGGACCTTCGCGGAGGTGCCCTCCAGCACGTCGGCCCACTCGCGGGTGGCGGTGGCGATACCGGAGAGCCTGCACAGCAGATTGAGCGCGCTGCGCTCGGCGGTCAGCAGGTCGCGGGTGCGGGTGCGCACGGTGAGCAGCTTCTGCCCGGCCGCGACCCGGTCGCCGTCCTCCACGTGCCGCTCGACCTCGAACTCGTCGGTGCACACCACCGACAGCACCGCCTCGGTGACCCGCAGGCCCGCCACGGTGCCCGCCTCGCGGGCGGTGAAGTCGCCGGTGGAGAAGGCGTCCTCGGGGACGGTCGCCACGGTCGTGACGTCCACGCCCTGGTCCAGATCCTCCTCGATCGCCATGTGCGCGATGTCCTCGACCTGCACCGGGTCAAGGCCCGCGTCCATCAGGAGCTGCGCCAGGTCGGGGTCGAGGCCGCACTCCAGCGGGTCGAGGCCGTACGCGTCGTCGTACGCCTCGCCCGCGCCGCAGCCGCAGCCGTCACCGCAGCCGCCGCCGGTCACCTCGCTCGGCGGGCCGATCTGCGGCAGCGGGAGGGCGACGGGCCGGGGACGGTCGGGGGTGGTCACGAGGGCTCCTTCGGATTCCGAGCGGCGTGCGGCGGACGGTTCGCGGTACTGGGCGCGGCGTCCGGCGCGGTGCCGTTGGGGGCGGCCCCATCATCCACGATCGGAGCGGTCCCGGGGGCGCCGCCCCGGGTGTCCCCCGTGCCGCCGCCGGTCGGCGGGAAGTCCGTGCCTTCGGTGGTGTGCACCGCGAGCGTGCGGTGCGGGGTGAGGCGTACGACGAGATGCCGGCGCCACGCCCGGTCGTCGCGGTCGGGACGGTCCTCGCGCCAGTGGCAGCCGCGGGTCTCCTCGCGGCGGCGGGCGGCGGCGACCAGCACCCGGGCGACCAGGCCCAGATTGGTCGCCTCCCAGGTCTCGACGCACGGCTCGGCGGTCTTGCCGTCCCTGTCGTACTCCTCGACGGCCGCGGTGTGCAGCCGTTCCAGCGCGCCCGCCGCGGTGGCCAGGCTGTCGGCGCTGCGCAGGACGCCCGCGCCCGCCGACATGATCCGCTGCACCTCGTAGCGCGCCTCGGAGGCCAGCAGCGGGGTGTGCGCGGGCTCCGGGATGACGGGCTCGCCCGGCACCGTCGGGTCGGCGACGATGTCGGCGGCGATCCGCTCGGCGAAGACCAGCCCTTCGAGGAGCGAGTTCGACGCGAGCCGGTTCGCGCCGTGCACGCCCGTACAGGCGACCTCGCCGCACGCGTACAGGCCGGGGACGGTCGTACGGCCGAGGAGGTCGGTACGGACGCCGCCGGACGCGTGGTGCGCGGCGGGCGCGACCGGGATCGGCTCGGTGACGGGGTCGATGCCGTGGGCGCGGCAGGCGGCCAGGATGGTGGGGAAACGCTCCTCCCACATGGTGGCGCCGAAGTGCCGGGCGTCGAGGTACATGTGCTCGGCGCCGGTCTCCTGCATCCGCCGCGTGATGCCCTTGGCGACGATGTCGCGCGGGGCCAGTTCGGCCAGTTCGTGCTGGCCGACCATGAAGCGGACCCCGTCGGCGTCCACCAGGTGCGCGCCCTCGCCGCGTACCGCCTCCGAGACCAGCGGCTGCTGGCCCTCGGCGTCCGGGCCCAGCCACAGCACGGTCGGGTGGAACTGGACGAATTCCAGGTCGCTGACCTCGGCGCCCGCGCGCAGCGCCAGCGCCACGCCGTCGCCCGTCGACACCGCCGGGTTGGTGGTCGCCGAGAACACCTGGCCCATGCCGCCGGTGGCCAGGACGACGGCGCGGGCGCGTACGGCTCCGACGCCGTCGCGCTGCCCGGCGCCCATCACGTGCAGGGTGACGCCCGCGGTGCGGCCCTCGGCGTCGGTGAGCAGGTCGAGGACCAGCGCGTTCTCGACGAAGTCGATATTGGCTTCGCGGACCGCCTCGATCAGCGCGCGGGAGACCTCGGCGCCGGTCGCGTCGCCGCCCGCGTGGACGATCCGGCGGCGGTGGTGGCCGCCCTCGCGGGTCAGCAGGATCTCGCCGCTGGTCTTGTCGGTGTCGAAGTGCGCGCCGGTCGCGATGAGGCGGCGCACCGCGGCGGGGCCCTCGGTGACCAGGGTGGCGACGGCCGTCTCGTCGCAGACGCCCGCGCCCGCGACGAGGGTGTCGGCCAGGTGCTGCTCGGGGGTGTCGCCCTCGCCGAGGGCCGCGGCTATGCCGCCCTGCGCCCAGCGGGTCGAGCCGTCGTCCAGGTGCGCCTTGGTCACGACGGTGACCTTCGCTCCCGCGGCGGCGCAGCGCAGGGCGACGGTGAGGCCCGCGACGCCCGAGCCGACCACGACCACGTCGGAGGTCAGCGTCCAGCCGGGCTCGGCGGCGTACAGGCGGATGCCGGTACTCACGCTTGTGGCTCTGGTTCCGTTCATTCGGCGGCTCCGAACTCCAGCGGGAGGTTGTCGATCAGGCGGGTGGTGCCGGCCTTGGCGGCGACGGCGAGGACGGCGGGGCCCGCGTGGTCCGGCGCGGCTTCGGTGAAGTCGGCGGGGTCGATGAGGGCCAGGTAGTCGACGGCGAGGCCGTCGGCCGTGGCCAGGACGTGGCCTGCCGCCCGTCGTACGGCGTCCGGGCCGCCACCGGCCGCGTCCCGGCCCGCGAACAGGGCGCGGGACAGGGCCAGCGCGTGCTCGCGGTCCCGCTCCGACAGGTAGCGGTTGCGGCTGGACAGCGCCAGGCCGTCCGGCTCGCGCACGGTCGGTACGGCGACGATCTCGACGGGGAAGTTCAGGTCGGTGACCATGCGGCGGATCAGGGCGAGCTGCTGGGCGTCCTTCTGCCCGAAGAAGGCCGCGGCGGGCCGCGTGAGGTGCAGCAGCTTGGCGACGACGGTCAGCATGCCGTCGAAGTGGCCTGGCCGGGACGCGCCCTCGTACCGCTCGCCCATGGGTCCCGCGGTGATACGGACCTGCGGTCGGCCGCCGGGGTAGACCTCGTCGGTGGCGGGCGCGAAGACGTGGTCGGCGCCGGCCTTCTGCGCCAGCACGACGTCGGCTTCGAGGGTGCGGGGGTAGCGGTCGAGGTCCTCGTTCGGCCCGAACTGGAGGGGGTTGACGAAGACGGTGACGGTGACGAGGCCGTCGCCCGCGTAGGCGCGGGCCGCGCGGATCAGGGCGGCGTGGCCCTCGTGCAGCGCGCCCATCGTCATGACGACGGCGGCGGCCGGGGGCAGTTCCGCCGCGGTGTGCACCAGCTCGGTCACGGGGTCCCTCCATTGGCGAGGGCGCCGAGCAGCGCCTCCGCGAACTCCGGTTTCAGCATTCCGTTGGCCAGAGCGCGGTCCGCGGTGGCGCGGGCCATTCCCACGTACGAGGCCACCGTCTCGGGGGCGTGCGCGCGCAGTTCGTCCAGGTGCGCGGTGACGGTGCCGGCGTCGCCGCGGGCGACCGGCCCGGTCAGGGCGGCGTCGCCGGAGCGCAGGGCGTTGTCGAGCGCGGCGCCCAGCAGCGGGCCGAGCATGCGGCCGGGCTCGGCGACGCCCGACGCCTTGAGCAGGTCCATCGACTGGGCCACGAGGGTGACGAGGTGGTTCGCGCCGATGGCCAGTGCCGCGTGGTAGAGCGGGCGGGCGGCCTCCTCGATCCACTCGGGCTCGCCGCCCATCTCGATGACGAGGGCCTCGGCGGCCAGCCGCAGCTCGCCGGGGGCGGTCACGCCGAAGGAGCAGCCCGCCAGGCGCTGCACGTCCACCGGGGTGCCGGAGAAGGTCATCACCGGGTGCAGCGCGAGCGGCAGCGCGCCCGCGCGCAGCGCCGGGTCGAGCACGGACGTGCCGTACCGGCCCGAGGTGTGCACCAGCAGCTGGCCGGGCCGCACCGCGCCGGTCTCCGCGAGGCCCTTGACCAGGTCGGGCAGGGCGTCGTCGGGGACGGTCAGCAGTACGAGGTCGGCGCGTTCGAACACCGCGGCCGGTTCCACCAGGGGGACACCGGGGAGCAGCGCCGCGGCGCGGCGCTTGGACGCCTCGGACACGCCGGACGCCGCCACGGGGCGGTGCCCCGCCATGCGCAGCGCCGCCGCCAGTGCGGGGCCCACTCGGCCGGCTCCCACGACCCCGACGGCCAGTCGCGCCGGCCGCCCCTCCGCCTTGCCCATCTCGTCCACGCGCGCTCCGAGCCTTCCGTTCCAGTCCTCACCGGGGTACCGGACGCCTTCTCGTCAATCCTACGCGAATCCCCTCCGGGGCGGTCAGCCCGTGCGGGGTGCCCCCTGCGAGAGCTTCAGCACACCGCTGCGTCTCTTTGTCTTGTTTCTTTCCCGCCCGCCCACCCGTGCGGGTGCTTTGTCGTCTGCGGGTGCCGCCTGTGCCTGGTCGGTGCCGGGCCGGGGCACCTCCTCGAAATGCGGCTACCTGGCCCCGCGTATCCGGCACCCTTCTTGTCACCGCATTTCTGCGGGGGCACCCCGGCCCGTCCCCTCCTCGCTCGTCGGCGTCCGACGGTCCGCTGTGGTGGCGGAGGGAGGGGGGTCCCTTCGGCGAACCGTCCCGCGTCACCCGACGTCCAGCCGGGGGGCGAAAGGTCTGTCGGAAGGGCGCACCGGCGCAGGGCGGTTCGCCGGAAGGACCCCCCTCCGCCACCCCCACCGGACAGGCGGACGCCGACGTACCGGGAGGGGACGGGCCGGGGTGCCCCCGCAGGGGGACGAACGGAAAGGGGCTGGACGTCATCGAAGTGCGGGCACGTTCGTCGCCCGAGGAGGTGCCCCGGACCGGCACCGACCCAGGCACAGGCGGCACCCGCAGACGAGAAAGCACCCGCACGGGTGGGCGGGTGGGCGGGGAAAGGAGGGAGGGCGGGCACCCGCGCGGGGGGCGATAAGGCGTGGCGGGGGACCGCCCTGGAAGGGAGTATCGGGGGATGGGCGATGACGGCGAGATGCGGGAGAAGGTCGCGGCGGCAGTCGCGAAGTGCGACGGAAGGGTCCTGATGTCCGGCCCCAAGGCGACCCTTGGGGAACGGCTGGCGCGGCTCGCCGAAGAGGCGGCGACGGCGTACGACGTGACGGAACCGGTGGACATCTACGGCGACGGCGTCGTGGCCGCCCTGGAGCGCCGCGTGGCGGAAACCCTCGGCACGCAGGACGCGGCCTTCTTCCCGACGGGCACGATGGCCCAGCAAGTGGCCCTGCGGGCATGGGCGGGCCGCACGGGCAACGCGACGGTGGCGCTGCACCCGATGGCCCACCCGGAGGTGCACGAACGCGGCGCGCTGCACGCGGTGAGCGGCCTGCGCACCGTCCACCCGACGACGGAACCCCGCCTGCCGACCGCGGAAGAGATCCGCGACTTCGAGGAGCCGTTCGGCACCCTGATGCTCGAACTGCCGCTGCGGGACGCCGGTTTCGTGCTGCCGTCGTGGGACGAGCTGACGGCGACGGTGGCCGCCGCCCGCGACCGGGACGCGGTCGTGCACTTCGACGGCGCCCGCCTGTGGGAGTGCACACCCCACTTCGGCCGCCCGCTGCCGGAGATCGCGGCCCTCGCGGACAGCGTGTACGTGAGCTTCTACAAGTCGCTGGACGGCATCTCGGGCGCGGCCCTGGCCGCCTCCGCGGACGTCGTCGCGGAGGCGAAGGCGTGGCGGCACCGGTACGGCGGCATGCTGTTCCAGCAGTTCCCCGCAGCGCTGGCGGCGCTGGCCGGTCTCGACACCGTACTGCCGCGGCTCCCGTCGTTCGTGGCGCACGCCAAGCCGGTCGCGCGGGCCCTGCGCGAGGGCCTGACGGAGGGCGGCGTGCCGTGGCTGCGGGTGCACCCGGAAGAGCCGCAGACCCACCAGTTCCAGCTCTGGCTGCCGTATCCGGCCGACGTCCTGGGTGAGGCGTCACTGCGTCAGGCCGAGGAGACCAGGATCTCCCTCTTCGGCCGCGCCGTCTTCGCGGAGCCGGGCGTGCCCGGCCTGTCCATGACGGAGGTGACGGTCGCGGCCCCGGCGCTCGAATGGACCGAGCAGGACGTCAGGGAGGCGGCGGCGGCCTTCGCGCGCCGCCTCCCCCGGCCGTAGGACCGAGGCCGTCCGCTCAGCCGCCCACCCGCAGCAGCAGCTTCCCCGTGCTCCTGCGCGACTCCAGCAGCCGGTGCGCCTCCGCCGCCCGCTCCAGCGGGAATTCGGCGCTCACCGGCAGCTCCACATCGCCGTCGGTGACGGTACGGAAGGCGGCGTCGGCGATCCGCCGCAACCGCTGCGGCTCCTGCGCGGCCATGCCGAGGACGGAGAAGCCCGAGACGGACAGCCCCAGCGGATACGTGTCGGCGGGCCCGATCCGCCAGGGCTCCTCCGAACCGGCGTTGCCGAAGGAGACGAGGCGGCCGAAGCGGCCGAGCGTGCCGAGGGTGCGGCGGAAGGTCTCGCCGCCGACCGGGTCGAGGGCGATGTCGACGCCCCGCCCGCCGGTCGCCGCCCGGACGTCGGTGTCGAAGGTCGCGGCCGTGAAGACCTCGTCGTAACCGGACTTGAGCGCGTGGTCGGCCTTGTCGAGGCTGGAGACGACGCCGTAGACGGCCGCCGCGCCGCCCAGCCGGGCGAGCTGTCCCGCGACCGTGCCGACGCCGCCCGCCGCGCCCTGGACGAGCACGGTGTCGCCCTCGCGCAGCCGCCCGACCTCGTGCAGCAGCGCGTACGCGGTGGGCAGCACGCTGGGGAGGGTGGCGCCGGTGCGCAGGTCGAGTCCCGCGGGCAGGGCGAAGACGGTGGCGGCGGGCGCGAGGGCGGTCTCGGCGTAGCCGCCGCCGTCGAGGAAGGCGGCGACCTCCTGGCCGGGCGTGAAGTCGGTGACGTCCGGGCCGACCTGGCGGATCAGCCCCGAGACCTCGAGGCCCGGCCGGAAGGGCAGCGCCTCCACCCGGTAGCCCTCGGCCCTGGCCTTGACGTCGGCGAAGTTGACGCCCGCCCAGGCGACGTCGACGGTGACCTCGCCGGGGCCCGGCGAGGGCCGCGGCACGTCCGCGAGGCGCAGTACCTCGGGACCTCCGTACTGCTCGAAAACGATGGCGCGCATGTCGTACTCCCCCGTGCTGTGATCCCTACCGGTCGGTACGGACCTTCCCTGATCGGCCCGGCGTGAACCCGTATCCGCGAACCGCCGGTAACCGCTTCAGGGGTCCGGCCGCCTCAGCCGCCGGCCCGCACCAGGCCCGTCTCGTAGGCCAGGACGACGGCCTGGACGCGGTCGCGCAGGCCCAGTTTGGTGAGGATGCGGCCGACGTGCGTCTTGACCGTGGCCTCCGACAGGACCAGCTTGCGGGCGATCTCGCCGTTGGACAGGCCCTGGGCGACCAGCAGCAGCACCTCGCGCTCGCGCTCGGTCAGCTTGTCGACCTCCTTGTGCTCCTCGGCCGCCGCGGACGGCAGCATCGGGGTGAAGCGGTCGAGCAGCCGCCGGGTGGTGCTGGGCGCCACCACGGCGTCACCGCTGTGCACGGCCCGGATCGCGCCGAGCAGTTCGTCCGGCGGCACGTCCTTGAGCATGAAGCCGCTGGCGCCCGCCTTGAGCGCGGCGAAGGCGTACTCGTCCAGGTCGAAGGTGGTCAGGATGAGGACCCGCGGGCCCTCGCCCTCCCGGCGGACCGCCTCACCGCGGTCGCCCCCGCAGATGTGCCGGGTCGCCTCGACCCCGTCCATCCGCGGCATGCGGACGTCCATCAGCACGACGTCGACCCGCGTGTGCCGCAGCACCTCCAGCGCTTCAGCGCCGTCGCCCGCCTCGGCCACGACCTCCATGTCCGGCTGGGCGGCGAGCACCATCCGGAACCCGGTGCGCAGCAGCACCTGGTCGTCGACGAGCATGACGCGGATCGCCATGTGTCCTGCCTCTCGGTTGTTCTCCGTGGTCACGGCCGCCGGTCCTCGCCGGTCCCGGCCGTGGTGGTCGTCCGGCTAGCCGGTTCTCAGCGGCAGCACCGCGCTGATCCGGAAGCCCCCGCCGGGGCGCGGACCCGCGTCCAGCGTGCCGCCGACCATGCCTATCCGCTCCCGCATGCCGATCAGGCCCTGGCCCAGGCCGTCCCGGCCGCCCTGCTGGTACAGCTCGTGCCGGGCGCCGCGCCCGTCGTCCTCGATCAGCAGGTCGAGCGCCGCGTCGCCGAAGCCCAGCATGACGCTGGCGCTGGCGCCGTCCCCGCCGTGCTTGCGGACGTTCGTCAGCGCCTCCTGCACGATGCGGTACGCGGTCAGCTCGACGCCGCTGGACAGCGGTCTGGCGTCGCCCGCGACCTCGAATCTGACCGGCAGGCCCGCGCCGCGCACCTGGTCGATCAGATCGGCGAGCTGGTCGACGCCGGGCTGCGGCACGTACTCGCCGCCCGCGTCGTCGCCCGCGCGCAGCAGCCCGAGCAGCCGCCGCATCTCGGCGAGGGCCTGTCTGCCGGTGGTGGAGATGGTCGACAGCGCCTGCTTGGCCTGGTCGGGCGCGGCGTCCAGCACATACGCGGCGCCGTCCGCCTGGACGACCATCACCGAGACGTTGTGCGCCACGACGTCGTGCAGCTCGCGGGCGATACGGGCCCGCTCGGCCGCCACCGCCGCCTTGGACTGCGCCTCGCGCTCCCGGTGCAGCCGGGCCGCCCGCTCCTCCAGCTCCGCGTAGTACGCGCGGCGGGTACGGAGGCGGTCGCCTACCACCCACGACAGGGCGAAGATCACCGTCAGGAAGAAGGTCTGGAGCAGCGTCGTCCAGACCGTCGAGTACTCGTCGTGCGGCGGCCAGCGCAGCATCGACAGCGGCGCCGCCGCGAGGCCCGCCAGCAGGGCCAGCCGGGACGACCAGCGCTCGCCGTTGGACGCGCACGTGTAGATGATCGCCAGCATCGCCGCGTCGCCGGGATTGGTCTGCACGCCCAGCGCCAACTGGGTCAGGCCGACCCCGATGGCCAGCAGCAGCATCTTCTCCGGCGCACGGCGGCGCAGCGCCACCACGACCGCCAGCGCGCCGGACAGCGGCACCGCCAGCAGCCGCTCGGGGAACCTCAGGTCGGGGACTTCCAGCACCCACACAGCGCAGACCACGAGCAGGACGAGGGCCCAGAAGCCGTCGACCCACGTCGGGTGTCTGCGGAGAAAGTCGTAGATGCGCTGCACATAACCCAGCGTAGGCAACGGAACCCGTGCCGGGGTCAGCCGCTGGAGCGATCTCCCCTACTCCCCAAGGTGGACCCTCCGGCCGGGTTCCCCCACTCACCTCTACGTCCCGCCGCCCGTGCCCCGCCTCTCCGCGGGAGGGCCCGCCCCGCCCTGGGCGCGGGGAGAGCGCGCCGCCGGCCCCCACCGGCCGGTGGTCCGCAGACCACCGGACTGCCCCGCCGGGGCCGGTGGTGACCTGCGGGAGCACCGTGGCTGAGCGCGCGGTTCCTCCCCCGGCGCAACGGAACCGCCCGGGGCCGGGCCGCGAAGAGCCACGACCCGCGCGGGGAGGGGTCAGCCGGCGCGGCGGTGGCCCGTGCGGGAGCGCGAGCGCTTCTCGACGTACATGCGCTGGTCGGCCGAGTGGAGGACTTCCTCGGCGGTCATCCCGCACCCGGCCCAGCCGATGCCGAAGCTGGCGCCGACGCGGACGGCGCGCCCGTCGACGCGGATGGGCGGGATGATGGCGTTGCGGAGGCGGACGGAGAGGTCGGCGGCGTCGGCGGGCGCCAGCCCGTCGGCGAGGACGACGAACTCGTCGCCGCCGAGGCGGGCGACGGTGTCGCCGTCGCGGACGGCGCCGGTGAGGCGGCGGGCGACCTCGATGAGGACGGCGTCACCGGTGTGGTGCCCGAAGCGGTCGTTGATGGACTTGAAGCCGTCGAGGTCGCAGAAGAGGACGGCGAGGCCCTTGCCCGCGTTCTCGGGGTCGCTCTCGTCGGGCGCGGTGACGTGGGTGTGCGAGTCGTAGCCGAGGGCGCCGAGGGGCGCGGCGAGCTCCTCGGGCCCGTAGCCGTAGCTGAAGGCGAACTCGTCGGGCCCGTCGCCGGGGACGCCGAGGGCGTCGGAGAGGTCGTGGGCGTCGCGGTCCTGGGGCCGCGAACAGAGCCGGGCGGAGAGCCGGGCGCGCAGTTCGGCGCTGTTGGGCAGGCCGGTGAGCGAGTCGTGGCTGGCGCGGTGGGCGAGTTGCAGCTCGCGGCCCTTGCGCTCCTCGATGTCCTCGACGTGGGTGAGCAGGAAGCGCGGCCCGTCGGCGGTGTCGGCGACGACCGAATTGCGCAGCGAGGCCCAGACGTAGCTGCCGTCGCGCCGCGCGAGCCGCAGTTCGGCCCGGCCGCCCTCGGCGGAGGTGCGCAGCAGCAGGCCGACGTCCTCGGGGTGGACGAGGTCGGAGAAGGAGTAGCGGCGCATGGTGGAGGCGGAGCGGCCCAGGAGGCGGCACAGGGCGTCGTTGGCGCGCAGCAGCTTGCCGTGCTGGTCGCCGCCCATCTCGGCGATGGCCATGCCGCTGGGGGCGTACTCGAAGGCCTGCCGGAAGCTCTCCTCGCTGGCGCGCAGTGCCTGCTGGTCGCGTTCGAGCCGGACGAGGGCGCGCTGCATGTTGGCGCGCAGCCGGGCGTTGCTGATGGCTATGCCGGCCTGGAACGCGTACATCTGGAGGGCTTCGCAGCCCCAGGGGCCGGGGTGCCTGCCGCTGGTGGGCTTGTCGACGGATATGACGCCGATCAGCTCGCTGCCGACGGTCTGCGAGGAGTACATGGGGGCGTAGAGGCGGTCGCCGGGGTGCCATTCGTCGGCGAAGCGGGGCAGCGGGCCCTCGGTGTGCCACTGGGGCACGTCGTCGTCGATGAGGACCCAGCCCTCGGTGTGCGGGATGAAGCGCAGGGTGCCCCAGCGCTCGCCCATGGTGAGGCGGCGCTCCCAGGAGGTGCGCGAGCCGATGCGTCCGGCCATGAGGGCCTCGGCCGCGGCGCTGCCCGCGAAGGCGGCCACGATGAGATCGCCGTCGGGGCGTACCAGATTGACGGCGGCCAGCTCGTAGTTCAGCCCTTTGACCACGCCTTCCGCGACGGCCTGAAGGGTGTCCGCGAGACTCCGCGCCGTGTTGAGGTCCGCGACGACCTGGTGCAGCTGACGCAGGGTCGCGAGACGGACATACGGCTCCGACTCGGTGTCCATGCCTCTCTCCGCGCCCTCGACAGCAACTCCTGATAATTTCAAATCAACGGATTACACGGGCCACTGAATCACAGCGAGCTGTGCCCCAGGTACACAGGGTCAACAATTCCTCGCCCTTGTGACTCAAGTCACATCATCATGTAAGCGGTTGAACACACAACGTAGAGCCCTGGTCCTAGGACCGGCCACGGCCCACCTCCGACCGGAGCCCGATGCGCGCGATTCCTACCGCCCCGTAACGTGATGGATGTGCTTGAACCTTCACCCGGACGGCATCCTGGGACCACCATGGGCCTATCCGAGACCGTCGACCTCGACGACTTCCGCGCCGCGATGTCCCGCCTGGCGGCGGGCGTCGTCCTCATCACCGCACACGACTCGGAGGACGAGCCGCGCGGCGAGGACGTCGGCATGACCGCCACCGCCTTCCTCTCCGTCTCGCTCGAACCGCCGCTGGTGATGGTGAGTGTCCGCGAGGGCTCGCGGATGGACGACCTGCTGGAGCGGCAGCCGCGCTGGGCCGCCTCGGTCCTCAGCGAGAGCCAGCGGCACATCGCGGGCCGCTTCGCGATGCGCGGCCGGATCAGCGACCGGCTGCTCTTCGAGGACATCTCGTACTACCGGGGCGAACACTCCGGCGCTCCCGTGCTCGGCGGCGCGCTCGCGATACTCGAGTGCGAGACGCAGCAGCGGGTGCCCGCCGGTGACCACACCCTGGTGGTGGGGCGGGTGCTGACGGCCAGGACGCCGAGCGCCGACGGCGGGCCGCTGACGTACTTCCGCGGCCGGTACCGCTACCTGCGCTGAGCCGTGGGCTCCCGCCCGCGCCGAGCCGTGCGCCGTATACCCGGGTATACGGGTCCCCGGTTACCCGAGGCGGTCCGCTCAGTCCCAGCCGCCGCCGCTGCGGCCCCGCTTGGTCTGACTGCGCTGCTTCTTCACGCGCAGCCGCCGCTCGTTGATCCCGCGCGGGATCTTCGTGGCGCGGCGCGCCTTGGGCGGCGGCGCCGTGGCCTGCGCCAGCAGCGCGGCGAGGCGGGTGAGCGCCGTCTCCCTGTTGCGCCACTGCGAGCGGTGCTCGGACGCCTTGACCGTCAGTACGCCGCCGGTCAGCCGTCCCGCGAGCCGTTCCAGCGCGCGTTCCTTCCACACCGGGGGCAGCGACTCCGTACGTGCGAGGTCGAAGCGCAACTCGACTTGCGAGTCGGAGGTGTTCACATGCTGACCGCCCGGCCCCGAGGAACGCGAGAAACGCCACAGAAGCTCGGCCTCCGGCACGGAGACCGAACCGCGAATGAGAAGTGGCCCGGACATGTGTCCCATGATCCCGCGTCCGGGGCCCGCGCGTCACGGGGTTTTCGACAGCGGCGCAACAGTTTCGGCGGCGGCGCAACAGCACAGTTGCAGGATTACTGAACCGTACGATCCTGTGACCGCGTTCTGGGGAATGACGGTAGTTTCGTCGGAGTACCTATGACAGACCACAAAAGGGGACTCCTCATGGCTGTAAGCCTGTCCAAGGGCGGCAACGTCTCACTGACCAAAGAGGCGCCCGGCCTGACGGCCGTGACTGTCGGCCTCGGCTGGGACGTGCGGACGACCACCGGCACCGACTTCGACCTCGACGCCAGCGCCATCGCCGTGAAGGTGGACGGCAAGGTCTACTCCGACGGCCACTTCGTCTTCTTCAACAACAAGCAGACCCCGGACCAGACCATCGTCCACACCGGCGACAACCGCACCGGTGAGGGCGACGGCGACGACGAGGCGATCAACGTCAACCTCGCGGGCCTGCCCGCCGACATCGACAAGATCGTCTTCCCCGTCTCGATCTACGACGCCGAGGCCCGCAGCCAGAACTTCGGCCAGGTCCGCAACGCGTACATCCGCATCGTCAACCAGGCCGGCGGCGCCGAGATCGCCCGCTACGACCTGAGCGAGGACGCGGCCACCGAGACCGCCATGGTCTTCGGCGAGCTGTACCGCAACGGCGCCGAGTGGAAGTTCCGCGCCGTCGGCCAGGGTTACGCCTCCGGCCTCGTCGGCATCGCGACCGACTTCGGTGTGACCCTCTAACACACGGGTCACCGTCAGAGCCGCCCACCGCACGGCCCCCGCCCCGGACGCTTCCGGGGACCGGGGGCCGTTCGCGTGTCCGGGCGCAGGTTCTCCCGTGTCCGCCTGTCCGCCTGTCCGGGTGTCCGGGTGTCCGCCTGTCCGGGTGTACGGGCCCGCACGCGCGGGTGACACCATCGGTGGGTGATCGACCTCGGATACGCCCTTTCGCGCCGCTTTCCCGACCCGCCGCAGATGGATTACCGGACGGCGGATGTGCGGACCCTGCGGCACGATCTGTTCTGCGGGGATGTGTATGTGGCCGAGGGCGAGCGGGAGTTGTCCACAGGCTGGGGATGGGTGCCGGTGCTGGACTTCGCCTGGGCGTTGTGCGACATCGTGGAGGAACTGGACCGGGACCCGGCGGGGAGCAGAGCGGCGCGGCCGCAATATGCGGAGTTCGACTTCACGGAGTCGGCGGACCGGCTGAGGTTCGTACGGCGTTTCGGCTATGTGGACGTGACGGCCGACTGGGTCGAGGACGAGCCGCCGTTGTCCTTGCACCACGCGGAACTACGGCGGGAGGCGCGGGATTTCCTGCACGATGTGGTGGCCGACCTCACGGATATGCACGAGGGCCTGGACGGAAATCCGGTGATCTGGGATCTGCTGAGCCGTTTCCCGCGGGTGTGAGGCGGGTGTGAGGCGGATGCGGGACGGGCGTGAAGCGGATGGTGTGAGGCGGTCACGGAAGTGAGGGCGCCGCTTGACCTCAAGTCCGCTTGAGGTTGTTGGCTGGGGTCCGCACGCGCCGCGCCCGTACCCCGACAGGAGACCCGCCATGCACGCCGTACGACTGCACGCCTTCGGCCCTCCGGAGAATCTGCGGTACGAGGAGGTGCCGGACCCCGTGCCGGGCGCGGGACAGGTGCGGATCGCGGTCGAGGCGGCCGGAGTGCACCTGGTGGACACCACACTGCGGGCCGGGAAGTACGAGGGCGGCCCGATGCCCGCGCCCGAACTGCCGACGATTCCGGGCCGGGAGGTGGCGGGCACCGTGGACGCGCTCGGGGACGGCACCGATCGGGCGTGGCTCGGCCGCCGCGTCGTCGCGCACCTGGGTATGGTGCCCGGCGGGTACGCGGGGGCCGCGGTCACCGACGCCGCCCGGCTGCACGCGCTCCCCGACGGCCTGGACGCCGCCGCGGCCGTCGCGATGATCGGCACGGGCCGTACGACGGTGGGCATCCTGCGGCTGGCGGAACTGCGGGCGGCCGACACCGTGGTGGTGCTGGCCGCCGCGGGCGGCATCGGGACGCTGGTGGTGCAGTACGCGCGGCAGCTCGGCGCGACCGTCGTCGGCGCGGCGGGCGGCGCGGAGAAGACCGAACGGGTCCGCTCGCTGGGCGCGGGCCTCGCCGTCGACTACGGGCGGCCGGAATGGACGCGGGAGGTGCGGGACTTCCTCGGGGGCGCGGGCGCGACCGTCGTCCTCGACTCCGTGGGCGGCGGCCTCGCGCGCGCCGCGGTCGGCCTGCTGGCGCCCGGCGGCCGGCACCTCGTCTACGGCTGGTCCTCGGGCGAACCGCTGCGTTTCGCCGACAGCGAACTCGCCGAGCGCGGCATCACCTCGCGGGTCGTCGTGGGCCCGGCCCTCCAGAAGTTCACCGGCACCCCGGAAGGGATGCGCGCGCTGGAGACCGAGGCGTTGGCGGCCGCCGCCGACGGCCGGCTGCGGCCCGCCGTACAACGTTTCCCGCTCGCGGACGCCGCCGGGGCGCACCGGGCGCTGGAGTCGCGGGCGACGATGGGCAAGGTCGTCCTGATCCCGTAGCCGGGACTTCGGGCGGGGGACGGCGTACGGCCCGCACACGCGCTCGCCGGGTGCCGTCTTTCCGTCTTGGGAACTCCTTTACGCTCCCCGAGAGTTCTCAGATCGCGTACGGACCACGTACCGAACCCCGCCCGAGGAGAGACCCGCTCATGGCCCTGTGGGACCGCTTGAAAGACTCCACCAAGACGATGCAGACCCAGCTCAACGCGAAGAAGAACGACCTGAAGAGCGGGGCCTTCCGCGATGCCAGCATGGCGATGTGCGCGCTCGTGGCCGCCGCCGACGGCTCCGTCGACCCGTCCGAGCGGCAGCGCGTCGCGTCGCTGATCGCGAGCAACGACGTGTTGCAGAATTTCCCGGCGCCCGACCTCCAGCGCCGTTTCGAGGACTACCTGACCAAGCTCACCGCCGACTTCGCCCTCGGCAAGGTGGCGATCCTCCAGGAGATCGCCAAGGTGCAGAAGAAGCCGACGGAGGCGCGTGCCGTCATCCAGATCGGCATCGTCATCGGCGGCGCCGACGGCGACTTCGACAAGACCGAGCAGGCCGTCGTGCGCGAGGCGTGCTTCGCGGTGGGCCTCAACCCGGCGGAGTTCGACCTCTGACCGGCCCCGCGTGACCGGGGGTCTCCGTCACCGGGGGCTTCCGCGACCGGGGTTCGTGGTCCGGTCGAGTTCGCGATCCGGCGCCCCTGCCTCCGGCGGTGCGCGGCCTGGTGACGGCCGCGCCGCCGGGCGGCACATGCCGCGTGCCCATTTTTGGCCATATTGGGCTGTTCGAATGACATGACCCTCCGCGTCCCCATATCTTCATGCTGATACCAGCGGAAACCGGTACAGCACTGCGCGCCACCGGGCGACTCCTGGGGAAGCGAGGTGCTGACCGTGCCGGTGGAGGGCTCCGCGTGCCGCGCGGCGGCCGTGGCGGTACGAGCCGTCACACCGGTCGCCGTCGCCGTCTTCGCCGTCGCTGTCTTGGCAGGCGTCGTGGCCGGGGCGGGCCGGGCGTCGGCCGCGACGGAAACCGGCAGCGGCGAGGAAGCCGGGAGCGGCGGGCACCAGCCGGTGACCGTGGCGGTGTGCGTCGACGGCAGGATCATCAGCCGACTGCTGCATCTGGATGTCTCCTTACGGCTCCCGGTGGGCCGCCTCACCGTGAAGGTCGGTGAACCCTGCGGCCCGAGGCCGCCGTCCGGCGGGGGCTCGCCGACACCCACGCCGACGTCGTCCCCGACCCCCACCTCTTCCCCCTCCCCCACGTGCACCCCCACCGCGGCCCCGACGGCCTCGGGCCCCGTAGCCGTACCGCCGCCCGTGACGCAGCCGCCCACGAATGGCGCGGGCCGCCCGACACCGTCCCCCGCGGGCTCCGCGCCCGTTCCTCCCCCGTCCGCAGCGCCCGCCGACGCCGCGTCCGCCCGGCACCGTACGGCCGCCGCGTCCGGCGTACGCCCGGCCGCGCCCTTGTCACCGACACCGTCGTCGGCCGGGGACGACGACGCGAAGCCGCGCGGCACGGACGCCGAACCGCCCTTCGGCGCGCAGCCGCCGCCGTCGCCCGGCCCCGACGAGAGCGTGTCGCGCTGGTGGCTGCTGTCGATGCTGGCCGTCCTGTTGCCCGCCGCCCTCGCGGCCCTGCCGCGCTTCGTCGCACGTCGCCGCTGACCTCGGGTCGTCCGGAGCGGTCACGTCGCCCAGAGGTCGCCTCGTCCAGAGGTCACCTCGTCCAGAAGTCACGTCGCCCAGAGGTCGCCTCGTCCAGAGCAGGCGCGCACCCGCGCGCACCGAACCACCTGAGACCTGAGCACCGCCGTACCGAAGCCCCAGGAGTCGTATGTCCATGTACGTCGTCTCGCTGCTGTCCGTTCTCGGCGGTGTCGCCTTCGCCGTCCTGCTGGGCCACTTCCTCGGCCAGGAACAGCGGCTGGCGAGCGTCGAGTTCAACGGTCAGGCGCTGTCGCTCATCGGCGGTGTCCTGCTCAGTTCCTTCATCCTGCTGACCGGTTTCCAGGTCGCCGGCAGCTGGTCCGCGCTGAGCACCGCGCGGTCCCGTACGTACGACGAGGCCAGGGCGCTGGGTGACACGTACTGGGCGGCGGGCGGTCTCGCGAGCCCCGACCGCGTCAAGGTGCGGGCGCTGCTGCGGCAGTACACCTCCGACGTCAGGACCGTGGAGTTCCCCGAACTCGCCCACGGGCACACCAGCCCCGAGGCATGGCATGCCCTCGACCAGGTGCGCGCGGCCATCGGCGCCGCCGCGCCCGGCCACCAGACGGCGAAGTCCGCCGCCACGACGGCGCTGGCCACGGTCTACGAAACGCGCACCGACCGCGCCGCCGAGGTCAAAGCGGGCATGCCCCGGATCACCTGGCTCGCCATGCTGGTCGCCGGCGGCTTCCTCATCGCCTTCCCCCCGGTCCTCGGCCTCACCGCCACCGCCCGCCATCTCGTGGCCCTCTGCTTCGTGGGCGCCGCCATCGCCTTCGCCATCTGCCTCACCGCCCAGCTCAACCACGCCTTCCAGCACCCCTTCGGCGTCCGCGACACCGCCTTCACCTTCGCCGAGTCCCGCTTCCACCAAATGGACGGCTGACGTCCTGCGGACGGCTCGCCGCCGCGAGCGCGCCTCAGCCGTAACGAACGGCAGCCCGTTGCCGCGCGGGTGGACGGCGGGGGCGCTTCAGGGGGCGGGGGTCACCACTGCACGTCCGCCACCAGGGGGCGGTGGTCGGAGAGGGGGGTCAGGGGGGCGGTCGCCGAGGTCAGGGCGGGGCGGACCGAGGAGGGCGGGACGCCGTGGGCCAGGATGTGGTCGAACTGGACGAGGGGGCGGTGGGCGGGGTAGGTGGGGGTGCGGGCGAGGTCGTGCCAGCGCTCGCGGCCGGTGGCGGCGAGGACGGTCCTCGGTACGGCGCCGGTCAGGTTGAAGTCGCCCAGGAGCAGGTAGGGGCGGGGCAGGTCGGCGATCCAGCGGCGTACGGCGGCGAGTTGGCGGGCGTTCCAGCCGGGCACGAAGGACAGGTGCAGGGCGACGGCCGTGAACGGTCCGCCGTTGCCCTCCAGTACGGCGGCCAGCACGGCCCGCGGCTGGTCCCGTACCCATACGAGCCCCGGCCGTCCGGCCACCCGCAGCGGCAGTGCGAAGGGCGCGGGTGCGAGCCGCCGGGCCCGCCAGTGCCGTACCGGTAGCCGGGTGAGCAGGGCGACCCCGTGCGCGGGCGCATCGCCGTACGCCTCCACCCCGCCAGCCGCGCCCGCGTCCGTATCCGTATCCGTATCCGTATCCGCACCCGCACCCGCACCCGCACCCGCACCCGCACCCGCACCCGCACCCGCACCCGCACCCGGTGGACCGTAGACCCGGAGGTCCGGCGCTTTCGGGTCCAGAACCCATCCCTCGCCCGGGACGGACCGGCCGTGGACGGCGGAGGCGAAGCGCCAGTGCGCGGCGCCCATCGCGTCGGCCGCGACCCGCGCCTGGTCGATCCGCCCGGACCGTTCCTGTGCGCGGTCGACCTCCTGGAGTGCCACGACGTCGGCGTCCAGCGCCGCCACGGCCGCGCCCAACGGCTCCCCCGCCGCCTCCCCCACCCCGAACGCCACCGGTCGCCCCCCGGTCATCGCCTGCCCATGCAGCACGTTAAACGTCACAAAGCGCACACTCCGACGATAGCCACACCCCCGGTGACCAGCAGCGCCCGACCGGGGCGGGCCGTATCCGCGAGTCGGGTGCCGCGAACCGCCCGACGCGGACCGAGCCGTCGGTGAACCGGCGGACCGAGCCGTCGGTGAACCCCCTGCCGGTCGGTCGCCCCCCCCGGTGCGCGGACTCCCGCGAGATCACGGACCCGCCGGAGGCCAACAGCCCGCCCTCCCAAGGCCGTTGGAGCCCGGCCCGGCGCCGGGCCGCCCCGCGGGCAGCGTTCCGGCCACCGCGGCCGGCCTCGGTCCCCCCACCCCCGGACAGCAGCCCAGAGAGCGCTCTCACCACATCTTGACGGCAGCGCATGTACACGGGTTCAATCAACTTCGCTCAGTTGTCTACACCACCGGACGCCCCGCCTCCGCGCCGCGACCGGTTCACCGCCGCGCCCGTTGCACCCCCGCTGCATCCGCCGCACTCGTCACACCCCGCCGTACCACCGCATCCGCCGCCGTATCCGCGGCACCGCTCCCGCCTCCGCGTGTTCCCTGGCAACTCTTCCCGTCCGCCGATTGACGGACCGTCAGGAGCTCTCCGTGACCCACCGCTCATCCCCCCACAGCAGATCCCCGCGGTCGGCCTCGCGCGCCCGCGCCTTCTCCGGACCCGCCGCATTCCGCGCCTTCCGCGCCTTCCGCGCATGGCGCGCATGGCGCGCATGGCGTCAACTCGCCCTCGCCACAGCGCTCGGCGCGCTCGCCGTGTTCGCCGTCGGCACCCCGTCCGCGGACGCGGTCACCGTGCCGGGCGCGCCGTCCGGCTGGACCACCGTCTTCAGCGACGACTTCGCCGGCGCGGCGGGCAGCGCGCCGAACGGGTCGAAGTGGACGTACGACACCGGCCCCGGTGCGAACTTCGGGACCGGCGAGATCGAGACGATGACCAACTCGACCAGCAACGTCCACCTGGACGGCAACGGTCACCTCAACATCACCGCGCTCGGCAGCGGCACCAACTGGACGTCGGGCCGCATCCACACGCCCACCGCGGTCGCGGGCGCCCCGGCGGGCGGCAAGTTGCAGGTCACGGCGTCGATCCAGCAGCCCAGCCCGGCCAACGGCCTCGGCTACTGGCCCGCGTTCTGGATGCTCGGCCCCGGCCAGTGGCCCGAGAACGGCGAGATCGACATCATGGAGGACGTCAACGCCCTCTCCCAGGTGGCGGGCACGATCCACTGCGGCACGTACCCCGGCGGTGTCTGCAACGAGGGCAACGGCATCGGCAGCGGCCTGCGCGCGTGTTCCGGCTGCCAGAGCGGCTTCCACACGTACTCGATGATCCTCGACCGGACGAACACGTCCAACGAGTCGATCACCTTCTACCTCGACGGCGCCTCGTACTTCAGCGTCAGCGAGGGCCAGGTCGGCGCGGCCACCTGGCAGGCGGCGTACGACCACAACCTGAACATCATCTTCGACCTCGCGATGGGCGGCGGTTTCCCCAACGGCGTCTGCGGCTGCACCTCGCCGAGTTCGGCGACGACGTCCGGCGGGACGATGAGCGTCGGATACGTGGCCGCGTACACGACGACCGGCGGCGGTACGACCCCGCCGCCGTCCGGCGGCAAGGCCATCACCGGCTACGGCGGCCTGTGCCTGGACGACCGCGCGTCGAGTACCGCCAACTACAACCCCGTCCAGGTCTACACGTGCAACGGCACGGCCGCGCAGCAGTGGACCGTCGTGGAGGCGGGCAGCACCCTGCACGTCCTGGGCAAGTGCCTCGACGTCAACGGCGGCGGCACGGCCAACGGGACGCTGGTCGATCTCTACGACTGCAACAACACCGGTTCGCAGGTGTGGATACCGCAGTCCAACGGGTCGTTGTACAACCCGCAGTCCAACAGGTGCCTGGACGACACCGGTTGGTCGACCACCGCGGGCACCCAGGTGGAGATCTGGGACTGCACGGGCGGGGCCAACCAGGTCTGGCACCTGCCGTCCTGACGGTATTTCAGCTCTTGACGACCTGAGGCCCCGACGGCCTACGGCACTCCAGGCCCCAGGTCCTGACGTTCTTCCAGGCAGTCCCCCCACGCGAGCCGCCGCCCCGACGCACCGACGGCGACGGCCCGCCTGCCACCTCCAAGGAGGAGTACGTGGTCTCCAGACGATCCTTCGTCACCGCGGTCGGCGCGGGCGCCGCCGCCGCGAGTTCCCCGCTGTGGGCGCGCGGCCTGACGTCGCGGGCCGCGGCGGCCGGTCCGTCACTGCCCGTCTCGCTGAAGAACAACTCGGGCAACGGCACGGTCTACGCCTACATCAGCGGCTCCGACAGCTCCGGCTGGCCCGGCTTCGTCACCTCGTCCGGGCACTTCCAGCGGCTGCCCAGCCCCTCGTCCGTCCTGACCCCGATCGCCGACTTCTCCCTCCAGTTGGGCGCCTCGGGCTCGGCCGCCACCACCTTCACGCTCCAGGACTACGTGATCGGCGGCCGGGTCTGGTTCTCGGTCGGCAAGAAGATCCAGTTCTACGTCAACCCGCCCGGCGGCAACGGCGGCGTACCCGGTCTCGTACAGCCCGGTTTCACCAGCAGCGACCCCAACTGGCTGACCAACTGGACCTTCTGCGAGTTCACGTACAACAGCGCCAACCTGTACGCGAACATCAGCTACGTCGACATGGTGGCGCTGCCCGTCTCCATGGCGACGACCGGCAGCGGCGGTTCGCAGTCGGTCAGCCCGCTGCCCTCGGGCGCGCTGGCCTCCATCGCCTCCGGGCTCCAGGCGCAGCACGCCGCCGACGGGGCGCCGTGGGACAAGCTGGTCGCCACCGACTCCTCGGGCGCCGCGCTGCGCATCCTGGCGCCCTCGCACTCGCCGACCGACTTCGGCGGGTACTGGAACAACTACCTGAACAGCGTGTGGAGTTACTACCAGTCGCACACGCTGACCATCAACGGGCAGGGCGGCATCGGCTCGTACTCGGGCACCGTCTCCGGCAACACCCTGGTCTTCTCGGGTCTGAACACCAACGGCGTGCCGTTCACCAAGCCCAGCGCCGTCGACATCTTCGGCTGCGCCAGCGGCCCGCTCTACAACTCCGGCGGCGACGCCCGCGGCGCGGTCGCCGCCCGGCTGGCCGCCGCCCTCAACCGCAGCTCGCTGCTGGTCGGCGGCGGCAACAACCAGCCCGACGGCGTCGCGCCCTCCGCGTACTACACGGACGCGACGACCAACCACTACGCGCGGCTCGTCCACAAGTACGCCAACGTCGGATACGCCTTCCCGTACGACGACGTCGGTCCCACCGGCGCCGCTCCCGTCGACGGTCACATCCAGGACGGCGCGCCGACCTCCTGGACGGTCTCGCTCGGTCCCGGCGCGGGCTCCGGCACCACCCCGCCGCCCGGCGGTGGCGGCACGGGCGCCTACTCGACCGTCCAGGCGGAGTCCTACAGCGCCCAGAGCGGCACCCAGACCGAGGCGTGCACCGACTCCGGCGGCGGCCAGGACGTCGGCTACATCTCCAACGGCGACTGGCTCAAGTACGCGGCCCTCGACTTCGGTTCCTCCTCGCCCTTGCAGTTCACCGCCCGCCTCGCCTCCGGCGCCGACCCCGGCGTCAGCGGCGCCCTCCAGGTCCGCCTCGGCAGCACCACCGGGACCAAGATCGCCGAGATCGACTTCGGCAACAACGGCGGCTGGCAGAACTGGCAGACCGTCCCCGCCAACGTCACCGCCTCCGTCACCGGCACCCACGACGTCTATCTCGTCTTCTCGTCCGGCTCCTCCGCCGACTTCCTCAACATCAACTGGTTCACCTTCACCCACTGATCCGGGTCCGTCCCTCAGCCTCCGCCGGGTCCGGGCCGCGCGATGTGCGGCCCGGCCCCAGCGGGTGGGGAACGTCAGATCAGGACGTTCTTGTAGTAGACGCTCGCGTAGCGGGTGGAGCTGGTCATGGAGGGGCGGGAGGCGAAGCCGAAGCACAGGCGCGGGTTGTCGTTGACGGTCCGGTAGACCATCATCCCCTCGGGCTCGCGGTAGAAGAGGGTCTTGCCTGCCGCGGTGAAGGAGCGCTGGACGACCTTGCCGGTGTTCATGTCGGTGGCCGTCACGTAGGAGTTGATGTCGGCGGGGTCCTCGTGCCCTGTGCCGTCCAGCGTGTAGAGGTAGTTGTCGAGGAACGTGTAGCCCTGGAAGGTCACGGAGCCGTTGCCGAGGGTGGGTTGGGCGAAGTGCGCCAGCGGGGTGGAGAACTTGCCCGCGGCGGCGTCGGCGAGCGAGAACAGGCTGTAGTGCATGCCGCCGCTCTCGCTGCGACGGACCAACAGCCGTTTGTTGACCGGGTCGGTGGCACAGGAGATCGTCTTGCTGCCGGTGAGGAACTTCTTCACCGACGACGGGGTGCCGCCGTTGACGAATTTGAAGCGGGCGAGCGCCGTGCCGCGACCGGCGTCACTGTGCTGGTCGGAGTCGCACTCCATCCAGATGTAGGACGCGGTGCCGACCGGCTCCACCCCGATCGACACACCGTGCCCCGCGTTGCTGACGTGCATGTGGCCGGTCAGGCCGCCGCTGATGCTCAACTGGTTGACGCACAGGTCGTCGCCGTCGCTGCCGTTCTGGATCTGCGCGATGTACAGGCGCCGGTTGACGTTGTCGTAGGCCATGCCCTGCATCGCGTGGTGCGTCTCGTGCAGCGACACCCCGCGGAACCGCTCGTACGACGGTTGCGACAGGTCGAACCGTTGGGAGGCCGGGACGTCGGCCGCTGCCAGTGACTCGCTCAGCGCGACGCCCGCGCCGACTCCGAGCAGGCCGGTACCGGCCACTTTTAACGCCGTGCGGCGCGAGAGGGATCGCGACAGTGATTTCGACATTGCGCCACCCTGGCACCACCCTTCACACCCCGCAATGCCCAGGGCGGAGGCGGGGCGGGCGGTCAGACGGCGGCGGGCGGCTGCACGGGGCGATCGGTCAGACGGCGGCGGGCGGCTGCACGGGGCGGGCGCTGAGTTCCTTGGCCGCCTCCGTGAGGTCCTTGGCGGTGTCGATGGCCCGCCAGTAGGCGCCCTGGGGGATCGGGAAACCGGCCAGCCTCCGCTCGCGGGCCAGCCGCGGGAAGGTGGTGCGCTCGTGGTCGCCCCGGTCCGGGAGCTGGGCGGTGAAGCCGGGCGCGAAGACGTACACGCCCGCGTTGATGAGGAAGGGCGAGGGCGGGGCCTCGATGAAGTCCAGCACCTGGCCGAACTCGTTGGTCTCGACGGCGCCCCACGGGATACGGGGGCGGGCCAGCGCGAGGGTCGCGATCGCGTCGCGCTCACGGTGGAAGGCGGCCATCTCGCGGAGCGAGAAGCGGGTCCAGATGTCGCCGTTGGTGGCGTACCAGGCTTCGTCGGGCCGGGGCAGCGAGGCCGCCGCGTACTTCAACCCGCCGCCGCGGCCCAGCGGTTCGCGCTCGACGACCGTGGTCACGTTCAGCGGCTGCGGGGTGCCGTCCAGCCACTCCTGGAGCACCTCGGCGAGGTGGCCGCAGGACACGACGGCGTCGGTGACGCCCTCGGCGGCGAGCCACGCGAGCTGGTGCCCGATGATCGGCGTCCCGGTGCCGGGGATCTCCACCATCGGCTTGGGGCGGTCGTCGGTGTACGGCCGCAGCCGCGAGCCCTGGCCGCCGGCCAGGAGCACGGCCTGGGTGACCGGCGCGGCGTCGTGGCGCGAGGCGTCATCCGGCGCGGCCGCGTGGCGCGAGGCGTCATCCGGCGCGGCGGCGTGGTGCGTGGCCTCGGCGCGCGAGGCGTCGTGGGCGGTCGAGGGGGAACGGTCGTCGGCGCGCGTCATGCAGCGCACCCTATGCGAAGGCGGCGTACGTCCCGCACCGGGCGGGCCGTACGCCGCAAGGGGTTCCTCGCGCGTGCCGGTGGTGGGAGGCGGCCGGAGAGGCCGCCGTCAACAGCGATGTCAGCCGACCGAGGCGACGCCCGTCGCGAAGGCGGTGTCGCACACCGGGCGCGACCACGCCTGGGCGCGCTGCGTGGCGCCGTCGTACTTGGCGACGGCGGCGCGCCCCAGCGACCGGGCGATCGACGCGCAGTACCGTGCGAGCGACGGCTGACGCGCCATCTCGACCTGCAACTGGGTCAGAGCGGCGCCGGGGTCCTTCTCCTGGAGTTCGTCCAACAGACGGCGGCGCAGCACCTCCTGCGGTGCCTTGGAGGCATCCTGCGCGGCAACCTGCTCCTTCGTCTTCGCGGATGCGGTGAGCACCTGCGAGTCGGAGGAGGAGTCCGCCCACGGGACGCGGGTGACGGCGAGCGTTCCCGACAGCACGAGAACGACCGGAAGAACGAGCGCGAATGTCTTGCCGAGACGGCGAGCTACCTGGTTCACGCATCGGATCGTAGCGACTGGTGATGATTTGGCGACATTTAGTCACCCTGACGAGGGAGTGAAAATCTCGGAGAGGGTGTTCGGGTGTTGACGAACACACCCGAAAGGCCGGATATGCGTATGTATTTGTCGACAACGTGTACGGATGGCGGGGGTGGGGGTGAGGCGGGGCGCGAGGCGGCGACGCGGCTCAGGTAGCGGCGGCTCACGTACCGGCGGCACACGTACCGGCGGCACACGTACCGGTGGCACACGGCGACGGCCCGCCGGTACGTGAGGAGTCACGTACCGGCGGGCCGTCGGCGTGGAGGAACCGGTGGATCAGCGGTTGTCGGTCAGGCGCTCGCCGGAGGAGGTGGCGAAGACGTGCGTCTCACCGGCGCGCGGCACGACGTGCAGCACGGAGCCCTTCTCGGGGATCGCGCGGCCGCCGACGCGGATGACGACGTCCTTGTCCTCGTCGCCGACCTTGGCCGAGCCGTACACGTAACCGTCGGCGCCCAGCTCCTCGACGACGTTGACGGTGACGGCGAGACCCGCCGGGCCCTCCTTCGTCAGCGCCTTGGAGCTGTCGTTCTCGGAGACGATGTCGAAGTGCTCGGGACGGACGCCGACGGTGACCGTACGGTCGCCCTTGTCGGACGCGGCCTGCACCGCTTCGCGCTCGACGTTCACGACCGCGTTGCCGAACTTCACGCCGCCGTCGGTGATCGGCACCTCGATGAGGTTCATCGCCGGGGAGCCGATGAAGCCGGCCACGAAGAGGTTCGCGGGGCGGTCGTACATGTTCCGCGGGCTGTCGACCTGCTGGAGGATGCCGTCCTTGAGGACCGCCACGCGGTCACCCATGGTCATGGCCTCGACCTGGTCGTGCGTCACGTACACGGTCGTGACGCCCAGACGGCGCTGGAGGCTCGCGATCTGCGTACGGGTCTGGACGCGGAGCTTGGCGTCGAGGTTCGACAGCGGCTCGTCCATGAGGAACACCTGCGGCTCACGGACGATCGCGCGGCCCATCGCGACACGCTGGCGCTGACCGCCGGAGAGCGCCTTCGGCTTGCGCGCCAGGTACTCGGTGAGGTCCAGGATCTTCGCGGCTTCCTCGACCCGCTTGCGGATCTCGGCCTTGTTGACGCCCGCGATCTTCAGGGCGAAGCCCATGTTGTCCGCGACGGTCATGTGCGGGTACAGCGCGTAGTTCTGGAACACCATCGCGATGTCCCGGTCCTTCGGCGGCAGGTGCGTGACGTCCCGCTCACCGATCCGGATCGCACCCGCGTTGACGTCCTCGAGACCCGCGAGCATGCGCAGGGAGGTCGACTTGCCGCAACCCGAGGGCCCGACGAGAACCAGGAACTCGCCGTCCCCGACCTCGATCTCCAGGCCGTCCACCGCGGGCTTGTCGCCACCGGGGTAGATGCGGGTCGCCTTGTCGAACGTGACAGTTGCCATGACTGATTACAGTCCCTTCACCGGCAGGAACGTGCCGGACGATCCGAGTAAAGGAAGGATTGGTCCAGTCCACACTGTGTGAACCTTCCCGTGACGCTACCTTGCCCCCCGCCCCTTGTCACCAGCCCCCGCCCCCCACTTTCCCTCCCACCCCCCGATCCGTGCCCGCTACACTTCTCCTGCGCCTCCTTAGCTCAGCTGGCCAGAGCACCGCTCTTGTAAAGCGAAGGTCGTCGGTTCGAATCCGACAGGGGGCTCTCTGTTTGTGCTGGTCAGGTGCCCTACCGTCCTTGTGGGCGGTGGGGCGCTTCCCGTCCGGCACACATTCAGCACACATCGTGTCCCGGACGGGGTGGGGAGGAGGCAGGCGGTGCCTCCCAAGGACGAGCTGGCGAAGCGGCGGTACGACAAGCTCGTGGACCGGGTCGAGACGCTGGTGCGCGCGTCACTGAAGCCGGAGTACCAGGGGTACGGCGGTCAGCTCGTCCTGAACGCCGAGGACATCGAGGAGCTGGGCAGCTCGCCCGACGAGATCCGCCGGGCCGCGCGAGCGGTGGGCCGGCGCCTGGGCTGGAAGACGGTGACCCGTGAGATCGACGGCCGGCTCTTCGTCCTGGACGACCGGGAGCCGCCGCAGGCGGTGCGGGACTTGATGGCGCGGCGCGCGACGGACGCGCTGGACGCCTTCTTGGGCAGGGACGACTGACGGACGCCGCCCTCGCTCGGGAGTGGGGACGACGTCCGGCAGTGAGTGGGTCGGACGGTTGTCAGGGCGGTAGCGCGTTCTCCTCTGTCAGGGCGGCCAACTCCTCGGCGGCCTTCCTGGCTTTGCGTTCCGCCTTGGCGGCCTTCGCCTGGGCCTTGGCGAGGATCATGTTCCGGCGTTTGTGCATCTTCTTGGAGACCTCGTCCAGCCGGTCGGGAAACAGGTGGCCGTAGACGTCGAGCGTGAGAGTCGCGGACTTGTGGCCGAGCATGGTCTGGACGACGTTGACGTCCGCGCCGCTCGCGATGGCGATCGAGGCGGCGGTGTGCCGCAATTTGTGCGGGGTCAGTTGGAGGTGGCCGAGGTCTGCCGCCCCGACCGCTGGGTCGAAGAAGCGCTGGCGGAAGTTGCGGATGCGGAGCGGGCCGCCGTGCGGGGCGGTGAACAGCAGCTCGTCGGGTGCGTGTTCGGCGACGTAGGCCGTGAGGTCGTCCACGAGGAACCGGGGTAGCGGGACGGAGCGTCGCTCGTGGTTCTTGGGCGTGTCCAGGTAGAGCTTGCCGCCGTCGTCCGCGTACGCCTCGGCGATGTAGGCCCGGCGTGCGCCGAGGTCCACTCGGCCGACCTTCAGCGCGGACGCTTCGCCCCAGCGCAGTCCAGTGTAGGCGAGTAGCCGGATGAACAGCCCGTACTCGCCCGCTGCTTCAGCGAGCGCTTCGACCTGTACCTCGTCGAGGTAGACGTGATCGGTGGGGGCGACTTTCGGAAGCGGGACGCCGGCTGCCGGGTTGAAGGCGATCCGGTGTGCCTTCACCGCGAAGCCCAGCACCCGGCTGAGGACGACGTACGCCGTGCGGACGCTGCGTGGGCTCAACTTGCGGCCTTCGGTGGCTTCCCCGGAGAGCAGGTCGGCGAGCCATTGAGCCACGTCGTCGTAGCGGACCCGGTCGAGCGGGGTGCTTCCCCACTTGGGGAGGACGTGGACGTCGAGCACGTTGCGGTAGCGGTTGTGGGTGGAGCGCTTCAGGTGGACCTGCGCGGCGAGCCAGGACTCGGCCACCTCCGCCAGCCGGGCTCGTCCGGCGGACGGGTCGCGGTATGAGCCGTCGCCGAGCCGCGATTCGATCCGCGTCCGCTCGGCCTCGGCGTCCACCTTCCGCTGGACCGTCTTCATCTTCGGCTTGCCGTCCGGGCCGTACCAGCGGACCCGGTATCGGCCGGGCGGGGTCCGTCCTGCCTGCCTCGCTTTTGCCACGGCCTGGGTATAGGCGGCGTGGTCGGCGCGATCCTCTATCCAGACGCGGGCCATCAGGCACCGGTCCGGTGGTGCGGGGTGTTCGTTATGAACAAGCGGTTCTGCTCCCTCTGTATTCGGTTCACGAGCTTGGTAAAGGTACCCGTCGCCCGCTCCGTTGAACATTGGTTCAGGCTTTTTCTTTTTCGCATCCGGGTGCCTGGTCACAGTGTCCGGGGATGAATTTACGACCCCGTTAAGCCTGTCGTTTTGTTGGCGGCACATTCCGTGCTAGCTTCCCGCGCCAGAAGTTCTGGAGCGGCATGTCTCCTGGTGAGGTGATGTGATGGGGCGGCTGGTCGGCGGGTTTGAGTTCTGTACGGTACCTCTGGTCCGGCCGCCGGTCGGCATCCTTCACGATATTTCAGAGCCAAGTGCCGAATTATTTGGTCGGCGGCCTTTCTGCTCCTACGGTTGTGTCCTTCCCGGCCGCTCGTGGCTGGGTTCTGTAACGGCCGCCGTTCGGCGGAGGAGAAAGCGAGAAGGATTGCAGAAGGCGAAGAATGATGCAGCAGGGGTGCGGCGTGCGCTGGCCACTCCGGTGGAGGTGTCGGAGTTCCTGGGCGTGCCGGTGGCCACCCTCTACCAGTGGCGGCACCGGGGCATCGGGCCGAAGGTCCACAAGCTCGGGCGGCACCTGCGCTACCGCTGGACGGAGGTCGAGGCATGGGTGGACGGCCAAGCGGTCGACCTGGCGGCGTGACCCATACCGCCGTAGCGAGCCGATACCGGAGGGCACGGCGACTACCCAAGGAACACCAACGATCGACCTGGGTGGGGACAGGCTGCCGGCCCGTACCCCGCCCTTCGAGGAGTAGTGATGCATGCACGGTAGGAACCCAAGCGCCGGAGGCGCATCCACGAGCCAGGCATGGCCGCCGGTGGCGGTACCGGGTGAGCCGGGACGCGTGACCAGCGGACCACTGGCCGAGGTCAGCAGACCAGTCCGCGAACCGTCCGCCGTCCGGCAGACCGCAGACAGAGCGGGCGGACCGTCCGCCGGACCAGCTCAGGGGACCAGCGGGCACCGGTCCCCTGACGAGCCCACCGGTCTGGCCGGGAACCGAACCGCGAATGGGCGGTCCGCGGACCAGCACACCGGTGAGCGGTCCGCCGCCGGACCAGCGAGCGGACCGGACCGGGAGGCGGACCATCCATGGTCCCCGCAGGTCACGGCCTCCGAGGCAGCGGACTACGGTGGTCCGGGACTCGCAGGGCTGACCGGAACTTCGGGTCAACGGACCGGAAGCGGCGCCCCCGGCGGATCAGCGGGACCGGACCCCGCGCTGCCGGACCAGACGAGCGGACCAGGCGGACCGGACCGCGGACCGGTGGACCAAGCTGGCGGACCGGGCGAGCTGCGGACCGGATCGGCGGACGAACGGCCTCCTGGTCCCGGAGCAGCGGTCCAGGCTGCCATGGACCGAACACTGGGTGAGGGTTCCGGACTGCTGGACGAAATCCGTTCCGCCGTAGCCCGGTACGTGGTTCCGCCGAGTCCGGAGGCGTTGGACGCGATCACGTTGTGGATCGCGGCGACGCATCTTCAGCCGGCGTGGCAGCACGCGCCGCGGCTGGCGATCGTGGCGCCGACGAAGGCGTGCGGGAAGTCGCGGCTGCTTGACGTGCTCCTGGAGACGGTCCATAACCCGTTCATCACGGTGAACTCGTCGCCATCGGCGATCTTCCGGTCGATCACCGAGAAGCCGCCGACGCTGCTGGTGGACGAGGCCGACACGATCTTCGGCAGCGCGAAGGTGGCGGAGAAGAACGAGGAGATGCGCGGTCTGCTCAACGCCGGCCACCAGCGCAACCGCCCGACCACTCGGGTCACGGGGGCGGAGCACAAGCCGATGCAGTTCCCGACGTTCGCGATGGCGGCGATCGCAGGGATCGGCGACCTGCCCGACACGATCATGGACCGGGCCGTCATCATCCGCATGCGCAAGCGCCTGGAGAGCGAGCACGTCGATGACTTCCGCACCCGCACCGCCATCCCGTTCCTGCACGCAGTGCGGGACCGGCTCGCCGACTGGCTGGCACCACTGCTGGACCAGGCGTCCGACCTGGTCCCGGCGATGCCGGTCCGCGATCGGGCCGCGGACACGTGGGAGCCGCTGGTGGCGGTCGCCGACCTGGCCAGCGGCGAGTGGCCGCAGCGGGCCCGTACCGCATGCCGGGTGATGACCGAACGGGAGAAGGGCAACGAGCAGGACCGGGGCGCCAAGGTCCGCATCCTGGCCGACATCCGGGCCGCGTTCGCCTCCCACGGCGACCCGCCGCTGCTGGCCACTGCGGAACTGTTGGATTCCCTGAACGCTGACCCGGAAGCCCCCTGGCACGAGCAAGGACCAGCCGGGCTGACTGCCCGCAAGCTCCAGATGCTGCTGGCGGGCTACGAGATCCATCCCGCCAACCGCCGCTTCTCCGACGGCCAGCGCCGCGGCTACGCGCGGGCAGACTTCACCGACACCTGGAACCGCTACTGCCCCCTGCCCGACAACACCGCGCCTCCTGGGCGTGATGCCCAGGCCGGTCCAGCCCCAGGATCGGCGGCCATGCCCAAGGCGCCGGGTTTGGGCCTTCCTGTCCCGCCGCCCTCGCCTGGTACGGGTCCGCGCCGCTGACCGGCGGCTGACCCTCTGCGACCCGCATCACCCGTCCCGCCGCAGGTCAGCGCGGGACGGGTGGCCCGGCTGTGACGGGTCGACCCGTCACAGCACAGTGACCCGTACCTGGCCTGACCAGCCCCGCAACGGGTGGGACACGTCGCTGACCGTCAACCCACCGGCCCGACCGAGAGGAGCAAGCAAGATATAGCGAGAGCATTGCTCTCGCAGGCCCCCGCGAGCGGGAGCAAGATATCGGCGAAGCTACTCTTCGCCGCTGGCGAAGGCGCCTTCGCTGAGTCCCGCCCCGGGGGTGGCGGGACGGGACCTCTTGGAGGTCCCTGGGCCAAGCAGTGGCCGACCCTCCCCCCTGAAATCAGCGCGCGAAGCGACCTTCCCGTCGTCCGCCCGACGCGACGCGTCCGCCGCGCCACCCACCGAGCACGCCGCAAAAACGCACCCGTCCCTGAATCACCCCGCAAGGAGTTCCTTGACCCACCGCAACATCCGCCTCGACGTCGTCACCCTGCTCTGCGACACGGACTTCCGCCTCCGCCCCGACACCAACAGGTGGTCACACCAAGACGGTCGGCCCTTCACCAAGGCCGAACAGACCCTCGCCTTCAGCGCCACCCGGCAGGAGTTCATGATCGCGGCTGACCAGATCAACCGCGAAGTCGCCTACCACCGCGAGTACGAGGAAGCCGTCGAGGCACTGCCCAAACTGCTGCTTCCCTACTTCGCCGACCTCCCCGACGGCTCCACGGTCAGCGACGTCCTGCCCCTGATGAGCGACCAGGACCGGACCGCCTACGACCGGCTCCGCGACATCCTCGCCCCGACGGCTACCTCTTCGCCCCGACGGACGAGTAGCCCAACTGCCACGCCTACTGGCCAGCCGCCAACTGCTCGGCATCCTGCAGGTGCAAACGGCCAGGATGGCAGTCGTCCTTTGGGATGACTGCATTCCCGTGGGGGGGCTGATGAGCTCTTTGAATTTCCCCACCCGGCGCTCAGGGTTCCGCAAACCTGCTCACCTCGTCTCCCCACCCACGGCGCGCTGGCCCGCGGCCGTGGTGCGGACGGGTGTGGAGCGCCCGGCAGTGCGCGAGCGGTGCTCGACCCGGTCGGCGACCCCTCCCGAGTGGCATTCGAGGACGGCGCGGCGGCCTGCACCGCGGATGGTCAGAAGGCTCGCACTGCCTTGCGCCGAGCAGGGGCAGGTTGCGGCTTAGACGTGGCATGATCCCCCCACCGTTATGAATCGTGGGGGGACCATGCGCTTGACGAGGGAAGTGCGCCAGCAACTTCTAGACCAGAACGAGGGCTTCGAGCTGGAGACCAGCTACGAGGGGAAGAACTTCCGCGAGTACCGGCGGTACCGGATCACGGGAGGGGAATTGAGCATCCGCTCCAGCGGCAAGACTTCATGGGCAGACAGTCGCTTCGACAACGATGAAGTCGCCACTGACGAGCAGACGCACCGGTTCTTGCGGGAGCATCTGGCTGAGCTGAACACCGATGGTCTGTAGGGGAATCTTAAGTCGAACGCGCAGCCGGCCCCGTACCGAAGTCTGGTGCGGGGGCACTGTTGGCCGCTTCCTGGGCCGCAACGACCGCAGCCAGATCACTCGCGTCTTCGACTTCGGCTTCGAACACCCCAACAGCTGCCAGGACGCCTAAGTCGGACGCCGCTGGATCGACAGCATCAGCGTCTCGCACACCCTCGACGGTATGCTCCGCGTCTACTACTTCGACAACACCCGACTGTCACAGATCACTAGGGGCCGTCAGTCTTCAGGTCGGCGGCCCCTTAAGCATGCTCGTAGTCCCCCTTCCCCACGGCGTCCAAATCCGGAACAAGTGAGGAAGAGGGGCAGCTCTGGCCGGTTTCAAAGAGTCTCATCAGGGCGCCGCACCACAGTTCTGATCGTGCCCTCTGGCGGCCCTGCGACAAGACAGCCAGACACTTCGATGTCTGCGCACACAGTGGTATCGCCGCTTATTGACGACCCAGCAGATCACCCATGGCCGGGTACGACGATGTGCGTCTCAGCGCCCTGCCAACTCCCGTCCCACCAGATCACGGAGACGCCGAACGCCCCTTCTACGGCCGCGATCGCCCAGGGTTCGACCGGGGCCGCCGCGCACACGAGGAAGGTGCGGTCGATGGCCCGGGCCAGACTGAAGCGGATCTCCGTTGTGCGCGTCGCCGCCTCGCGCAGATCAAGGTAGGTCGGCTGCTCGGCGCGGAGGACCTCGAAGAGGCGGGTGCCGGTGTCGTCGGAGCAGATGATGTCCGCGGTGATGTCGTTCTCGGGTTGCCCGTTTTCCCAGAGCTGGGCGAGGAGCCGGTGCCGCAGCCGCTCGTGGACGGCCTCCCGGCGGTCGGCTGCGACCGCCGCCTGCAGGAATTCCTGGAAGCCGGATGACGGATGGGAGGTGGCCGATGCAGCAAGTGGGGACGACATGGCAGCTGGTTTTCCCTCGGAGACGGAAACGGCAGGGCGGTCGACTGAGGGGACGGGCGCACTCGGAGTCGGAGGGATACCCCCGAGTACAGCGGGGAGAGCGGCGTGGTGGACGACACCGAGTGTCTGGGTGCAGCGCGTCAGCGCCACGTACAGAGCCCGGGGTCCGGAGGGTGTGCCAGCCGCGATGGCAGCGGGTTCCACCACCACGACGTGGTCGAACTCGATGCCCTTGGCCTCCGCTGGGTGCATGACGGGTACGGGCGTGGCTGGCGACGCCTGAGCGAGCGCTTCCCGCAGGGCGGCCGTGAGCGTGGCGTCCTGCGGGGCGATGACGGCGGTGGATCTCCCGTCCCGCAATTCGGTCAGGCCTATGACGTGCAGTGCAGTTGCCTCCGCGAGCAGGTCGGGGTCCGTCACTTGTTCTATGGTGACGGTCTGGCTGTCGCGCCTGGGACGGACGGACGACGCTACTGGCACGCGGGGTGCGGCGATTCGGGCGAGGGGTGCGACGAAGTCGGCGACCTCCGGGGGCAGCCGGAAGCCGGTCTTCAGGACCTCGACGGTCCACGGCGAGCCGCCGGTGAGCAAAGTGATCAGCTCGCGCCACGACTGATATGCGTGGGGTCCGGAGCCTTGAGCCAGGTCGCCGAGTACGGTGAGCGATCCAGAAGGACAGCGGCGACCCAGGGAGCGCGCCTGCATGGGCGTCAGGTCCTGTGCCTCGTCAACCAGGATGTGGGCGTACCTCCGACGGCCGTCGGATCCGTTGAGTTGCCAGTCCAGTTCATCGAGGCACACGAGATCGGAGGCGGTCCACGGGGATTTCCCAGTTCCCGAGTGCCGGAGCTCGGCCAGTTCCTCTGTGGTGAGGAGCGGCGCGGCGTCTTTGAGAAGCCGCCGACTTTTTAGGAGCTTGGCGTAGACATCGGCGGAGTTCAGCCGTGGCCATACTCGCTGGATGAAGGCGGTGACCTCTTCGCTCGCGAGGATGTCCTGGGGAGTTGCGGTCGGAACGGAGAGCAGGAGGTTGCCCGCGAGGCGCAGCCGGAAGCGGCCCTGACGGACATTGAAGGGACCGGTCTCGCCCATCGCCTCGCGGGCGAACGCGAGCAACGGGGCGACGTCGGTCTCGTACCGGCGGCCCTTGCACGTGAACCAGAACGAGGTCCGATCCCCATGAGCGTTCTCGACCAGGAGCGGGCCCACGCGTGAGCGGAGCGGCTGGCAGTGGGCTTCGACGGCGCGGCGCAGTGTGTCCGCCATCCGATCGTCACCCTTGACGAACTCCGCCTCGGACGAGTCCGCCGCTGTAGCCTTCCGGCTGCTGTCGTCGGCCAGGAGTCGGTCGAGGGTAATCGTCGTCACAGCTCCGCCGCCCAGAGCGGGGAGGACCTGTCCCGCGTAGTCGAGGAATTTCTGGTGGGGGCCGACAACGAGGACCTGGTCGGCCGTGCAGTGTTTGTTGTCGAGCAGCCACATCACCCGATAGAGGCCGACAGCCGTCTTGCCGGTTCCTGGACCGCCCTGGATGACGAGAGCGCCGGGGCGCTGGTGGGCCACTAGCAGGAGCTGTTCGCGTTGCACCGTCTCGACGATGTCGCGCATGGCCCCGTCACGCGGCAGGTTGAGATCGTCGGTCAGCAAATCGCGTAGCGAGGGGCCGGCCGCCTCATCGGTCGGCGCCGGATCCGCCTCCGCCCGGACATCCTCTGCCAGGCTGGGTGTCTCGGACGGCAGAGCGCCTACGACACCCTCGTTTTCCCCCGCCGCGGATAGGAACTCTGGTTTGTAGTCACTCAGCAGAAGTTCATCGAAGTAGCCGCTTACCCGACGCGGTATCCGTTGCGTGAAGCGGAGTTGACGCCGCAGCACGACCTCACCCGGATCGTCCTCGGTCGCCAGGCGCCATTCGACTGCGGCCTGCGCGGCTGAGGACACGACGATCAGATCGCGGACTTCGCTCCACACAGCCTGCCGTCCGATGAGGAACGACTCGTCGGTGCGCGTGCCGACACGCATGAACACCAGGGGGTTGCCGCGGTGTGCCCGCCGGTCCGCCAAAGTGCTCGGTGCGCCCGGTGCGGGCATTTCGTTCTGCTGGCGGTAGTCCGCGTCCACATCGGCGTCACTGATTCCACGCTGGTCAAAGCACGCGTACGCGAGATCCACACCCTGCTGTTCCTGTGCTAGAACTGCGCCCCGCTGGAAATTCGCCATACGTGCGCCTCACTGCCCCTGCTCGGTGGTGATCGCGAGCGGCATCGTCCGCGTCTCGCGGTGATCGTAGATTCCGCCGCACTTCCTCCGCCCGGAAAATGCGGAATCGCTATGAGGTTGCCCATGATCCGAAGCGAGAGCCACGATGGGTATGGCCGAGTCCGCTCTGCTGGGCGTACTACGGCCGCCGGGCCGAGGGACTGCTGTGATCAGCGGCGGATCGGCACGGTCTCGACTTACGCGTTCATCGCGCTCAGCCTGCGGACCGAATGGAGCAAGGACACCTGGGCGTAGACGAAGAGAGAGTCGATCGGGACGTCCTGTCCCCCTCCTTGAGGAGGAGGACCATCGTCTGGGTTCACCCTGCTGGCAGAAAAGGGGCGATCGATGGTCTGGTGGTATCGCCACCTCAATGCGTGATGCGCCGCCACTCTGCGGTCGGCAGGCTCTGCTGAGCGTAGTAGGCGCGGAGGGCGGCTTCGCTGCCGGAGCCGGTGGCGGTCATGATGCGCTGGAAACGGGAGGATCGGAGGTCTCCTGCGCTGAGGATGCGGGGGTGTTGAGACTCGGACGGGCAGTAGCCGGTGCTGTCGGGAATGACGGCGCCTGGTGGGGGTGCGGGGGCGCTGCCCAGGTTCAGGTAGACGGCGTGTGCGGCCTTGCTGCCGGATTGCCCTTGTCTGTCCGCCCATTCTGCGGTGAAGGCGGCGCCGGGGGTGGGACGTACCGACAGGCTCGTCACCGGCAGCAACGTCACGCGGGGATCGTTCCGTACCTCGTCGACCTTGTATTCGTCGCTAGGCGGGTACGCCACCACGACCGTGAAGGAGTGCGCGGGGTGGGCCCGCAGGAAGGTGCCGAGCGGGCGGTCGGCGCCGAGGACAAGCAGCGGGCCAGGCCCGCTGTCGGGGATCTTTGCTCCCCAGAGGGTGGGCAACAACGCGTCCTCGGCGACCGTAAGCCAGGACACGTCGGCCGCCGACAGCGGACCTACGCCGGTGGCCACGACCGCGTAGGCCGCAGTTAGCCGGCGGCCGGTGTCGAGGGTGACGGCGGCGTGTTCGTCGGAGGCGTCGATTCCGGTGGCGCGTACGCCGAGCTCGACCTCGCAGAGGTCGGTGCGGGCGAGGTCTTTCGTGATGGCGGCGGCCAGCTCGGGGCCGCTGGTGTGGCCGCCGGCGACGTTGTTGACCGCCGCGATGTGCTGGAGCTTGCCGCACAGCGCATCCTCCGCCTCAACCAGGACAGACCGCATGCCGACGCTCGCTGCCATCAGAGCCGCGGCGCAGCCCGCCGGGCCTCCGCCGACGATGATCAGGTCGAAGTGGCCGTCGGGGAGAGGGGTGGCTGCCATGACGTCTATTCCAGCACCGGAGCGTGGAGCCGCGGGGCAAGTTGCCGTAGGACGTCGTCCGTCGTGACGAGCTGTCGACGGCCGATGAGGCGGCGCGCCACGACGAGACCAGCGTCGTGGACGGCGGGGCCGGCGTCGCTGGCGGAGGCGTCGGTGACGATCCACGGCGAGTGCCCGCGCTCGAAGGCGTCGGCCGCGGACTTGAGGACGCAGCTCTCGGTGGCGATGCCGCAGAAGACGAGATCCGTCCACCCGGCCCGGTCGATCAGCGCGGCGCCTTCCTCGGTATAGAGCGAGTACGCGGGCTTGTCGATCACGGCGTACGCGGACGCGGCGTGCTCCGCCAGCTCGGCGACGATGTCGGTTTCGGGGGCGTGCTGGAGCCGTGACCAGTCGAAGAACCGCTCGAAAGGGCTGTCAGCGTAGTTGAGGTAGCGGGTGAAGACGACGGGGCGCCCGGCGGCCGACCACCGTTCCACCAGTCCGGTGACGACGGGGACGACGTGTCGGCTGTGGTGGTTGGTGAAGCCGTTCTGCATGTCGATGACGATCAGGGCCGCGTTGTCGATGTCCATGGCTGCGGTGTTCTCCTGTCGTCGTCAGCCGACGCTGTCCCGGAGGGCGTCCTGCGCTGCGCGCAGTCGTTCTGCGAGACCGCTTGTCTTCATGATGGCCTCTCGCATGAGGCAGTGCTGCGCGGTCTCCTGGGCGCGTGCTGTCGTGAGGCGGGAGTATCCGGCGCGTAGGAAGCGCCAGCCGAAGTCGTCGGGGGTGGAGGGATCCTGGCCGTCTTCGACAAGTGTCTGGATCTGGCGGGAGAAGCACCACAGCGCTTGGACGGTGAGTTCGCAGGCCACGAGCTCTTCGATGGTGAGGCTGCGCTCGCTGGAGTGGGCGGCGTAGGCCACTCCGGACCAGCCGGCATAGCCGGTGGAGACTCCGCGGACACCGAAAGAGACGATGTCCGGGTGGTCGAAGCCGGATGCGAGGAGGGATTCCTCGACGGACTGGTGGAGCGGGGAGGCCCCCGACGGTGTGCCGCGATCAACCAGCACGGACGGTGTGGACAGCAGCCTGAGAGCAGCCTCGAACTCGGAGCCCGCCGCCCAGGAACCGGACACCACCCAGTACAGCGAGAGGACGTACTCCGGGTTGACCTGGGTTCCGGGGCTCAGGTCCAAGAGGTCCCGGAGCTTGGCGCCCGCCCAGGGCAGGTCGGACGCGTAGGAGCGGTACCGCCAGACGGCCAGCTCGGTGAGGGACTGCGGTGTCCGGGGCTGTACGAGATGGAAGACGACGACCCCGCAGGCGAAGGCGTGGAGCGTGCACGCGGTCTGCCCGTCCGGATGATCGACGCGCGCCGATGACGACTCCAGCCAGGTGTCGGCCGACGTCTCGCTCATCTCGGCTCGTAACCGCTGGGCGTGCTCGGCGCCGATGAACACGGGCACGAACTTGTGCGAGTCCACGCGTATCTGCCCCGTACTCGGGGCCACGGCCACCGGTCGCCCCAGCGCCTCGGCGAAGCGCGCACGGACCTCGTCAGAAGAGCGGGCAAGAGCCGTGTCGAGCATGGCCTGCGAGTCGGGGCGCGGGCAGTAATCGTCCCCGCCCGCCTCCCACTTGGAGATGACCCGGTCACTGACACCCAGGTGTCCGGCGAAGTCGCGGATGCTCAGCCGCATCGCCGCGCGCAGCAGCCGCGCCTCGCTGCCGGACCAGCTCTGCACGGTGACCATGGCCGGCCCCTCCCCCGCGACACGACGAAATACCCAGCGTAACCAGTTGTGTTCAGCAGCGGTACGGCGTTGGTGCGGCATCCGTACATCACGTAGAGGCATCCGCGTGCAGCATGCTGAATTCCCCGCGATCGGCTCCGGCTGGTCCGACGGACAACACCGCGCCCCAGGGAGACCTCGCCATGCCCGACATCATCAAGCGCAACGCCCGCGCCATCCTGCTCGACGACGACGAGTTGGTCCTCATCAAACGGACCAGGCCCGGCCGCGAACCGTACTGGGTCACTGTCGGCGGAGGCGTCGAGGAGGAGGACAAGAGCATCGAAGCCGCCCTGCACCGTGAGGTGTTCGAGGAACTGGGCGGCAAGCTCGACGGCGCCGAGTTGGTCCACCTGATCACGGACGAGCTGGAGAACGGCATCGGCGTGCAGCACATCTTCGCCGCGCGCCTGGCGAGCATGGATCTGTCCGTGCGGACGGGGACCGAGTTCGCCAAGCCGGAGCGCGGCGGGTACGAGATCGTCCGCATCCCCTTCACGGCCGAGGCGGTCCGCGGGCTCGACCTCATGCCGCCGGAGTTGGCCGATTTCGTTGCCGGCAACATCGACGCAATCGTCTCCGTCCTCGACACGCCCATCCGGAAGAGGTGACGGTCGATGGGGGACATGCCTGACTTCATCAGCCTCAACGGACCCGACAACGTGGGTAAGACGACACAGTTACTGCTCCTGGCCCGGCGCTGGGAGGGGTTTCAGGCGCTGGGCGCCGTTCACGAGCACGACCCCGAGCCTTGGAAGAAGGCCGCAGCGGACGACTACGCGAACTGGTGGTTCGACAAGGCCACGACCGTGGAGTTGACCTCGCTGCTGGTCAACGGCCACGCCAAGCGTGCCGAGGCGCGCGAGTCCGGCCGTACCGGGCTGCTCGACCGTGGCCTGCCCATGCTGATGGCGGTGTCGGCGGCGACCAGCGTGGTCAAGGAAGGACTCTCGGCGCGCGAAGCTCTGTGGACGGTGCGCGAGATAGCCGGACCGATCCCCGTACCGCATGAGATCTCGGTTCTCCTCATGCCCTCGCTCGAACCGGAACGCAGCTACGCGATCACCAGCGCGCGGGAAAGGCGCCCGTGGACGGGGGTCTACCCCTCCTACCAAAGGGTGCTGCACGAGATCTTGCTCCGCCAGGCGGAGGAAGGCGCGTACGACTTGGTCGTGGACTGCGAGCACCTCGAACGTGGCGACGTCCAACGGCAGATCGTTGAGGACCTCGCTTTCTCCTTGCCCGCTGGCGAATCTGACGAGGACGGCAAGCGATGACCCACACCCCCAGCACTCCTCCACCGCTGATCCTCCCGCCGGGCTTCTCCCGCGCAGCCGCGACGCTGCCCGACAAAGACCTCCGTCGCTTCGACGACGCCATCACCCGCCTGCACGCGGTCAACGGCCGCCTGTGGAGAGCCGAGGACCAGGTTCGAGCCACCGGACTCCCGGCCGAACGAGTCGCCGACTGCAAACGGGAGATCGACCAGCTCAACGCCGAGCGCAACGCCCTCGCCGAGCGGGCTGACGAGACCCTCGGGGCCGTCGTCGGTGCCGTGCGGGCAGAAGCGCCACTGCACACCGAGACCCTCGCATCCGTTCTCGACCGGCTGTCGGTCCTGACGCTGCGCATCTGGCACAGCGAACGGGCCTCGGACCGCGACGACTTGGGGAAACGCCGCCTGCCCGCCCTCCACACGCAGCGGGAGGAACTGTGGGCTGCGCTGGACTCCCTCGTCGCTGATGTCCTGGCCGGCACCCGACGCCTTCCGATCGCCGCCCGCCACAAGCTGTACGGCACGGATGCGGCAACGGCCACGGAGATCACGCCGAGCCCACGCCTGGTCCGGGTGATCGCCTTCGGCGGGTTGAGCGAGTGCGGCAAGAGCACCAGCGCCGAGTTCGTCCACCGCGCGTGCGGGGCCCAGAGATTCAAGATCGGCTACCTGCTGAGGCAGGCCGCCGCACGCCACGCCCTCGCCGATCCGTACGCCCTCTCATCCCGTCGCCAGGCCGAACTGCTCTTGGATGAGCTGAACCGCTTCGCTGACACTCACCTGGACAACCGGCTGGTCACCATCGAGTCCGTTCACGACGAGGCGTCGATGGCCGAGCTGAAGCACCTCATGGGCGACCGGCTGCGGATCGCGTACCTGGACGCACCCTTCGCCGTACGAGTACGCCGCTCCGGCATGGCGGCGCACGCAGTCGCCGCCAAGGACGAGATCAAGATGAGCCGGGGAGCACATCAAGTGGCCGCCCTCGCCGACCACTTGATCGACAACTCCGGCAGCATCCTTGACCTGCGCGCCCACCTGCACCGCATCGCCGCACCAGCCGTCCCCGCCAAGCCCCGTATGGCCACACCGTACGGACTCGGCTTGCCCGGATCCGTGGCCGCCGCGACCTCCGACCTCGTTGACGGCCTGCGCTCGTACGGCCGGGACGTGCACCTGGTCGCCCTCACCGGCAGCCCTGGCGGAGGCAACTGGATCGCCGGCTGGTCCGACCTCGATCTGCTGGTGGTCGCCGAACACTCCGCCGCAGAGGCGGTCGGCAGAGCGCTTCACGAGTACAAGCAGGTGCTGGGCGGAGCGGCCGCTGTCAGCCTCACCCTTGCCACGCCGCATGAACTACTCGCTCGACGGCTCACGCCTCGGGTCGCCTTCGCCCTCCACGAACTTCAGGCGGACCGCCCCGTCCTGTACGCCGATCCCCTCCTGGAGCTGCCGCATGTCTCCTCCGCCGAACTCGCTCTGGCAGCCGTTCACGAGTTGCCCCAGGTGATCCTGACCATGCGCCGCCTTCGCGCCGAGGCGGGTCGGGGCTCCTTGCGCCAGCTCTACAAGCACCTCGTGCTCGCCTGCCGCCTTCTGCTCCGCGAGCACGGCATGTGGGAGACGGGCCCCGACCGGATCCTCGCCGCATCCGTACACCTCCCTGGCATGCCGGCCTTCACCGTTCCGACGCTGGCCGAGACGGCGGCCGCCTGGCGTGACGGCGCCCGCGAACAGGTGCTCGCACCGATCACCTCGGCGGTTGACGCACTCCTCGCCTGGTACGCCGCCCAGCTCGCCGCCTGACCTTCCGCACTGCCCCACTCACCCGACACCGGGAGCTTCGCCATGCCCGAAACCCTCACCGTGCCACCCTTCTCGGCCCGCATCGTCGAACGGCTCAGCGTCGGCCCCAACAGCCGCCGCGAGCGCGTCATCCACTCACTCGACGGGCTGGAGAGCGCCGTCCATCCCGACGTGCTCGCGTCGGTCGGCGCGCAACTCTGGCAGCGCGTCCTCGCCGAGATCCCCGGAGCACTCAGCACCGTGGACTTCCTCCTCGGCCTGGACGCGGGCGGCATCCTGCCGACCGTCTCGCTCGCCTCAGCAGCCCAACTCCCTTACAAGATCGCCTGGAAGCTCCATCTGCCGCTGCGCGGCGCCGTCCGTTTCAGCGAGCCGCACGCGATGCGTACCGACGTCTTCGCCTACGGAATCACCGGCGGCCAGCGAATGCTCCTCGTCGACGACGAGATCACCACTGGCCGCACTCTCGCCGACCTGACGCGTCGGCTCCGCGAAGCCGGGGCGCAGCCGGTTGCGGCGGTCTGCCTCGTGGAGGACACGACTCAGGGCGCTCGTGCGCTGCTCGCCGACCTCGGCATCCCGCTGATCGCGCTGACCACGATCGGGGAGGAGCGGTGACGGCGGCGGTATCGACCGGCGTCCGCTTCTGCCCTGGCGGGGAGGTCGTCCCCGCCGACGCTGTGCACACCACGCCGCTCGGGTACGACCGGGACCGGATCGACGTCGGGTCACCGCTGCCGGTCCCGGTATCCGCGGAACTCGTTGACCGGCTGGGCGAATGCGACGGAGTGCTGGTGTCCTTCGACGGCAAGCTCGGTGACTCCCTCCTCGCGCTCTCCGTGGTCCGGGCACTGTCCGACTGGCTCACGCTCAGATCCGGTACGAACCCGCTGCCGGTCGCGGCCGAGGGGCCGTACGCCAAACTGCTCGCCCACAGCGGCCTGATCACCGATCCCGCCGGCCCGCGAGGCAAGTTGGTGGTCATCGGCGACCGGGAGTCCGTCGAACTCCACCGGAAGGACGCGCACGTCAGCGTGCTCTGCGATCCGGCAGCCCCGCCCTGCTGGTCGACCGACGGCAGGGCCTACGCCGATATGCCCGCTCGCTACTACCTCGCGCTGGAGCGTCGCCTGGGGCTCAGGCTGCCCGCCTCCGTTCCCTTCGCTCCCCAACTCACCAGCGGAGCAAGCCAAATCGGGAGGCAGTTGGAGGCGGCAGGCTGGTTCGACGGCCTGACCATCGCCGCCATCACCGCAACGAGTTGGCCGGAGCGCAAGGACTACACGGCCGGGCGCTTCACGGAGGTGGCCGCGCGGATCGCCGAGGCTCGGCACACCGGCGTACGTCTCCTGCTCGTGGGCGGCGCGCACGACGGCTGCGTGCGGGTCACCGCCGCCGATGCCGGTCATGGCGTGCGCGCTCTGCATCTGGACGGACTCCCGGCGAACGACCTGGCCGACGTCTTCCCCCGCTGCGACCTCGTCCTGGGCAATGACACCGGCCTCACCCACCTCGCCGCCCTGACCCGTACGGCCGAGGGCTGCGGACCGCCGGTGCTCGGCCTCTACGCCCGGCACGCGCACAGCAAGTGGCGTACGGGATGGCCGCACCACCATGCCGTGGCCACACCCTTCTCCGACCGCATGCACCAAGGCGACCTCTGCCCCGTACGCGACGCCATCGCCCCGGCTGCCGCGGACCACCTCGACGCGATCACCCCGGCTGCGCTCGCCCGCGTCTGCGGCGAACTGCTGGGCGGAGCCGAAAAATGACCGCCGAACCCCGTTGGCGGCTCGGTCCGTTAAGGCGAGCCACACGCAACGTCCTCCTCCCGCTGAATGTCCACGGCCGCCCGCTGCTGATCAAGTACACGCGCGACTGCGACGAGGCACGCCAGGAAATCCGGGGCCACGCACTCCTGCTCGGCCGCTACCCCGTCCCAGCCCTCCACGCCCACCTGCGCGTACCCGGCGGATACCTGCTGGCGTACGAGCGGCTGCCCTCCGGCCCCGACCGAGGACTGCTGCTCGACCTGCTGAACACGGACGCGCCCACCGCGGAACTCCACCAGTACATGAATCAACTCACCGCCGCGTACCGCGACGTCATCCTGGCAACCGCCCAGGAAGTGCCTCCGGCTGACGTCGTCCGCAAGCTGTACTGGGACCGCGCCGCACCGGGCGGGCGCCTGGACGCGTACTACGAGGACACCGACTTCTCCGTCGCCGATGGCATCATCGACCTGCCGATCACACGCCTCGCCGAATACGTCCCGGTGATCAACGGCCAGCCGCTCAGACTCGGTTGGACGGCTACGTTACGGCGGCTGCGCAGCCACTTCCAGCAGGTCGAACCGGTCTGGGCCGCCCTGACCCAAGGCGACCCCACCGACGTCAACCTCGCCCAACCCTTGGCCTGGCTCGACTACGACACCGCCGGTCTCAACAGCATCCTCGGCGAGTTCGCCAACTTCCTCTGGTACGTCACTGCCCTCGGCGGCTGGCTGGTGCCGACCTACAACCCGGCCGCCTTCGCCGACCACCCCGCCACATTCCGCCGCGTGGAGGCCAACCGGCCCCAACTCCAGCAGGCGTACGCCAACCACTCCGCCCGCACGATCCACATCGACTACACCGCGCGCCTCTCAGCACCCCGTCGAACCGCAGCAGCCGCGTACTGGAACCACCTCGTTCAACCCGTCGCGGACAAGCTCTGGCCTGGCGAAGACCTCGGCGGACTCCTCCGCCCCTACCTGGCCATGCGCATCCTCGCCGTCTACAACCTGGCCGACCTCGCCCCGGGCGACCGGCTTCTGGTCCTGGCACGCCTCGCCGAGGCCATGAGCCCGACCTTTGACCCAGCCACCTACTTCTCCGCCACCGAGGAGGCACCATGCGCGGCCCCCTGAACGGGCGCACGGCCCTGGTCACCGGAGCAACCGGCGGCATCGGAACCGCCATCGCCCGCCGCCTCGCCGCCGATGGCGCCGCCATCGTCATCGCCCACCTCGGTGACTGGGACACTGCCCAGGCCCTCACCGAGGACATCACCAACGACGGCGGAACCGCCCGCCCCCTGGAAGCCGACCTACGAGAACCCCGCGCCATCCACACCCTGTGCACCCAGGCCCACACACGGCTGGGCCCCATCGACATCCTCGTCAGCAACGCCGGCGCCTACCCCCGCACCACCTGGCCGGAGACAACGCCCGACGTGTGGGACGACATGCTGGCCACCAATCTCACCAGCCACTACCTGCTCGCCCACGAACTCACCCCCGGGATGGCGGAGCGCGGCTGGGGCCGCATCATCACCCTCGGCTCCGTCCTCGCCACCACCGGCCGCCACGACCTCGCCGCCTACATCAGCGCCAAGGCCGGCCTCGAAGGACTCACCCGCGCCCTTGCCCGCGAGCTCGGACCCTCCAGCATCACCGCCAACTGCATTGCCCCCGGCTCCATCCACGTCCCCGCCGAAGAAACGGTCGTCACCGACCCCGAAGCCATGACCACCCGCCAACTCGCCCGCCAGTGCATCCAACGCCGCGGCCGCCCCACCGACATCGCCGCAGCCGTCGCCTTCCTCGCCACCAACGACGCCTCCTTCATCACCGGCCAAACCCTCCGCGTCGACGGAGGCTGGCTCCTTGGCTGACATCTGGCTCATGCGCCACGCCGCCTACGAAGGCCACCGCCCCGGCCACCACGCCCCACCCGACGCCCCCCTCTCCGCCGAAGGCCGCGCCCAAATCCACCGCGCCCTCCCGCTCCCCGCCGAGATCACCGCGATCGTCACCAGCCCCCTCCTCCGCGCCCGCCAAACCGCCGACCTGCTCGCCGACCTCACGGGGATCCCCGTCATCGACAGGAGCCCGCTCCTGGCCGAGTGGCGCGCCCCGAGCATCGTGATCGGCCACACTCCCGCGACCTACCCACCGGAATACGTTGCCTGGCGCGAGCAACGCGAGGCCAACCCCTCACTGGCCTGCGAAGACGGCGAAAGCCTTACCGAGTTGCATGAGAGGGCAACCGGCTGCGCCGGCTACCTCGCCGCCGCAGCCGAGAGGCAGAAAGCAGGTGCTGTCCTCGCCGTCTCCCACAAACTGCTCCTGGGCGTCCTCACGGACCTGTCGGCTGGCCCCAGGGCATTTAATGCCGCCACCCAAGCGGCTTGGCCCTTCGTGGGATTGCTTCCTCCTGCCTACTTGGAACACGCACCGAAAGAGGCTCGCTGAGCCAGAGACCACGACGCTGCTTCGTCTGCCAGGACTGTGCGGACACGCACCGCCTGCACGATAATGGGGGCGGGACCACGTATCCCTCGTTGCCCCATGCACCTTGATGCCGTTGGAGCTCTCGCCGTGACGCTCTCCGCCCCTTCTTCGCCTACCGCGCTCGAAACCGTGTTTAAGCGGGTGATAGAGCGCAAGGCCGTCCGCGCTGAAGCGACACTGCAGGCGGACATCCGTCAGTTCCTGCTGGATGCGGACCTCAATCTCGGCGAGCAGGATCTCTTGACCCCTGTGCTGGAAGCCCAGGTGGGCGACGGCACTGGTCACCGCATCGATATTGAGATGGGTGCGACCGTCGTCGAGGTCAAGAAGGACATCAGCCGCCCAAAGATCCGCAAGGACGCGGTCGAGCAACTGGCGAAGTACGTGCGGGCTCGTACAGAGCAACGTGAGCGGCGGCACGTCGGCATCCTCACTGACGGCGCTGACTGGCGTGCCTACGCGCTGGTTAACAACGAGTTGAACGAGGTGAACCGTCTCGATGCGCGGGAACGCAACGTCAAGGCACTGGACCTGGTCCGCTGGCTCGAAGGCGTCCTGGCGACGTCCGAGGGTGCGGTACCCACGCCCGATGCCATCGCGACTCGTCTTGGAGCGGACAGCGTCGCCCACTCCATCGACAAGGCCGTCCTCGCTGCGCTGTACGAAGAGAATAAGAGTCTTCCGACCGTTCGGCTGAAGCGTGACCTGTGGGCGCGTCTGCTGCGGAGCGCCTTGGGCGCCCAGTTCGAGAACAGCGATGACCTGTTCATCGAACACACGCTCCTGGTAAACACAGCTTCGATCATCGCCCACGCGGTGATGGGCATCGATGTGAAGGACACTCCAGCCGCCTCACTGGTCAACGGTCAGTTGTTCACGCAGGCGAGGATCGCGGGTGTGGTCGAGTCGGACTTCTTCGGTTGGCCGCTGGAGACGGAGGGCGGCGAGGGCTTCGTCCAAGACTTGTCTCGTCGCCTCGCTGGCTTCGACTGGTCACGGGTCGAGCACGACGTCCTGAAGGTTCTGTACGAGTCGGTGATCGCCGCGGAGACCCGTAAGAAGCAGGGGGAGTACTACACGCCGGACTGGCTGGCGGAAGCGACGGTGACGGAGGCTGTCTCCGACCCGCTGGCCCAGCGGGTCATGGACCCCTCATGTGGTTCTGGCACGTTCCTCTTCCACGGAGTCAGACGCTACCTGGCCGCCGCGCAGGAGGCTGAGTTGCCATTGCGCGAAGCGCTGGACGGCCTCCACGACCATGTTGCGGGCATCGATCTTCACCCTGTCGCTGTGGCGCTGGCCCGCGTCACCTACCTTCTCGCCATCGGCCGGCAGACACTTACGTCTGAGGAGCGCGGCCCGATAAGCGTTCCCGTTTATCTGGGCGATAGCCTCCAGTGGGACCAGCGCACTGATCTCATCCACCATGGCCACCTCGTCATCCAAACCGGTACGGGAAATCAACTCTTCACCAACGAACTGCGCTTCTCCGAAGCCTTGCTCCATGACGCCAGTCGATTCGACTCGATTGTCAACGAGCTCGCCGACAAGGCGGCAGACCCGCACCGGGCTAAAGGCAAGTTTCCCTCCCTTGTCGCCCTCTTCAACCGGCATGGGGTCTCCAACACGGACGACCGGGACGAGCTGACAGAGAACTTCCGCGTCCTGTGCGAGTTGGTAGACGAGGACCGCAACCACATCTGGTCCTACTACGTTCGAAATCTGGCCCGCCCCATGTGGCTGTCTCGCGCCGAGAATCGTGTCGATGTTCTTGTCGGTAATCCGCCCTGGCTCTCCTATCGGCACATGCCCGAGGACATGCAAAAGACCTTCAAGGCGATGATGCAAGACCGGGGCCTGTGGAAGGGGTTCGAGGTCGCTACCCATCAGGACCTGTCGGGCCTATTCATTGCCCGCGCGATCCAGCAGTACCTGCGTGTGGGCGGTTCGTTCGCTTTCGTCGTGCCCAACCCCGTGCTGGATCGTCCCTACTGGACCGGATTCCGCAGCGGAGATTGGGCTGACCCTGACCACCCCGTCAAGGTCGACTTCACTGGCTCCTGGGACCTGCGCCGATTGCGTCCGCACTTCTTTCCTCGTGCCGCCGCCGTCATCTTCGGCCGTCGGCGTCCCGTCGCTATCGGGCAACAGGGCAACGATGCTGTGCCACTGCCCAGGCAGACCGAGATCTGGACCGGGAAGATCGCCAAGAGTGCCGCTCGCTGGGAACACGCCAAGGGCTGGATCACCCGGAAGGTCGGTGAGCTGCGCTATCCCAAGGAAGGGTTGATCAGCTCGCCGTACCGCGACCGGTTCGAGCAAGGGGCTACCGTCGTCCCCAGGGTCCTCTTCTTCGTTGAGGAACAAGCTGCCAGTCCCCTCGGTCTCGGCGGCGGTCGAGTCTCAGTCCGCTCCCAGCGCAGCACCCTGGAGAAGAAGCCCTGGAAGGGGCTCCCCGACCGGGAAGGATCAGTCGAAAAGCAGTTCGTCAGGCCCGTCCTGCTCGGCGAGCATGTCGTGCCGTACCGGATCATGGGTGCCGACAAGGTCGTCCTGCCCATCGAGGGGACGAAAACCCTCATGGAGGGTGAGCATGATCACCTCGACCGATACCCAGACCTGGCGAAGTGGTGGCGCGACGCCGAACGACTCTGGGATGACAACCGATCCAGCGAACGGCTCTCACTTGCCGAGAGGCTTGACTTTCGCAGAGGGCTGACCGATCAGCTTCCTGGCGCGCCTCTACGGGTGGTGTACGCGAAGGCCGCCATGTACGTCACGGCTGCGCTGGTCGATGACCCGAATGCGGTCATCGACCACAAGCTGTACTGGGGCACTGTCGCAACTCAGCAGGAGGGTATGTACCTGCTCGCGGTGCTCAACGCGCCGTACGCGACCGAAGCAGTGCGCCCGCTCATGTCCTACGGAAAGGACGAACGAGACATCGACAAGGCCGTATGGGAGCTGCCTATTCCGGACTTTGATTCGGCCGACGACAAGCACGCTCGAATCGCGGAGATCGGTGAGGCAGAGTATCAGCGGATCGCGGAGCTGAAGTTCGAGGGCGGAAAGAGCTACATCCAGATCCGCCGCGCCTTGCGCGACTTCCTCCTCAGCTCCCCCGATGCCGAGGAATTGGATCTACTGGTCACTGAACTCCTCGGCTGAGTGGCGTCCCGCACTTCAAAGATTCCGACCCCGTGGTCAACCCTGGAGGGCGGGTAGGGCGGGTCCGTTGCCCGACAACCGGCCTAACTTGCGGGAGCGCTGCGTGAGCGGACCGGCTCGGTATGAGAAGGGACTCGATGCCACGCAAATCCTGACCATACTCCTCAGATCAGTGGTGAGAAGATTCTGCTGCATAATTCGACACTGCCTGAGATGATCTTGCAGATCTTTGGGCGGCGGGTTATAGGACAAGTCGATAAGTCGGCGGAGATGTTGTCGCGGGGCGACTTGGTGTCAGGTGGTGTGGTTCCTCGTGGGCAGGGGGAAGTTGGGGCCCAGGGCGAGGCGGCCTGATTCGGAGCACTCGGTGCACTCAGGGTCGATGCGGGGAATGTCGGATCGGGTGCGTTGGGGTGCTGCCGGGGCCAGCGGGTGGAACCGGCGCCAGCGGGCCTGGTAGTCCGTCGGCAGGAGGCCGGTGACGGTGTGGAGGTAGTCGTCGACGGCGTGGGACGCGGCCACGGCGTTGAGGGTGATGACGCTGGGGGCGGGTACGTCTTCGTCGTCGACGTAGCGCTGGCGGCGTTGCTGCTCGGCGGTGAGGGCTTCTTCCTGGAGCCGGGCGGGGTTGATCAGGCCGTTGCACCACAGGCAGGACTGGCCCGGGATGAGAGGGCGTACGACGCTGAAGATGTCGGTGATGGCGCCGTCGGGTTGGGTCTGCACCTTCGCACCGACCTGCACGCCGGGCACGAGGTACTGGTGGACGATTGTGTTGGTGACCAGCCGTGCTTGCATCGAGTCAGCCGCGAGGAACAGGTAATCGCAGTCGGCAAGGCGCATCGCGGTCGAGTTGTCGGTGATGTCGGCCTGTAGCGGGGTCACGCGGATGGCCGGGTTGGCCTGGCGGGCCACGCGTGCGGCCAGGTCGACTTTGGGCGTGGCGTGCCTGCGCCCCCATGCCTGCAGGAAGCGCGGGCGCGAGGGGTGGGTCATCCAGGTGTGGGCATCGCGGCGGCGGGCGCCGACGAGGCGGGGCAGGTTGGTGCGGTCGACCCGGTCCGGGTCGATGATGACGAGTTCGCCGACGCCCAGGCGGGCGAGGTACTCCACGATGAGGGATCCGGCTCCTCCGGCGCCGATGACGGCCACTTTCTGGCGGGCGAGGATGGCCTGGCCCCGGTCGCCGAAGATGCGGCTCTGCCGGTCGTAGAACGGGTCGGCCGTCGCGGGTGGCACGGGTGCGGCCCGTAGGGACATCGCCGGGCATCCTGTGATCACGGCGTGGTCGAGTTCCGCGCGCCGCCCGCCGGGTAGCCACAGGTCGCCGGCGACGGCTGCGGAGGAGAAGACCAGGCCGCCGGCCACGGCGCAGGACGCAGGCCCGAGGATGTCGAGCAGTGCGGGGTATCCGCGGGCGTGGGAGGCCAGGTCCGTGGAGGAGAACGCGACGCGGTCGCTTCCGCCGTGGCAGTGGACCGCTAGGTAGGCGAGGTTGCGGGTGCGGCAGTCCCGGATGCGGTCACCGACGAACTGTGGTGTCAGCATGCGGTGTCCGCGCTGGCCGGGTACGTAGTCGACGCCGTCGCGCGCAGGATGGAGGGTGCGCGCGAGCAGGCGGGTGCCACGGGGGGTGGTGATCACGCTCGCGGCGATCACCGCGCCGTGTTCGTCGCCGTCGCCGGGGAACAGGTGCGCGTGCAGATCGGCGGCCATGGCCGGCGGCAGGCGCAGCGTCCACGGCCCGGTCAGCGGCTGCGCAGCCATGCCAGGACCTTGTGGAGTTTGATGACGGCGGTGTCGGTTGCCGGGTTGAGGTGGTTGGAGCGGCGGGAGATCTGCACGGCTGGCCTGTTCTCGAAGGTCGTTGCGGTCATGGCCTCACCGAGTGTGGTGCCGTCGGTGCGGGCCAGGTCGCCGCGTACGAAGTGGGGGTAGACGTCGGAGTACGGGTACTGGAAGGTGATCCGGAAGCCGATCCAGGTGGACCGCTGCTCGTACTGAGCACCGGGGTCGATGTCCTCGACGAAGACGACCGCGCCGCCGTCGCTTTCGTCGCGGACGTTGATCTGGATGCCGGGGAAGGCCGCACGGACCTGCTCGACGGCGATGCTGACCAGGGGGGTCACCGGTTGCCGCCGTTCAGGAGTTGTCGTCGCCGGCGACGGCGGTGAACACCGAGTGCTTGTTCACCGTAACCGGGTCGGTGTCGCCGATGATGCGCGTCTCGCCGGAGGGCAGTTCCTCCGAGAGTTGGAAGCCGGTGTCGATCTGCACGCCCTGGGCGATGGCGGCCTCCTTGATCTCCAGGCCCGTCACCCGGTGCCCCTTGACCTTCACCGGCTTGTTGTTGACGGTCACGGTGACGGTGCGGGCCTTGCCGCGCGGCTCGGTGTAGAACCGCATGCCCGGGACGAGGCCGAGCGTCTCATCGGTGCGCAGGAGGCGGTCAGGCGCGTCAAGGACGTCCAGCCACACCTCCCGGTCCTCGGGGATCGCCGGCCGCGGCAGGCGCCGCAGGTCGGCCTCGGTCACCCGCCGCTCGGGCGCTGCGTATTCGTGGCCGTCGATGAAGACTCGAACCTGGCGGTGCTGGAGCCCGGTCTCGTTCTCAGTGGCGTCGGACATGGTCCCTCCCAGGGGAGTTGTCGCAGGTAACACCTGGAACCGGTGGTTCCTGATCTAGGACAGCACTTCTGAAGCGTGTCACGCAATCTTTTAAAGGGACAGTTTAACTGTCGTAGGTTCGCACAAAAACAGGGACCGCTGTGTGCGGCCCCTGCTGCCGTGGTGTCCGGTGGTCTCAGTGGGGGTCGGAGATGACGCCCAGGTTCGTCAGCCGGTTGTTCATGGCCACCCGGCTTATGTTGAAGGTGCGGGCCATTGATTCGACGAGGTCTTCTGCGGTCAGGAGATCCGATCTCCTGACCTCCTGGCGGACCATTTTTTCCGGGGCCAGGAGCGCTGCCGCGAAGCGGTTGGCCTCGATCTCCTCGCGGTCCGTGGCAGTACTGGACAGGCCGTCGCGGCGGTTGATGCTGACGCGCGCCCCTGTGTCGAGGATCAACGGCCGGCCCCGGTGAAGAAGAAGATGGCCGAGTTCGTGCGCCACGGTGAAACGCTGCCGCACCGGTGCGTGATCAGCGTTCACACCGATAACGTTCTGGTCTTCTCCGCGCAGCAGCATGCCGGAGACATCGCTGGTCATCTTCTCTGGAATTACGACGACGCCGAGCTGTGCGGCCAGCCAATGCGTATCTACTGGCGGTGCCACGATGCCGAACCGCGACAGCAGTTCCGCAGCCGCCGTGTCAGCTCTGGCCATCGCGGCCCCGCATCCCTTGTGCCGCCGATGCCACAGCTTCCACGACATCCACCAGATGTGCAGGCAGGCCGTGGGTGGGGCCTGTTTCAATCAGGGACGGCAGCAGCTGCGCCGGCTCTACCCCCAGAGCCGCAGCCAGAAGGGCCAGTCGGTAGGGGGGAGGCGCCTGCGCGCCCGACTCGATATTGGTGATCGAGCCCCGTGTGAGCCCGCTCTGGCGTGCCAGAGCCTCCTGTGTCAGCCCTGCGCCTCCCCGTGCGGCCCGGACCCGCTGCCCGATTCCTACATTGAAGTCGTGCTCGTCCACGCCACTCCCACTAAATGTCAGTCTCGCTGTCATCCCAAGGTAGTGCAGACCGCATAACCGCCACCACAGCGCCTCGGCCCGCAGTCGGAGCAGCCAGCCCCATGGTGACCCGCAAACGGTCCTACGGTTCGGTTGCTGGGCTTGGGCCCCGTCGGCTTCTCAATCAGCAGGCCGCCACGTTCGGCGGCTTGCTCCTGGCAGCACGGATTCAGCACACATGAGCCTGGAAACCGACGCGAACTGACGGCAACCGGTGAACGGTCTTTTGGCTGGTCAGCGGGTCGATACCCGCATCGCCGCAGGCCAGCCACCCGCCCCGAGGGAACTTGTAAAGCGAAGGTCGTCGGTTCGAATTCGACAGGGGGCTCTCTGTGGAGCCCGGCCCAGACAGGATCTGGGCCGGGGTTCTGCGTTGGCGGATGCGGTCGGCCGGGCGGGTGTGGAGAGTCCCGGTCGGAGCCCGTCAACGGTGCGGGCTCTGGGGCGTCAGGTCGGGCTAGGCTGGGAGACCGGTCGGCCCGTTCATGGGAGGCACAGCGGCATGGACCCGCAGCGCTTCGCACTCCTTGATGAGGCCCGCAGGAGTCTGCCGGACGGGTTCAAGACCGAGATCTCCGGCGACACGATCGTGATGATGGTCGGCCTCCCTGGCATCCACCAGCGCAATCTCCTGGTGGTAAGGCGCCAGTTCGACGCACACTGCCCTGGCGACCTGCTGCCGAGCGAGAACACCGACCTCGTCTCTCCCGGTGTGGGCAAGAGCCGCAACCCCGATCTGACGTACCTGCCCGCTGACGTGCTGGAGACCACCGACAATCAGGTCCCCGCGGAGAGCGCGGCCATCGCCGTCGAGCTGGTCTCGCCGTCGAACCCTGAGAACGACTGGGTGGGCAAGGTACGGGACTACCCGATGATGGGAATCCCGCTGTACCTCGTGGTCGACGCGAGGCTGAAGACGGTCACGCTCTTCAGCCATCCCGACGGCAGGAAGTATCACCGTCGCGAAGACGCCGACTTCGGTGAAAGCCTTCGCGTCCCGCAACCGTTCGGCTTCGACCTGGACACTGGGACGCTGCTGCCGTACTCGTGAGGTTCTTTCCCGCGCAGAGGTCCGCGCGTGGCGGTCCACAGGACGCAGAAGCCGGCGGGCAGGCTCGGGCCCGGGGGGATCGGCGCGGCGTGAGGACCGCGCCCTCTGGGGCGGGGGCGCGGTCCTGGGGGTGGGGAAGGGTCAGGAGGTGCGGGTGGGGGACGGGGAGGAGGGGTCTCCGAGGACGTGGAGGCCGAGGAGGCCGCCGATGGCGCCCTGGGTGGGCTTGGGGGCCGGGGCAGACGGGGCGGGAGCCTCCGGCTGGGAGGGCGGGGCGGGCGGCGGGGCCTGCGAAGTCCCGCCGGAGGAACCGCCGCTGGAGGAGGACGTCGAGCCGCTGGTCGGGCGGGAGCCCGCGGAGTGGCCGCCGCCGGTCGACGAGGAGGACGTGGACGACGAGGACGTCGGCGCCTTGGACGTCGGCTGCCCCTTGGCCTTCTTCTTGTCCTCGCCCTTCTTCTTGGACTTCGGCGACGCCGACGGCTTCGGCGACGCGCCCTGCGGCCCGCTGCCGCCCGAGACCTCGGGCAGCGGGGAGCCGGGCAGATTGTTGGTCGGGATGACCGTCGGCCGCTGCGGCCTGTCGTCGTGCGTGCTGGACGCGCGGACGGCGGCGCCGAGCACCGAGCCGATCAGCAGCGTCAGACCGGCGATCACGGTGGCGAGCACCGTGCCGCGCCGCAGCACCCGGCGGCGCAGGTCCCACACCGTGACGCGCGGGCCGAGCCGCCGCCAGGCGTCCCCTGCGAGGTGACCGTCGATGGAGTACACCGGCGCGCCCGCGATGATCAGCGGGCTCCACGCGGCGAGGTAGATGAAGTCCGGGGCGTCGTACACCGGGACGGTCCGCCAGCTCACCGTCACCAGCAGCGCGATCGACAGGCCCGCGCCGAAGAAGGCCGCGACACGCTGCCACAGACCGCAGACGGTCAGGACGCCGACGACCACCTGGAGGAAGGCGATGCTCAGGCCCGCGCCCACCGGGTGGTTGAGCGCGGCGTCGCGCAGCGGCTCCGCGAGGGCCCACGGGTGCAGCGAGTTGAGCCAGGTGACCATCGAGCCGCGCTTGCCGCCGTCGAAGTAGACGGGGTCGCAGAGCTTGCCCATGCCCGCGTAGATCGACACGAAGCCGAGGAAGATCCGCAGCGGGAGCAGCACGATGCCGAGGTTCATCCGGCGGTCGGGGTACCAGGCGTGCTTGGCCGGTTCGCCGTTGCGGGTACGCGGCCTGCGCTCGGCGCCGTCGACGGACGAGGAGTCGCCGACGTAGCCCACCCGCTGCTCGTCGGAACCGCCGTCCGCGCCCTCGTCGTACGCGCCGGTCGCCGGGCGTACGCCGCTGAGCAGGCCGGTCGGCGACTGCGCGCCGCGCTGGCCCACGACGGTCGGCACGGGGGGCGCCGCCGTGGTGTCGTCGATCCGCGGCAGCACCTGGGTGGCCGCGCCGGAGGAGTTCGCGCCGCCGGCCACGCCCGCGCGGCGGACCGCCTGGAGCAGTTCCCCGGCCGCCGGGTCGCCCGGCGTGGAGCGGCCCGACCACACCACCGGCGACAGCTTCCGCCGCCCGGCCGCGCCGGGCCGCGCTTGCGTCACGACGGGGATCTGCGCGGTGTCGTCGAGGCTGAGGGCACGGCCCGGGGTCGCGCCGAGCTGCACCCGGAAGCTCGCGTGATTGACGATGACCTGGGCGGGATCGCTCGGCACCCTGGCCATGCTCAACGGAGCGGGCTCGTCGAAGCCGGGCAACCCTCCCCCCGTAGGAGTGCGGGGTGTTCTGGTGTCCACACTCATCTAACCGAGTGACGGACGTTTAGGACACTGCCTCCGCGCCCCCACGATGTCCGAGACCCGTCAACGCCCGGTCAGCGCCCCGGCGATGACGATTCGAAGACGCGTCCGAGAACGCCTCAGGAAGTGTCACGGGGCTGCTCAGAGCCTGCGCCGCGCAGGCTTTTCAGACCCGGCGCCACGACCCGGCGCCACGACCCGGCGCCACGACCCGCCACAGACGCGGCGCCACAGCCCCGGCGCCACGACCACAGCTCAGGCCCGGCGCCACGACCCCGGCGCCACAACCACCGCTCAGGCCCTGCGCCGCGACGCCTCGTACAGCACAACACCCGCCGCCACACCGGCGTTCAGCGACTCCGCCGCGCCGCCCGGCATCGGAATCCGCACCAGCAGGTCGCACGTCTCGCTGACGAGCCGCGACAGACCCTTGCCCTCGCTGCCCGCGACGATGACGACGGGCCCCGACAGGGCGCCCAGCTCGTGCAGTTCGAGGTCGCCGTCCGCGGCCAGGCCGACGACGGTGAGCCCGGCCTTCTGGTACGACTCCAGGGTGCGGGTGAGGTTGGTGGCGCGCGCCACCGACACCCGCGCCGCCGTACCCGCGGACGTCTTCCACGCACCGGCCGTCATCCCGGCCGCGCGCCGCTCGGGCACGACGACGCCGTGCCCGCCGAAGGCCGCCACCGAGCGGACGACGGCGCCGAGGTTACGGGGGTCGGTGACACCGTCGAGCGCGACGATCAGCGGGTCCTCGCCCGCGTCGTGCGCGGCGGCGGCCAGATCGTCCGGGTGCGCGTACTCGTACGGCGGGATCTGGAGCACCAGGCCCTGGTGATTCAGGCCCGCGGTGAGCCGGTCGAGCTCGGGGCGCGGGGCTTCGAGCAGCGGTACGCCGCGGTCGGTGGCCAGCCGCAGCGCCTCCCGTACCCGGTCGTCGTTCTCGATGAACTGCTGGACGTACACAGCTGTGGCCGGGATGTCGGCGCGCAGCGCCTCCACCACCGGATTGCGGCCGACGACCAGCTCGGAGGTCGACTTGGAGCCGCGGCCCGACGGGCGCCGGGACTGCGAGGAGACGGCCCGCTTGGCCGCGGCGTTGGCGACGCGGTTCTTCTTGTGGCCCTTGCGCGCCTCCGCGGGCGGCGTCGGGCCCTTGCCCTCAAGGCCCCTGCGCCGCTGCCCGCCGCTGCCGACCGTGGCGCCCTTTTTGTTGGATGTACGGCGGTTCCTGCGCTGGCTGTTCCCGGCCATGGGGCACTCTCACTTCGCTTCGGTCATGCTCGCCGGACATGGGTCCGGCGTACGGATATACGGGTCGGGTCGGGTCGACGGGTCGGGCCCGTCGGCCGGGGCCGCGGAGGCGATCCGCCACGAGGCGGTCCGCCACGGAGGCAGTCGGCCGCTGAGGCGGTCGGCCGCGGGATCGGTCAGCCGCGCAGCGTCCAGCGCGAACCCGTCGGTGTGTCCTCGATCTCCAGACCCGCCTGTACGAGCTGGTCGCGGATCGCGTCGGCGGTCGCGTAGTCCTTGCGGGCGCGGGCCGACTGCCGCTGTTCGAGGACCAGCCGGACCAGGGAGTCCACGACGCCGTGCAGGTCGTCGCCGCGGTCGGCGCCCGTCCAGTGCGCGTCGAGCGGGTCGAGGCCCAGCACTCCGAGCATCGCACGGACCTCGGCCAGACGCGCGACCGCGGTCTCCTTGTCGTCCGCCGTCAGCGCGCTGTTGCCCTGCCGGACGGTGGTGTGGATCACGGCGAGCGCCTGCGGCACTCCCAGGTCGTCGTCCATCGCCTCGGCGAAGGCGGGCGGCACCTCGGCGGCGGGCTCGACCGGCCCGGCTTTCTCGATGACCCGCTGCACGAAGCCCTCGATCCGCGCGAAGGCGGACTCCGCCTCGCGCAGCGCCTCCTCGCTGTACTCGATCATCGACCGGTAGTGCGGGGTGCCCAGGTAGTAGCGCAGCACGATCGGCCGCCAGCGCTGCACCATCTCGGAGACCAGCACCGAGTTGCCGAGCGACTTGCTCATCTTCTCGCCGCTCATGGTGACCCAGGCGTTGTGCACCCAGTAGCGGGCGAACTCGTCGCCGTACGCCTTGGCCTGCGCGATCTCGTTGTCGTGGTGCGGGAAGATCAGGTCGATCCCGCCGCCGTGGATGTCGAAGACGCTGCCCAGGTACTTGTGGGCCATCGCCGAGCACTCCAGGTGCCAGCCGGGACGGCCGCGGCCCCACGGGGTCTCCCACGACGGCTCGCCGGGCTTGGTCGACTTCCACATCGCGAAGTCCCGCTGGTCCCGCTTGCCGGTCTCGCCCTCGCCCTCGGGCTGGCGCAGATTGTCCAGCTCCTGGTTGGACAGCTCCAGGTACTCGGGGAACGAGCGCACGTCGAAGTACACGTTCCCGTCGGCCTCGTACGCGTGCCCGCGCTCGATGAGGCCGCGCATCATCTCGATCATCTCCGGTACGTGGCCGGTGGCGCGCGGCTCGTACGTGGGCGGCTGGCAGCCCAGCGCGTCGTAGCCCGCGGTGAAGGCGCGCTCGTTCTCGTACCCGATCGCCCACCACGGGCGGCCCTGGTCGGCCTCCTTGGCGAGGATCTTGTCGTCGATGTCCGTCACATTGCGGATGAACGTGACGTCGTAGCCCCGGTAGCGGAACCAGCGCTGGATGATGTCGAAGTTGAGCCCGGACCTGATGTGCCCGATGTGCGGGGCCGCCTGCACGGTGGCGCCACACAGGTAGATCGAGACGCAGCCCGGCGTGAGCGGGACGAAGTCACGGACCTGGCGCGCGTTGGTGTCGTACAGGCGAATAGTCACTCCACAAGGGTAGTGGCCCGGAGCGGGTGCCTTGTGCGGTCTGACACAGGGCACACACAACGGTGACAATCGGCTGTACGGCGACCCCCGCGCCCCGGCCCCGCCCGGCTGGACGGCGGCCCGGCTGGACGGCGGCCCGGCTGTACGGCGGCCCGGCTGTACGGACGGCGGCCCCGCGCGGCTCAGCCGTGCTCGACGATCCGGTCCGCGCTCACCCGTACGACGACACGCACGTCCCCGGGCTCGTCGTTGCCGTACTCCTCACCGGTGTACTTCCGGCTCAGCGCGTTGATCAGGTCGTCGCCGCCCTCACGGGTGAGGGTCGCCGTGCCCCGGATCTCCAGGTACTTGTACGGGTTGTCGACCGGGGTCACCAGCACGGTGGTGCGGGGGTCCTTGAGCAGATTGAGGTGCTTGCGACGGCCTTCCTTGGTGGAGACGAGCACGTCGTCACCGTCACGCGTCACCCACACGACGGACAACTGGGCCTGGCCGTCGGGCTGGAGGGTGGCGATGGTCGCGAAATTCTTGCCGTCGATCAGGGCGCGGGCGGAGTCCGGGAGGGCGGCCATGAGCGGGTCCTTTCACATGCCGGGGCGGTGATCTTCCGGCTACGCAACGTGCCGGACGGGCGGAGAATTCCCTCACCCGCCCGCGGGTTTTCCTCGCTCACTCGTGCGGGTGAGCGCGGACCACCAGTGCCGTCGCGACGGCCGCGAGGCCGTCGCCGCGGCCGGGGAAGCCCAGGCCGTCGCTGGTGGCGGCGCTCACCGAGACGGGGGCGCCGACCGCCGAGGTCAGGACCTTCTGGGCCTCGTCGCGGCGGCGGCCGATCTTGGGGCGCTTGCCGACGACCTGGACCGCCACGTTGCCGATGACGAAGCCCGCGTCGCGCACGATCCGGGCGGCCTCGGTGAGCAGGGCGGTCCCGGAGGCGCCCGCCCACTCGGGCCGGTCGGTGCCGAAGTGGGCGCCGAGGTCACCGAGCCCGGCGGCGGAGAACAGGGCGTTGCAGGCCGCGTGGGCGACGACGTCGGCGTCGGAGTGCCCGGCGAGCCCCGACCCCTCCCCCTCCCAGAGGAGTCCGGCGCACCACAGCTCGCGCCCTTCCTCGAAGGCGTGGATGTCGGTGCCGATGCCGACCTGGGGAAGCACGTAGCCGGGCGGCAGGCCGGAGCCGGGCAGACCGGAACCGGACGGATCGCCGCCGGGCAGATCGGACCCGGACACCCCGTGCCCGAGCGGGCCGTCAGTAGCCATCGGTGGCCCTCCTGCGGGCGAGTACGGCCTCGGCGAGTACGAGGTCCAGCGGGCGGGTGACCTTGAACGCCTCTTCGTGGCCCGGCACGACCAGCACCGGTACGCCGAGCTGTTCGACCATGCTCGCGTCGTCGGTGACATCGCGGGTCACGGTGGCGTGCGCCTTGGCGAGCGTGCCGCGGTCGAAGCCCTGCGGGGTCTGGACGGCGCGCAGGAGGGCGCGCTCCGGGGTGCCGGTGACCAGATGGGTGACCGCGTCGACGCTCTTGACGGTGTCGGCCAGCGGCAGCGCGGGGACGACGGCGGGGGCGCCGCCGCGTACCGCCTCGACCACGCCGTCCACGGTCTCCACCGGCACCAGCGGGCGGGCCGCGTCGTGCACGAGGACGACGTCCACGTCGTCGGGGAGCGCGGCGAGGCCGAGCCGTACCGACTCCTGCCGTACGTCACCGCCGGGGACGACCCGTATGTCGGTGGACTCGGGCAGGCCGTGGGCGTCGAGCAGCGCCCTGACCTCGGGGACGCCCTCGGGCGGGGCGACGACCACGATCACGTCGACGGCGCGGGCGCGGGCCATCGCGCGGACGGCGTGCACCAGGATGGGCACCCCGCCGAGGGTGCGCAGGGCCTTGGGCGCGCCGGGGCCGAGCCGAAGTCCACGGCCGGCGGCGGGAATGACTGCTGCGGTACGCAGGTTTGTGTCCTTGTATGAGGTGGGTATCGCCTGGGAGTACCCCCAGCCGAGGTTGGGGACAGTGCCGGGCAAGCGCTCACCGCGGACCCCTTCCGTGAAGTCCGCGGGGATGTGCCACGCCCGGTACCGCCTGGTGGGCGGTGCCGTATGTCTCCGGCCGTATGTCTCCGTACGCGGGCACAAGCATGCCGCAGCACCCGGTCGTCATGCCCGACCGGGTGCCGCGGTAATTCCCTCGGGTGGTGTTTCCGGGGGCAGTGCGTCGCCGTACGTCACGGTCGGCGTGGCCACGCCGATTGAGACGAGAAACGAGAACCTCGATGGCACGTGGTGGGCGCGCGCGAGGATCTTAGGACGCGAGAACCTCGTCGAGCAGCGCCTCGGCCTTGTCCTCGTTGGTGTTCTCCGCCAGAGCGAGTTCGCTGACCAGGATCTGCCGGGCCTTGGCGAGCATGCGCTTCTCGCCGGCCGACAGGCCGCGCTCGCGCTCACGACGCCACAGGTCGCGGACCACTTCTGCGACCTTGATGACATCGCCGGAAGCGAGCTTCTCCAGATTTGCCTTGTATCGCCGGGACCAGTTGGTGGGCTCCTCGGTGTACGGCGCGCGCAGCACCTCGAAGACCCGGTCCAGACCCTCCTGACCGACCACGTCGCGTACGCCGACGAACTCCGCATTGTCCGCGGGCACACGTACCGTCAAGTCGCCCTGGGCGACCTTGAGCACCAAGTAGGTCTTGTCCACGCCTTTGATCTGGCGAATTTCGATTGCCTCGATCAGCGCGGCCCCGTGATGGGGATAGACCACGGTGTCGCCAACCTTGAACGTCATGTGACAGGTACCCCTTCCGTGGCTATCCAGGGTAACACGGGAACGCCCTCATCTGAATGGCGTTTTCGCAGGTCAGAGCATATCTCAGGGCTTGACAACGGCCCCCGGGACGTGCTGGAGCATGCCTCCCGCGCGAGGTATCCGCAGGTGGGAGCAGGTATACGGGGAGGCTGAAACGTCGCCGTTACAGGCTCTACCGCCGCCGAACAAGGGGCAGTACGTCCCTATTTGTCGCTCCCGGACGAGTGGATCATCGCTACTCCGTTCGGGAACCTGCCCGCAGATGATCCAATTTTGCACAGTCGTGGAACAACGGCGGAACACTCGCGGAAAACCGGCCGCGCCGATCATGAACGACGTCGGGTAATCACGTCGGGGGAATGCGGAATGCAATGGGTACGCGCACCCGGCCCGCCACCGGGCGGGTGAACCGCGCGGGTGAGCCGGGCTCCCAGGGGCCACCCGGTGCGCGGGCGCGTCAACGGCTCGGTAATCTAAGGCCGCTGGAAGATCTTCCGAATCTGATCTAGGAGATGCCGCCGCCGTGGTCCGCAGCTTCCGTCGCGGCGCCCTCGCCGCCGTTTTCGCGCTCTCGCTCGCCCCGCTCGCCGCCTGCGCGGCCGGGAACGACGCGCAGACCCTGAAGGTCCAACCGGACAGCGACTCCGTGACCCACGGCGTGATCAAGGTACAGAACGCCGTGGTGCTCACCCAGAGCGCCGGCAACGGACCCGCGACGGTCTCCGCGCGCCTGTTCAACAACGGCGACGACGCCCAGACCCTCCAGTCCGTCCAGCTCGGCTCGACCAGGGTCACGCTCGCGGACAAGGACGGCGGCCAGACCGTCAGCGTCCCCGGCCACGGCACCGTGCTCCTCGGCGGCAAGGGCAACCCGTCCGCCGTCGTGGACAGCGGCACCGAGGCGCTGCGGGACGGCGACGTGCAGAACGCCGTGTTCGAGTTCAGCTCCTCCGGGCCCGTCGCGATCCAGCTCAACGTGATCCCGGCCACCGGCGACTACCAGCAGTTCGGTCCCAGCTCGCTGCCGACCACCCAGGCGCCGACGCCGAGCACCACGCCGACCGGTTCTGCCACGCCCACCGGCTCGGCCACGCCGACGGACACCGCGACCCCGACGGGCACCGCCACCCCGACCTCCTGAGGTCGGTTTTCGGACAACCTGAAACGGCCCGGTGGCACACTCGCCACCGGGCCTTTCCCGTATACGAATCCGGGACGCGCTCTGCCGTCCGCGCGCTGTGTCAGGGCCCGGGTCCAACGCCCGGACCCGGGTTTACGGCTCGAACTTGTAGCCCAGGCCGCGGACCGTCACCAGATAGCGCGGCGCGCCCGGGTCGGGCTCGATCTTGGCGCGCAGCCGCTTGACGTGCACGTCGAGGGTCTTGGTGTCACCGACGTAGTCGGCGCCCCAGACCCGGTCGATGAGCTGCATACGGGTCAGGACGCGGCCCGCGTTGCGCAGCAGCATCTCCAGCAGGTCGAACTCCTTGAGCGGGAGGTCGACCTTGCCGCCGGAGACGGTGACCACGTGCCGGTCGACGTCCATCCGGACCGGACCGGCCTCCAGGGCGGCCGGGGAGATCTCCTCGGGCTCGCCGCGGCGGCGGAGCACCGCGCGGATGCGGGCGACCAGCTCCCGCGAGGAGAACGGCTTGGTCACATAGTCGTCCGCGCCTATCTCCAGGCCGACGACCTTGTCGATCTCGCTGTCCTTGGCGGTCACCATGATGACCGGGACATTGGACTTCAGCCGGAGCTGGCGGCAGACCTCGGTGCCGGGCAGGCCCGGCAGCATGAGGTCGAGCAGTACCAGGTCGGCGCCATTGCGCTCGAACTCGTCCAGCGCGTCGGGCCCGGTCGCGGATATGGCGACCTCGAAGCCCTCCTTGCGGAGCATGTACGACAGCGCGTCGCTGAAGGACTCTTCGTCCTCGACGACGAGTACGCGTGTCACGGAAGGACCTCCGGGGCGGGGATGTGTTCGGGGAGAGAGCGGAAGAGCTGTTCGTCCGACGGCTCGTCCAGCGACTCCTGGTCGGAATCGAGTTCGGAGTCGCGGTCGGAGTCGGGATCGGAGTCGGGGTCCGCGTCCGCCTCGGCCACAGGATCGGTGCCGGGCGGCAGTGCGCGGTCGCGGGCGATCCCGGCTTCGGGAAGCCGCAGTGTGAAGGTGGAGCCCTGACCCTCGGCGCTCCACACGGTGACTTCCCCGCCGTGCGAGGCGGCCACGTGTTTGACGATGGACAGCCCGAGCCCGGTGCCGCCGGTGGCCCGCGAGCGCGCCGGGTCGACCCGGTAGAAGCGCTCGAAGACCCGGTCGCGGTCCTTCTCGGAGAGGCCGATGCCCTGGTCGGTGACGGAGATCTCAATGAGATCCCCGCCGGGTGCGTTGATCCTGCGCCCCGCGATGCCGACCCGCGTACGGGCCGGACTGTAGTTGACAGCGTTCTCGACGAGATTGCCGAGGGCGGCGGCGAGCTGGCCCCGGTTTCCCCATATGTGCAGGTCAGGGGTGGTTCCGGTAGCCATGGTGATCTGTTTGGTGTTGGCCTGGTGACGGCAGCGGTCGACGGCCTCGGCGACGAGGTCGTCCACGGCCACCGGCTCGGCGTCGTCGAGCAGGTCGTCGTCCTGGACCCGGGAGAGGTCGATGATCTCCTGGACCAGGCTGGTCAGCCGGGTGGCCTCGATCTGCATCCGGCCCGCGAAGCGGATGACCGCCTCGGGGTCGTCGGAGGCGTCCATGACGGCCTCCGACAGCAGGGAGAGCGCCCCCACGGGGGTCTTCAGTTCGTGGCTGACATTCGCCACGAAGTCACGGCGGACCGCCTCGATCCGCCGGGCCTCGGTGAGGTCCTCGACCAGCAGCAGCACCAGCCGGGAGCCCAGCGGGGCGACCCGCGCCGAGACCGCGAGACCCTCGCCGCGGCTCACACCGCGGCGCGGCAGGTCCAGTTCCACCTGCCGTATCTCGCCGTCCCGCCGGGTCTCGCGGGCCATCTGCAGCATCTGGTCGACGGCCAGCCGGCCGCCGCGTACCAGCCCGAGGGCGTACGCCGCCGAGCTGGCCTTGACCACCGTGTCGCCCTCGTCCAGGACGACGGCGGAGGACCGCAGGACCGAAAGTACGGTGTCCACGCCCGGCGGCAGCGCGCCGGTCATGTTGTCGGGCCGCATGGCCGTACGGGTGGGGCGGGCCTGTTCCCGCTCGCTCCAGCGGAACGCGAGCACGGCGATCACACCGGTCAGCAGACCGGCTATCGCACTGGCTGCGGCGACTGCCGCGTTCACGTCCATAGCCCCAGGTTAGGTGGGTCGCGCAAGCGATCCACAACCCCGGAAGCTACCTCTCGGATGCTCGTTGCCAAGAGTTCACCTTCACGTGGGGAGTGGTTCACTCAGGGTGTGCGGTCGGTACGCGTACGCCCATCAGCGTGGCAGCGTGGAGGAGAAACCTCTGTTCGGACGGAAGGAAAGCGATGCGGGACGCATATCACGAGGAGCTGGACTCGATCGGTGACGGTCTGGTCGAGATGGCCCGGCTCGTCGGCTCCGCGATCGGCCGCGCCACCACCGCGCTGCTCGACGCGGACCTGAAGGTCGCGGAGAGCGTCATCGCCGCCGACGAGAAGGTCGACGAGATCCAGCGGGAGCTGGAGAACCGGGCGATCACCCTGCTGGCCCGGCAGCAGCCGGTCGCCACCGACCTGCGGATCGTGGTCACGTCGCTGCGGATGAGCGCGGACCTGGAGCGGTCCGGCGACCTCGCCCGCCACGTGGCCAAGCTGGCCCGCCTGCGCTTCCCCGAGTCGGCCGTGCCGCGCGACCTGCACAGCACCATCCTGGAGATGGGCCAGCTCGCGCAGCGCCTGGTCGCCAAGGCCGGCGAGGTCATCGTCAGCAAGGACGTGGACGACGCGCTCCAGCTCGAAGCGGACGACGACCGCATGGACGAGCTGCACCGCACGCTCTTCCAGCACCTGCTGGACGACCGCTGGAAGCACGGCATCGAGACGGCCGTGGACGTGACGCTGGTCGGCCGGTACTACGAGCGCTTCGCCGACCACGCCGTGTCGGTCGCCAAGCGCGTCGTCTACCTGGTCACCGGTGAGCACGCGGACGAGATGACGCCGCAGACGCCGTCGGCGGTGGAGGGCGCGTAACGCCGTCCGGCGCGGGCGGGGGTCATTCGCGGCGCGTCGCGGGCCGGTGGCGGCGCGGAGGTCTTTCGCGGGGGCGGGGGTCTTTCGCGGCGCGCGGGCCGGTGGCGGCACGGAGGGCTTTCGCGGCGCGCGGGTCGGTCGCCGCGCGTAGGGCGCGTAAGGCATTCGGGGGAGGCCGGAGTGCGCTCGTGCGCCGGGGGTGCGCTATTGAAGGGCGCGGCCGGCGCGGAGTTCACTGGTGGGTAGGCAAGCCTGAGGAGGGTGTACTGATGCAGGAATCCCCCGTCACGCCAACTCCCGTACGCGACCAGCCGTCTTCCGACCACGCCCCGCGGCCGCTCCGGACCCCGCTGCCGCTGGTCGCCGCGTGCGGCTGCGGCTCGGGGTGCGGCTGTGGCTGTCAGTCCGGCGGCGCCTGCCAGTGCGGAGGCTGCACCGGCTGACGCCCCGTCCGTCCCGACTCGTCTGATCCGTACCGTCCCGTCGCACCAACCGTTCACACGGACGACGGCCCGCGCTTCCTGACGGACGCGGGCCGTCGTCATGCCCGGCCAACGACGACGGCCGCGCCCTCGGACCGCCCTTGTGAAGACTCGGAAGGCTCCGTCGAGGTCCTGCCGGCCGACGGGCTGCTCGGCCGCCGACCCGCCGTCGACCCGTGAACGACAACGCCCCCCGTCTGCGGGAAAACCCGCGGACAGAGGGCGTGGCGGTGCGAGAGGACTACTTCTTGCCCTGGTTCTTGACCGCCTCGATGGCGGCTGCCGCGGCGTCGGGGTCGAGGTAGGTGCCGCCCGGGTTGAGGGGGCGGAAGGAGGCGTCGAGCTGGTAGGAGAGGGGGATGCCGGTGGGGATGTTGAGGCCGGCGATGTCGGCGTCGGAGATGCCGTCGAGGTGCTTGACCAGGGCGCGCAGGGAGTTGCCGTGCGCGGCGACCAGGACGGTGCGGCCCGCGAGCAGGTCGGGGACGATGCCGTCGTACCAGTACGGGAGCATGCGCAGGACGACGTCCTTGAGGCACTCGGTGCGCGGACGCAGCTCCGGCGGGATGCTCGCGTACCGCGCGTCGTCGCTCTGCGAGAACTCGGCGCCGTCCTCCAGGGGCGGCGGCGGGGTGTCGTACGAGCGGCGCCACAGCATGAACTGCTCCTCGCCGAATTCGGCGAGGGTCTGCGCCTTGTCCTTGCCCTGGAGCGCGCCGTAGTGCCGCTCGTTGAGCCGCCAGGAGCGGTGGACGGGCACCCAGTGGCGGTCGGCGGCCTCCAGGGAGAGCTGCGCGGTGCGGATCGCGCGCTTCTGGAGGGAGGTGTGCACCACGTCGGGGAGGAGACCGGCGTCCTTGAGCAGCTCGCCGCCCCGGACCGCCTCCTTCTCACCCTTGTCGTTGAGATTGACGTCCACCCAGCCGGTGAACAGATTCTTCGCGTTCCACTCGCTCTCGCCGTGGCGGAGCAGGATCAGTTGGTACGGAGCAGCAGCCATGGGCCCGAGCCTAATAGAAATCCCCTGGCGCCACCCGACCGCCCTCTGTAATATTCTCCAGCCGGTAGAGGTCATTACACAAAGGGGTCGCGGTGACGGCGTTCAGTCGGGCGGTACGGGAGACGGTGAGCGGTCTTCCCCGCCAGTTCTGGTGGCTGTGGACCAGCACCCTGGTGAACCGCCTCGGCGGCTTCGTCGTGACGTTCCTCGCCCTCTATCTCACCGTGCAGCGCGGCTACTCCGCCTCGTACGCGGGCCTGGTCGCGGCCCTGTTCGGGCTCGGCGGCGCCGGGGGCGCGGTGCTCGGCGGGGTCCTCGCCGACCGGATCGGCCGCCGCCCCACACTGCTCGCCACCCAGCTCGGCGCCGCCGCCACCACCGCGGTGCTCGGCTTCGTGACCAACCCGCTGGCCATCGCCGCCGTCGCGACCCTCGTCGGCCTGACCAGCAGCGCCTCCCGGCCCGCGCTCTCCGCGATGATCGCCGACCTCGTACCCCCGAAGGACCGGGTGCGTGCCTTCTCCCTCAACTACTGGGCGATCAACATCGGCTTCGGCGTCTCGGCCGCCGCCGCGGGCTTCATCGCCTCCGAGGGATACGTGTGGCTGTTCGTCGGCGACGCGCTGACGACCGTGCTGTGCGCGGTGGTCGTGTACGTCAAGGCGCAGGAGACGCTGCCGGTGACGGCGAAGGTGACGTACGTGGACGGGAGGACGGTGAACGGGAAGGCGGTGAGCGGGAAGGCTGGGAGCGGGAAGGCTGGGAGTGGGACGACGGCGAGCGGGACGACGACGAAATCCCGTCCCCGTAAGGCGACTTCGCGGCGCGCTGCGGACTCCACCGACATCCGGCTCTCCGACGTCCTGCGCGACCAGCGCTTCATGGCCCTGGTCGGCCTGACCTTCCTGCTCGGCTCGGTGATGAACCAGGCCAACTCCACGCTCGCCGTCGACATGGGCGCGCACGGCCTGTCCGCCCGCCAGTTCGGTGTCGTCATCGCCATCAACGGCCTGGTGATCGTGCTGCTCCAGATCCCCGTCACCCGGCTGGTGCGGCGGTACGGCAACGCGGCGCTGCTGGGCGTCGGTTCGCTGCTGATGGCGTGGGGCTTCGGCCTGACCGTCCTCGCGGGCTCGGTCGCCCTCTACTCGCTGACCGTCGTCGTATGGACCCTCGGCGAGATCGTGCACGCCCCCGCCTCGATGTCGGTGGTCGCCGACCTCGCCCCGGCCACCGGCCGTGGCCGCTACCAGGGCATGTACACCCTGTCCTGGTCCGCCGCGGCCTTCGCCGGTCCCCTGGTCGGCGGCGTCACCCTCGACCAGCTCGGCCGCACCACCGTCTGGCTGGGCTGCGCCGTCCTCGGCACGCTCGCGGGCGCCGGTTACTACCTGCTGCTGCGCGGCCGTTCGGCCGCCCCGGTCCTGCCCACCGCCCCTGTGGCGGCCGGAGTCGAAGCCCAGGCCCCGGCTCCCCGCGACGCCCCGGAACAGGTCGGCGGCTGAGCGCCGCGGGCCGTTCGCCGACCGGGACACCAGCCGGGACGCCGACAGGGCCACGAAGGCGCTCGACCGGAAGCCCCGGTCAGCGGCGGAGCCGCAGAGCGCGCTGCGCCTGGTAGAGGTTCGGCGGGTCGATCCCCGGGGTGCCGTAGGACTCCAGGCGCGAGTGCAGCGGGCCTGTGAAGTCGGGGACGTCGATCTGGCCGAAGGGGGTCACCGTGGAGATGCCGACGGTCGCGCTGTAGGGCGCGATGTCGTCGATCTTGACGCAGCCCGCGCGGCCGTTGGTGACGGTGACGTTCCAGTGGGTGAAGCGGGCGCCGTACAGCGGTCCGGCGGAGGCGTCGCCGCCGTGCTGACCGTCGTTGGAGACGGTGATGTCGGTACGGACGCAGGCGAACGGCAGGCCGCGGTGGGTGTCGAAGGTGCCCATCTCCATCCGGCCGCGCGACCAGACGTTGTACGACGACAGGCCCTCGGCGTTGATGCCGTGGAGCTGCGTACCGGACGGGGCGGGCACGGTGCGCCGGTCGATCGCGAAGTCCTCGACGAGGTTGTCGTGCGAGCCCTCGCGGCAGGCGTACGGGTGGTGGCTGCCGCGCCCCGAGACGCGGGTACGGCGGAAGGTGGTGGCCTTCGCCGCGACCATCAGGAAGCCGTTGTCGACATCGACGGCGTGCACGTCGTCCACCCAGCAGTCCCAAGTGCACTGCGCGACCAGCCCGTTGTACCCCTTGTCGAGCAGGTGCGGCGACTGCGGTGTGGGCGTCATTTGGATGGTCAGGCCCTCCACACCGGAGTTGACCAGCGGCTCGACCATCGTGGTGATCCTCGGCCGCCACAGCAGCCGGGTGTCCAGCGGCAGCGGCCGGTCGAAGGTGACGCGCCGTCCCCGGACTTCGGTGATCAGGGCCGGCCATTCGTAGGGGACGTACGAGAGCAGCTTGCTCTTGTCGGACCAGTCGTACGTGGCCGCGCCGTCGACGTCGCCCGCCATGTGGTCGAGCAGGCCGTGCGCGGGGTCGTCGGCGTATTGCAGCAACACGCGTGCGCCGGGCCGCAGTTGGCGGGCGCTGTCGACGGTGACGCTCCAACTGCCCTGAGCGGCCTCCTCGGTGACGGTCGCGAGCGTCCGCCACTGGTCGCGCCTGTTGCCGGTCCAGCCCTCGAACGGCCAGTCCTTGGCGCGGATCGCGTCGGTCAGGGAGGCGTAGCGGTCGGCCGGGCACATCCAGACCAGGCCGCCCGCCCAGGACCACGACGACTTGTCACCGCCGTACCGGCTGCCGTACGGGCCGATGAGGTCGGTCAGCGACCTGGTCGCGTACAGCACGGTGCGTCCGCTGCCCGCGCCGCGCAGGGTGGTGTTGCTCCAGCCGAGCCGGATGACGTCGTCGATGCGGTACGTGCCCGGCGGGAGGTGGACGGTGCCGCCGCCCGCCCGGCCGACCTCGCGCAGGGCGCGGTTGATGGCGGGGGCCGCGTCGGCCGAACCGTCCGCCTTGGCGCCGTAGCGCAGGACGTTCGCGCGGACGGGGTGGCGGCGGAAGCGGCGGGAGCCGCCGCCGTAACCGGCGCGGGCGACGTACGGGATCTGCGGGTGGGTGTACGGGGTCGCGGTGAACTCCCGCCAGAGGGTGAGGGGTTGGCGGCCCCCCTGCCCGGACGGGTCGACGGCCGCGTCGGCGGCCTTCGCCGTACCGCCGAACGCCGTACCGCCGAACGCCGTACCGCCGAACGGCGTGCCGCCGAGCGCCGTCGCGGCTGCCGCCGCCGAGGTGACCGGGACGCTCGCGGTCAGCAGCTTCCTGCGGCTCATCGCCATGCTTCCACCCTTCACACGTAGGCCGCTCCCACATATCTGAACGTGGTTCAGATCTACGACTGACGTGAGGGTGTCATGTGGTACGGACCAAGGGGAAGGGGTCGTGCGGTGATTCTTAGGACTGACCTTCGGTCAGGTGAGTGAACGCGTCCAGATTCCTGGTGGACTCGCCGCGCGACACCCGCCACGCGTACTCCTTGCGGATGGAGGTGGCGAACCCCAGCTCCAACAGCGTGTTGAAGGAGCCGTCCGCGTTCTCCACGACCGCGCCGAGCAGCCGGTCGACCTCTTCCGGCGTGACGGCGGCCAGCGGGAGGCGGCCGTTGAGGTAGACGTCACCGAGCCGGTCGATGGCGTAACTCACCCCGTACAGGCGAAGGTTGCGCTCCAGAAGCCAGCGGTAGAAGGCTTCCTGGTTCTCGTCGGGGTGGCGGACGACGAAGGCGTTCAGCGACAGGGTGTGGGCGCCGACCAGGAAGGAGCAGGTGGTGGAGAGCTTGCGGGTGCCCGGCAGTTGGGTGACGTACGTGTCCGGGCGCGGCGACTCCCACGGCAAGTCGGCTTCGCGCAGGGCCTGTTCGAGCGCGCGGACGGCTCGCGCCCGGAGGTCGCCGCGCGGGGCGTCGGGGGTCGCGCCGCCATGGGCACCGTCATGGGCTCCGTCGTTGGTGTCACCGTTGACGTCCACCGGGGTCTCCTCAGCCATGCGCCGATCGTAGGTGACGGCGGTGTTCGGCCTGCGCAGCCGCGTACACCTCGGTGGTGTCGGCCGCGGCCTTCCCCCAGCCGAACTCCCGCGCGTGCTGGGCCGCCGCCGCGCCCAGCGAGTCGCCGAGCGCCGGGTTGTCGATGAAACGGCGCAGCACCCGCGCGTAGTCCCGGGGGTCGTGCCCCGGTACGAGGAAGCCGGTGCGGTCGTCCGCCACCGCGACCGGCAGCCCGCCGACCGCCGCCGCGACCACCGGCGTACCGCACGCCTGCGCCTCTATCGCGACCAGCCCGAAGGACTCGTTGTACGACGGCATGACCAGGACGGTCGCCGCCCGGTACCAGTCCGCGAGCCGCTCCTGGTCCACCGGCGGCTGGAACCGTACGACGTCGGACACGCCGAGCCGCGCGGCCAGCTTGTGCAGCGCCTCCGGCTTGGCCAGACCGCTGCCGCTGGGGCCGCCGACGATCGGCACGAGGAGGCGGTCGCGCAGCGTCGGGTCCTCGTCCAGCAGCACCGCGACGGCGCGGATCAGCACGTCGGGGGCCTTCAGGGGCTGTATCCGGCCCGCGAAGAGCGGGATCACCGCGTCCTGCGGCAGCCCGAGGCGCCGACGGGCCGCCCCGCGGCCCGGCTCCGGGCGGAAGCGGTCCAGATTCACGCCGGGGTGCACGACCGCGACCTTCGAGGCGGTCGCCTCGTAGTACCGCACCAACTCGTCTGCTTCCTCGGCGGTGTTGGCGATCAGGCGGTCGGCCGCCGCCACGACCTGCGTCTCGCCGATCACCCGCGCGGCGGGCTCGGGACAGTCGTCCTCGGCCAGCGCCGCGTTCTTGACCTTGGCCATGGTGTGCATGGCGTGCACCAGCGGCACGCCCCAGCGCTGCGCCGCCAGCCAGCCGACGTGGCCCGAGAGCCAGTAGTGCGAGTGCACCAGGTCGTAGTAACCCGGGCGGTGGCCCGCCCACGCCTGCATCACCCCGTGCGTGAACGCGCAGAGCTGCGCGGGCAGCTCTTCCTTGGCCAGGCCCTCGTACGGGCCCGCGTCCACGTGCCGCACCAGCACACCGGGGGCCAGCTCGACCGCCGGGGGCAGCGCTCCCGTGGTGGCCCGCGTGAAGATCTCGACCTCCACGTTCAGGTCGGCGAGGCGCTTGGCCAGCTCCACGATGTAGACGTTCATGCCGCCCGCGTCGCCGGTGCCCGGCTGGTGCAGCGGTGACGTGTGCACGCTCAGCATCGCGACTCGGCGTACGCGGCGGCCTCCGGTGCGGCGACCCCTCATCCCCAGCGCGTGCTTGTGCTTCTGCGCACCGCGCAGCGCGGCGAGCCGGGACGACGTCTGCTGGGTCACCATGCGTTCCTTCCGAAGGCTGTACCCCCGCGTTCAACCATGGGGAACGCCGGAACTGGCGGTTCCATTTCCTTGTTGCCGAAGCGTGACCTTGGGGGGTGGGTGGTGTCTTGGTCTTTTTGTCTTTTTTTCCCGCCCGCCCACCCGTGCGGGTGCTTTCTTCGTCTGCGGGTGCCGCCTGTGCCTGGTCGGTCCCGGCCCGGGGCACCTCCTCGGGCGACGAACGTGCGGCCACCTGCGCCTGCTTCTGCCCCTGCCCGTTCGTCCCCCTGCGGGGGCACCCCGCACCGACCCCTCCGGTCCGTCGGCGCCCGCCTGTCCGCTGTGGCTGAGGGGGGAGGGGGTGGGTGGGGGCCCAGGCCCCGCGCGACCGACCGTCCACCCGGGTGGGAGGAGGGCGGGCGCAGGTAAGCCTGGCGGCGGTGGCCCACCCGTGGGGGCGGCGAGTCAGGGCATGGGCGGGCGGGGTCGGCGGACTAGCTGGAGGGCACCCCCGGGGCCGGGCGGTGACGCGGGGCGGCTCGCCGAAAGACCCCCCTCCCCCGGCAACCCCCACCGGCAGGCGGACGCCGACGAGCGAGGAGGGGACGGGCCGGGGTGCCCCCGCAGAAATGCGGTGACAAGAAGGGCACCGGATACACGGGGCCAGGTAGCCGCATTTCGAGGAGGTGCCCCGGACCGGCACCGACCCAGGCACAAGCGGCACCCGCAGACGAAGAAAACACCCGCACGGGTGGGCGGGCGGGAAAGACTAGAGTCGAGGAATGCGCGGCATGGTGGGGGTGGTGACCAGAGGAACCACCGGGCCCAACCGGCTGCGCCGGATGGACCGGTGGATCGCCACCGCGCTGGAAGCGGAACTGCGGCGAGCCGACCACCCCGTCGTCGTCGACCTCGGATACGGCGCCGCCCCCTGGACAGCGGTGGAACTCCTCAGCCGCCTCCAGGCGGTAAGAGAAGACGTCCAGGTCGTCGGCGTCGAGATCGACCCGGCCCGCGTCGCGGCAGCGAAACCGTACGAGCGCGACAACCTGAGCTTCATGCACGGCGGCTTCGAGGTCCCCCTCCCCCACGGAAGCCGCCCCGTCCTGATCAGGGCGGCGAACGTCCTGCGCCAGTACGACGAAAGCGAGGTCGCCGCCGTATGGACCCGGCTGCGCGGCCGGCTCGCCCCCGGCGGCCTCCTCGTGGAAGGCACCTGCGACGAGATCGGCCGCCGCCATGTCTGGGTGGCGCTCGACCCCGAAGGCCCCCGAAGCGTCACCTTCGCCACCCGCCTCGGCTCCCTCGACCGCCCCTCCGACCTGGCCGAACGCCTCCCGAAGGCGTTGATCCACCGGAATGTGCCCGGCGAATCCGTGCACGCGTTCCTCACCGCCTTCGACCGGGCCTGGGCCTCGGCCGCTCCCCTGTCCGCCCTGGGCGCGCGCCAGCGGTGGATCCGCGCCGTCACCTCGCTGCGCGCGGACGGCTGGCCGGTCGTGGACGGCCCCGCCCGGTGGCGCCAGGGCGAGGTCACGGTCGCCTGGCCCGCCCTCGCCCCGCACGCGTAACGCCCTCTCGCCCTTCCCCTTTACGGCTCGCCGTGCCACCATCCGCCAAGATGTGACGGACCGTCAGATAAACCCTGCGTTCAGCGGCGCGAGGAGCCGCGCGAACAGCCACCGCGCCCGTGACGTGAGGGAGGCTCGGATGACCCGCGGAATCCGAAGCGGCGCCTGCGCGGCAGCGCTCACGGCGCTCACGGCGCTCACCGCCACGGTCGCGCTGACCACCGCCACCGCCACGGCCCCGGCGCAGGCCGCACCCCCGCGCACCGTGGCCCGGGTCAGAGCCGAGGTGGACGCGCTGTACCGGCAGGCGGAGGCGGCGACGGACGCGTACAACGCGGCCGGGGAACGCGTACGGGCCCAGCAGCACGACCTGGTGGCGCTGGCGGTGGCCATTGACCGTACGCAGACACGCCTGCGCACGCTCACCGCGCAGGCGGGGGCGCTGGCCCGCGCGCAGTACCGGGCCGGCGGGGTGCCGGACACGCTGCGGCTGGCGATGTCGGGGGACCCCGACACCTTCCTGTCGGACGCGGGACTCGCCGCCCGCGGCGCCCGCGCGGCGAGCGCCACGCTCGACGCGCTGGCCGACACGCGCGGGAAGCTGGACGGCTACGCGCACGCCGCCACCGAGCGGTGGCAGCAACTGGTCGACGCGCAGCGGACGGCGGCCGGGGCGCGGCAGCGCGTACGGGCCAGGCTCGCCGAGGCCACCGCGCTGCTGGCCACGCTCAAGGAACAGGAGCGCGTCCGGCTCGCGCGGCTCGAGGACGAGGCGGCGTACCGCGCGCAGAGCGACTGGCTGGCGACCGGTGACGCGAAACGCCTGGTCACCGCCGCGTCCACGGCGTCCTCCGCCGCGGGCCGCCGCGCCGTGGCCTTCGCGACCCGGCAGATCGGGAAGCCGTACGTGTGGGGCGCGGCGGGCCCGTCCTCGTACGACTGCTCCGGGCTCACCTCCCAGGCGTGGGCGGCGGCGGGCCGTCCCATCCCGCGCACCTCGCAAGAGCAGTGGGCGCGCCTCCCCCACGTGCCCGTGGACCGGATGCGCCCCGGCGACCTCGTCATCTACTTCTCCGACGCCAGCCACGTCGGCATCTACGTCGGCGGCGGCGCGATCGTCCACGCGCCGCGCCCGGGGCGGGACGTGGTGGTGGCGGGGGCCGGTTCGATGCCGATCCTGGGGGTCGTACGACCGGGTTGATGACGGTTCGCGTACGTCTGGACGGAGGGAGACGTGGGGCGCGGAGGGATACGTGGGCGGGTACGCGTACGGGCGGCGGTCCGGATGCGGGCGGCGGTCCGGATGCGGGTCGCGGCGGGGGCGGGGTTGTGGCCGCCCCGCGTGACCTTGGTCATGTGCGGATCAACACATCCACCGCGAAATCCCCTGCTGACCGCCGCATATGACGCTGACGGTTCACTCTCTGCCCTCCCGTCACCTTGCCTCCAGCCACTAGGGTCTCCGGAGATCCTCGGGGGAGGGAAGGAGTCGCTTGATGTCCGCAGCCCAACGCGGCACCGATCGGCCCTCAGCCACCGACGAGACGCGCGGGGCCGAGGGCCCCGCTGCCGTACCCGGATCAGGGACGGCTTCCACGGCCGGGCCCTCGCCCCTTTCCGTACCGCCGTCCGTACCGACATCGGTCGCCGTGCCGGGATCCGTCCCCGTACCGCCGTCCGCACCCGTACCGGCGTCCACCGCCGTACCGCCGTCCACCGCGCCGTACACGGAGTCCGGCGCCCTCTCGCTGCCTCGGCAGCGGCAGGATCCGGGCAGCGGTCCCGCGATCTTCACGCTGCTGGTCATCGGCGAGGACGCGACGGACGCCTTCACCGCGCCGTGGTTCCAGGAGGGCGGCGGGCCGCGGATCCGTATCCTGCGGGCACGTAATCTCACCGCGGCCGGCCGTCTGCTCACCGACGACGTGCACTGCATCCTCCTCGACCTGCCCGACGTGCTGGACGGCCTGCGGCAGGTGCTGCGGCTCGCGCCCGGCACCGCCGTACTCGTCCTGACCGACGGCGTGGACGACGGGCGGGCCGCGGAGGCCGTACGGGTCGGCGCCCAGGACCACCTCGCGCGGCACGAGGTCGACGCCGGGACCGTCACGCGCGCCGTCCGCTACGCCGTCGAGCGCAAGCGCGCCGACCTCGCGCACCGGCAGCTCACCGAGACGAAGCTGCTCGCGCAGGAGAACTCCCGGCTGGAGCGCGGCCTGCTGCCGACCCCGCTGCTGGACGGCGCGAGCCTGCGTTTCGCGGCGCGTTACCGCCCGGGGCGCAGCCGCGCCCTGCTCGGCGGCGACTTCTACGACACCGTCCGCGCCCCCGACGGCACCGTCCACGCGATGATCGGCGACGTCTGCGGCCACGGCCCGGACGCCGCCGCCCTCGGGGTCCAACTCCGCATCGCCTGGCGTGCGTTGACCTTCGCCGGGCTCGGCGGCGACGCGCTGCTGCGTACGCTCCAGCAGGTGCTCGAACACGAGCGGTCGGACGACGAGATCTTCGCGACGCTCTGCACCGTCGACATCGCGCCGGACGCGCGCAGCGCCGATCTGCATCTGGCCGGACACCCGGCGCCGCTGCTCTCGACCCCCGGCGCTCCCGGCAGCGTGCCGGAACTGCTGCCGTACACGGAGGGCGGCCCGGCGCTCGGCCTGCTCCCGGATGCCCGCTGGCAGCGGATACCGGTACGGCTGCGCGGCGAGTGGAGCCTGATGCTCTACACCGACGGCCTGATCGAGGGCCGGATCGGCCAGGGCACGCAGCGGCTCGGGCAGGACGGGATGGTACGGATGACCGCCCGGCTGCTGGCCGAGGGCCTGCGCGGCGAGGAACTGCTCGACGCGACGCTCACGGAGGCGCGGGAGCTCAACGGCGGGGAGCTGACGGACGACGTGGCGGTCGTGCTGCTGGAGCGGCCGAAGCGGATCTGAGGCCGGTGCGCTGGGGGCCGGTCCACTGGGGGCCGCCCGCCCGGTGGATACGGCCCGGTGGGTACGCGTCAGCCGTTGTACGGGCCGTACGGGCCGTCGCTGCTGCTGCCACCGCCGCGGCGCCGCCGCAGGCCGCCGCCACGGCGCGGTCCGGTGATCTGCCGTACGGCGGGGCGTACGTCCACCATGTACACGATCACGGCGACCAGGCCGATGACCGGCAGGAACGACAGCACCGAGAACAGCTTCATCACCACGGCCGCGATGCCGAGGATGATCAGCCAGAACGCCTTGGTGTTCTTGTCCGCCGCCCGGTACGCGTCCTCACGGCGGATCGCCGCGTCGACGAAGGCGAAGGCCGCGAAGAGGAAGAGCGCCCACGACACCAGGCCGAGCACCCCGAAGAACCCCGTGATCAGCACGCCGTCCACCGCCCTTGTCGCTGTCGGCCGGCACCGTGCCGACCGTCCGCTTGTCGCCCGCCCAACCGTACCGGCTCCTGCACGAACAACGGGCCGGGCTCGCAAAGCGTGCCCGGCCCTCGCCTCACTCCGCGGACTTGTCGGTCGCCTTCTTCGCGCCACTCGGCTTGCGGGGCGTGGTCTTGCGGGCGGCCGGCTTGTCGCCGGACGTGTCGGCGGGCTTCGCGGCCAGCCGGTCGCCGATCGACTCGGTCAGCGGCTCGTCGGCCGGGATGTCCGCGAGCTTCACGGCCGGCGGGATCTCCATGATTTCGTCGGCCGCGCCGCCGCGCCACTGAGCGACCGCGCCCTTGCCGCGCTCGGCCAGCTCGTCGTACGTCTCGCGCGCCTTGACCGCGTACTCGGCGGCCCGGCCCACGCCCTGGAGCGCCAGGTCCTGCACGGACCCGCCGATCTTCTTCAGGTCCAAGTCGATGCCGCTGATCGTCTCGTTCAGCCGCGTCTGCGCCTTGGTCGACGCGTCCTTGGCCTGCGCGGTGACCCGCTGCTGCACGTCCTTGGGGTCGGTGCCGCGGATCTTCTCGATCCGCTCGGGCGCCTGGTCCTTCAGCTTCTCCAGCAGCGCGGGCACCTCGCGGAGCTTCGCCGCGGCGAGGTCCGCCGTACCCGCGACCGCGTACAGCGGGGTCGGGTTGCGCAGGCTCTTGACGATGTCGTCGGTGATGGTCATTTCTCGGATTCCTCCCGTACGAGTGTCGGAGACGAATCCGCCTCCACGTTCTTCCGCTCTTCTTCGGCGTTCTTCTGTTCTTCTTCGGCCTGTCGTGCGGCTTCCTCGGCCTTGGCGGCCGATTCCGCGGCGGCGTTCTCTTTCCTGAAGGACTCGTAGATCTGGATGAGCACCTGCTTCTGCCGCTCGTCGATCGACGGGTCCGACATGATCACCGCCGGCACCTCCAGCTCGTCCCGCTCCCGCGCGTCGAGCATCCCCGCCTGCACGTAGAGCGTCTCCGCCGAGATCCGCAACGCCTTCGCCAACTGCTGCAGGATCTCCGCACTAGGCTTCCGCAGCCCGCGCTCGATCTGGCTCAGATACGGATTCGACACACCGGCCGCCTCCGCCAACTGCCGCAGGCTGAGCCGCGCCCCCCGACGCTGCTCCCGCAGGTACTCCCCGACGTTGCCCACCTTCAGCGAAGCCATGCCTCCACCTTCCCCCACCCCGCTAACTTTTGCAAGCACACCGCTTGCAACAGTGACCCTCCCAGCTGTGATTGGTCGAGGTAGTTGTCACTTGGTCGCGGCAACTGTCACCTCCGGCTGGGGTCCTGCCTGCATGTTGCGACTTTTCGAGATGGTTGGCGTGCATGATCAGCTCGGTCGTTATGCGTCCGTATGGCGGGTTTGCGTGAGGTTCGGCGGGTTGCACGCGAGGTGGTCGTGCAGCGGCACGATATTTCCGTAGCTTCGGCCGATGCCCGCAGGTCAGACTTGTCACCATGGAGAGTGTGATCGCTCGGCTGGTGGGTGAGCTGGATGCGGATTCGAGCGAGGTGGCCGAGGACGCCCAGCATGGGCTGACCGCCATGGGCCCGCAGGTGCTGGATCGGCTGATCGAGGCGGCGCCCGGTCTGGGTTCGTTCGGGCAGCTGTGTGCCATCGAGGTCTTCTCCGCGCTGGGAGATCCGCGTCCGGGAGACGCTCTCGTCCGCATGCTGAGCAGTGACAACACGGTGGTCCGCCAGTGGGCAGCCGAGGCCCTGGCCGAGCTCGGGATCCACCGCGCGGTGCCGGATCTGCGGCAGGCATACGAGAACTTCCGGCGAGGCGGTGAAGCCCCCGATCACAGTGAGGGGGTGGGACTGCGCCGGGCACTCGCCGAGCTCGATGCACGCAGTGTCGTCCTTCCGCCTGCCGCCGCCGGACTGCGTCGCCACGTGGAGCACTTGGATCCAGCGTGGCCGACAGCGTGCCTTGCCGAAGTCGTCGACGATCTCGCTGCCCATGGCCAGGCAGTGCTCTACTTCCAGGTCTGGCAGGTCAGGGACGGCGGAGGGGCTTTCGGCGGTGGGGGGCCAAGCATCGACTGGGATGTCGACCGACAGAAGCCATGGCCGCAGATCGTCTCCGAATGCCGGGATTGGGCTCTGCTCGCTGCCGATGCCACTGACAAGGCTGCCCATCTGGTCGCGACGATCTGCTGGATCGGTGCGGAGGACCTCTGAGGACGCCGGGGCGGACGTGCCAACTAACTCGACCATTCCATGCCAACTACAGCGAAAACTAGAATCCTGCTGCCCAGGTCAGCCCTCAACTACCTGCCCACCATCATGAAAAGTCGCACATGTCGAGTGCGATGTTGTCCCGTCGTACTCCAGCTGGCAGATTCTCAATGCTCTGCAGACCGAACTTGCGGATCCTCTTTCGCTGCGGAGGCGGGCCAAACGCCGAGGTCGCCTCCCGGCAGGGACACGAACCGCCATCCTCCAGGGCCTGTGATTTGCCACGCCTCGAACGCCGCATCGGTTGGACACGTCAGATGCGTGCCATTCTCGAACACCATTCGAAGCGTGCCGGACTTGAAGGCGACCGCAGAGACGACCTTCGTCCCGAAGAGCGAGAGGGCTGCGGCCACGTCCTGAGTCTCCGGCACCAGAAGCACGCCAGGATTGGTGTGGGCCGGCCCGGATGAGAGCCGAGCAGGCGTTTCGAGTACGACTTCCCAACCTTCGTCGAGGACCAGCGTGAGGCGGTAGTCGACAGTGATCCCAGCAACGCCCCACCCTCGGAGATTCAAGATCCACCGGTCATCGTGTTCGACCGGCTCTGCTTCGGCATTCGTCACCCCACCATGGTGCACGGTCCAGCCGAGGGCGAACGGTCATCAGGGATCCTGCGGAAGCCACGTCTGTTGAGAATTCGGCGAGGTGTGTTCTAGATCCACTTGGCGAATCAGCAGCTCAGCCCAAAATCCAGAGACAGCTCGGATAGGACGGGGCAGATGTGTGCGGCACGTAGTCTCGCGGGATGCACTCCCACAGGAGCTTTGAGAACCCGCCCGCCATGACTCATGCGGTCGTGGTCGAGACGTTGGAGCGGGCTCTGCATGACCGCGTGCACGAGGCCGAAGCAGCGACTGTCCTGGTCGGGAGCGCATTGAACGACGACGATGGAGACTTCGTCGAACATTGGTGCGTGCAGGTTGGGACACGGGCTGTGCCGGGAAGCCCGCTGCTCGGGCTGGCCGGACTGTGCCTGGGTCACACTGCTCGACGCTTCGGGCGTCTCAGCGATGAGGCTCTCGCCCTGGTGAAGTCGCTGGCGGTGCGAGCCGAGGTGGACGCGTCAGACGTGGATGGTCGAGCCCTCGATGGCTATGACGACGTCCGGAGCTTCTTGCATCTGTGGTGATGCCGGCTGTTGTCATCGCGATCCGGGCTGCGTTCGCGCTGCTCACGAGTGCATTGAGGTGCCTTTCGGCGGCTTTGCGGCAGCAAAGGCCTCGTGCGGCAAAGGGGGAGGCGTGACCGGTCAGTGCGGACTAGGCTCCGGTTCGTGTCCGAGTCAGCCCGTGATCCGGGATTGGAAACCTTGATCAACCAGCTCCAGCCAGGACCCGTGAGGACGGTGCAGGTCGTCGGATTCGACGGGACGGATCTCCTGGTGCGGCTCGTAGATGCCGAAGGAGAGGAAGCCGAGGTTGGTCGGGTCCCTCTGCATGAGGCGTCGATGCGTCGGGCGGAGCATCCATCCGAACTGTTCGAGGTCGGCGAGGAAATCGAGGCCGAAGAGATCGGGCGTTGGCGCGAAGGTCAGCTTTACCTCTCTGCGAGGGCGTGCGAGGTTCCGGCTCTCCGGTCCTTTCTCGTCGCGATGGAACGAGGGCGGGTCGTCACTGGGACGGTCTCCGAGGTTCACAACTTCGGGGTCTTCGTTCGCCTCGATGGTGAACCGGACGGTCTGTGCACCGGCTTCATCCGGGTGCCCGACCTGACGTGGACTCGGATCAATCACCCCTCCGAAGCGGTCGAGCCAGGCCAGAGGGTCACCGCTGAGGTGATCATTGCCGAGACGCGGTCCGGGCAGGTCGTGCTCTCGCTGAAGGCCCTGCAGGAAGATCCGCTCATTCAGTTTGCGGATCAGGCCGGCCGGGTTCTCACTGGGCCGATCACCAAGATCATTCCCTTTGGGGTGTTCGTGCGGCTCGCTCCGGGGGTTGAGGGGTTCCTTCACCTCTCGGAGTTGGCTGACGAGCCGGCCGAGACCCCTCATGGACTTGTCGATGAAGGCGAGCTGATCACAGTGAAGGTCGCCGAGGTCGATCTTCAGCGTCACCGGGTGCGCCTGGGGGCTGTTGCCGGTGGGAGAGGTTTCTAGCCGGAGCGCGGGCTGATGCCCGAGTCGATCTGCTTGCTGAGGGTGTCGCTATGTTGGAGCAGGAGTCCGCGTAGTGCTGTGTAGTGGTTCATGCGGCTGCGGGCGAGCTTGGCCCAGGTGCTGCTGCGTTGGCTGCTCCACAGCCTGCGGAGGTCTTCGGGCTGTTCTTCCTCGATTGCTCGCGGTGCGAAGAGGGGTTCACCGCATGTGACCTGCGCCCAGATGAACGCGGACGCCTCCTGGCGCATCCGGTCGTCCAGATTGGGCTGGAAAGGTCCGGGGACCGGCGGCAGGCGGTCAGTGATCTCTTGCCAGGCCTCGTGGGTCAGACTCCAGCGGTGGAGTGCCCCACGGCGCCTGCGGTAGTTGAGGGGGGAGGAGACGGCGTCGAAGTTGTTGGCAAGTTCGCGTAGAGCCTGGATGAACTGCTCCGGTCCGTGATCGTCCATCCACCGGTGGAAGCTGACCGTCGTGCTGTATCCGTAGTTTTTGGGCTTGATGCCGAGGTAGGCGGCTGCGTTGTTCATGGAGCCGCCAGCTGCCCACTGGACGAGGATGACAGCCCCGCGGCGGCGCATGGACTTCGCATGGGGGCCAGGTTCCAGCGGTCGGAGGTAGTGGTCGAACCACTCCTGCTCCAGGAACGCGGGGACGTTTTCAGGACTGTAGCCGATGGTGGGGTCAGGGCTTCGGGCTCCTTGAGGACGGTCGATCCGGTAGGAGCGTGTGGTCGGTGCGGCTGCCTGTCGCAGACGTTCCGAACAGGAGGACCGGTGTCGCTCGAAAACTTGGGACCAGCGACTTCTGCTGGGGGGCCCGTTCAAAGCTGCCCGTGTGTGCTGGGCCAGCACTTCGTCGAGGTCGGCGGTACTGAGCAGTGCCGACGCGGCGACCAGCAGTCCTGCTGTCGCGATTGGGTCTATGGGTGGTCTGTCGAGTGTGGGCCAGGTACTTGAGCGGAGTGTCCGGACGTGGTCGGCGACTGCTTCGTGAGCAACGGGGGCGATCATGTTCCGGCTGGCTGGCCAGATGCTGCAGAGGAAGGCGGTGGTCACGCGCAGGTCGGTAAAATACGAGGCGGCTGCCCTGGCTGTATGGCTGGGGCTGAGGAGGCCGAGCAGTTGCTGCTGGGCCTCGATCATGTTGGTGCTGGGCGGCGGCCAGGGGGCGGCGGCTCGGTCCAGGCGGGCTCCGCAGGAGGGACCTTTCCTGCCTTTGCGTGAGGTCGGGTTCTGGCCTTCGAGCGCGATCGGGAATCGGCACTGGTCAGGGCGGAGGGTGTGGTCTGCGGCTTGAGGGATCAGTTGGACAAGCATGCGCTGGAGTCCGTGAGGCTGTCGGCAGCGGTGCCGCAGGAACACCTTGTGGGTGGGGCAGATGAAGGTGATGGGTAGGAGCCAGATCTTCTTCCAGGTCCCGCCGAACTGCTGCTGGACGGGACTGCCGTCGCCGGCGAGGCATTCCGGGCAGTAGCGGGGGGAAGTCGTTGAACAGCCAGTTCTCCCGTATGCCCCGGGGGTCCCGGGACTCGAGAGATCGGGCGATGGGCGGATAGCGGCTCCGCCAGGGACGGAGTGTCAGCTCGGTGGCCTCGTCCTCGGTCAGCCGAGTGGCATGGGCGAAGCGGTCGATGTCCAGGTCGAGCAGGAGCCGGCGCCCCAGCGTCGTGTCTGTCGGCCGTCTGACGACGCCCATCAGCCGTGCCAGCCGGATGGGGGAGATCTGCAGGCGGTGGGCCAGGCGGAGGAGGAAGCCGACGAGGGACTCGTCGGGCAGGGGATCCAGGCTGCATGGCAGGGGGACGAGTCCGAGGCGGTCCACCGGGGTCACCCGGCCCGCTCCTCGAGTCCGCCGGGTTCAGTGCCGCCGCTTTCGGCGTCACCGTCAGCGGTCCGCGGGCCTTTGTCGTCGTAGACGCGGTTGCGGGGCCGTCTGGGCTTGGGTACGGCGGGCTGCGGGGGGAGTTCGGGAATCTCGCCAGCGCTGGCGTCGCGGCCGGGCAGGCCCTCGACGCTGATGGCGACCTGGTCCATCAGTTCGATGGTCAGTTCCTCGTGGCCGCTGTCGATGGCCCGTTCGATGGAGTCCTCGATGAGGCATTCCATCAGGCCGACGACGCCGCCGGTGCGGTCGCGGATGTAGTCGGGCATGTCGCCGGCGGTGAGCATGCCGGGGACGGCGTCGAACAGGCAGATGTGGTCCTCGATGCCCTTGAGGTGCTTGAGGAACGCGAGCTCGTCCTGCGGCGTCTCATAGGGGAACGGGCCGAGGTCGACCATGGTGAAGCGCCGCAGGTGCTGGGTCCTCTCGCCCTGGCTGGCGGGCGCCCCGTGCTGGGCGGGCATGATCCAGTCACCGGTCCGGGAGTCGAGCACCGCGCCTTGCAGCAGTCCGGAGGCCGGGACGTCGACGCCGATCAGGACGAGCGTCGCGCTCATGTCCATGAAGCCCTTGAGCATGTCGAACACGTCCTGGTCGTCGCGCCTGTGGAGCTTGAGCCTCGTAATGTCGTCGAGCAGGATCGCGCGGGTGCCGTGCGCGTGAACGTGCCGACGGACGGCCCGGATCAGGGCCGGCAGGTCCATGCCCCTGTGGTCGGCTCCGTAGAAGTCGAGGATCGCCTTGCAGGTGCTCTTCGGCTTCGCGGTGACCGGGGTCTGGACGTAGGCGACGGGAATGTGCAGGTCCCGGGTGCCCGCGAGCGCGTCCGGGTTGATGTCGTGGTGCTGGTCCCGCCAGTACTCCTCGAACCACGCGGCGACCTCGCAGGCCGTCTCCGTCTTACCCTGGCAGCCGCCGCCGTTGATGATCAGCCCGCGCCGGGTCGAGGGCCTGACCTTGAAGGCGCCCAGCCGCAGCCGTGAGCGCATGACCCGGGAGACGGCCTGGGTCATCGGCGTCTCCTGCAGCGGAAGGTTGCTGTTCGTCACGTCCCGGTGCAGCAGGTAGTCCTCCTGCTCGGCCGGGCCCAACCGCGCGAACTCCTCGCGGGACAGCCGTCGGGCCGGCACGAAGCAGTGCCGGGTGCGACACCAGCGCTGCCAGCCGGCCGCGGTCTGCCGGTCCTCGGGCTCTGGAAACCGGAACGGTGTCACTGTTCTCCCTCGCTGGCGTCGGCTACTGGTGGGAGGGCGAAGAGGTTGCGGCGGCGGACCTCGTCGCCCAGGCGGGGCGGTGCCTCCAGCGGGCCGTCCAGTGCCGCCTCGCGCCTGCGTCGCCGCTCGTCGCCGCCCGCCGGGGTGCGACGCGGAACCGGAGCCGGACGTGCGGGAAGTTGAGGGCGGTCGGCTGCCGCGGCCCGGGCCTGCGCGCGTTCACGGGCGACCTCGATGCGTTCGGACCTGGTCATCTGGGTCGCCCACCGGTCTACGGGGTTGACCTTGTGCATCAGGGCGAGCAGTTGCGGTAGCAGTTCCTGGTCGGTCCGGGGCTGCAGTCCGGCTGCCTTGACCTTCCGCAGCAGTTCGGAGACGCGCTTGTCGCCGAAGGCGGGGACCACGTCGTCCGGCGGCAGGCCGGTCCAGCGCAGGGGGTGCCAGTCGTGGTTGAGCGGGTCCTGGAAGAAGACCGTGCGCCGGTCGCGGGGGTCGCGGTGGATGATCCACGCGGTCTGCCGCTGGCCGCCGCGGCTCGACCGCTCGCCCCGGTAGGGCCGCAGGGCCGGGCCGTCATACCAAAGCCCGCGGACCTTGACGCCGCGGTGCTCGTCGACCTTGTGGACCGCGTGCTCGGGGAGGATCTTGTAGTAGAGGTCGGGGGACGGGATCTCCAGGGCGAAGCCCCCCTGCGAGAACGCCGCGGCCAGCAGGGAGTTGGGGCTGTGGTCCCCGCCCGGGTCCCAGTGCGGGGCGTGGTCGGACAGTCGGCGCCTTTGCCAGGTCCCCACGATCCAGGTCGCGATGACGTACTCAAGCTCGGGGACGGTCAGCACCGCGTCGCCCTCGGGGTCCGCGCCGCGATCGGCGACGTCGACGCCGGTGTAGCCGGGAAGCCACTCGAAGAGCAGGGACCTGATGCTTCCGAATGCGCGTTCGAAGCAGTTCTTGTCCTCCGGACGAAGGACGCGTGAGGGAAGGATGTTGCAGCCCAGGTCTTCCTGGACCTGCACCAGGTGGTGGTTTCGATAGACCGATCCGTGGTCGGTGGTCACCGTCTCCGGCTCGAAGAACGGCAGGCCGGCGACCTCGTGCCCGGCGAACTCGGCGACCACCGCTGCTGGGAGCCCCGGGTAGGGCCACTCCATCTCCTTGCCCCAGTCGTCGCGCATGGGAAGCGGCAGCATCACGTCCCGCAGCAGCATCGCGACGTCCACCGAGGTGTCGGACACCAGCGTCAGGCGGAATGCGCAGATCGAATGTGTGTAGGCGCAGAGCGCGATGGTGAGGTGGACTTTCACCGGCTCGTCGTAGACGCTCTCGCGGACCATCACCGGCAGCACCGTGGTGTCCAGGGCGACCACCTTGCCGGGGCGGTCGATCAGCACATAGCCGTGGCCGTTGTTGGAGACCAGGTCGATGGCCTGCTCGTTGCGCTGCCTTCCCCGGCCCGAGCCGAACCACTCCCGCCAGACCCGCCGCAGCACCGGGTAGCTGGGGACATCCTCGGGCTCGGTGCCGAACCGCTCGTGCATGTACTGGGTGATCAGACGGACCTTGGTGGCCATACTGACCTTCGACAGGTGCCGGGTCTCCTGCCGGACGGCCAAGACGGCCTCGCGGACCTCCGCCGTGACCGACGGGTGGCCGCCGCTCTCGCGCAGCCACCGGTCGTCCGCGCAGCCGATCAGGCCGTCGCGCCGCCGCCGGTTCTCCCAGCGGATCAGCGTGCGCACCCCCACCTGGTCCAGGGCCAGCGCCTTCGCCTCCATGCGGCCCATCGCCTCCAGTTCGGCGACCTTCGCCAGCCGGCGCTGAGTCAAGAAGGTGGTGTCCGGGTCGTACTGAGGCTTCGGCTCGCCGGACTCGGGCCGTAGCGGATCCCCGCTGCGATAGCCCGTGTTGGTCTCCATCAGGTGCGCGAACCGAAGTTTGACCAGCGTCAACTGTCTTGAAGTCAGGTCGCTCAAGGTCTTGGGCTGCCGTCCCCGACCCGCTCCTTCGGCCCCGGTCCGTGAGGAGCTGTGGCAGTCGGGGTGGTGGGCGAGGAAACGGAACGTCACGCACTGCCGGCTCCCGTCCAACGCCACCAGGTGGACCCGTCCCGTGTGGGGCTCGCCGCGCTCCACCCGCCACTGGACGCCGTCCAGCACCAGTTCGGCACCCACCGACACGTCCATCGGCACCCCGGTCACTGCCCCACCTCGCCCAAGGAGATCACGGACCCGTCGCCCAGCGGCTCGCGCAGGTCCACCCCCAGCCGCCGATGCCACAGCAGATGCAGAAGCTGAGCCCGGGCCACCGGCTCGAAGGCACTGGACGCCGCCAACTCGCCGAACGTCCGGTCGCCCCGGCCGACTTGATCCAGCAGGACCGGCCCCACCCCCAGCGGGTCCTTCTTCGGGCGCCGCTGCGACGAGAACCAGTCCAGGGTGACCATCACGTGAGGCAGCCATCCCGCCGCGACTGCGAAATCCCAACCGCATGCCCTCGCCGTCTCGGCCGCCGCCGCGAACGACTCCCGGTCCGAGTCCTCGATCAGCGCCGCGGGCCGGACATCGATCAACCACACCCCCGACCGGGTCCGCACCAGGTAGTCCGGGGTGTGGTCGCGCTCCCCGGCAGCACAGGTGAAGCGGATCCGAAGCGGCTGCGAGACGATCTCCGTGACCTGCGCGTCGAAGTCCAGGGCCAGCAGCAGCTTCGACTCCTCCAGACTCTCTGAGCCGTGCAGCCGCCCCGTGCTGACCATGAACGGCAGGCCGGGACGGTGGCGCTGGCCCCGGCGCCAAGTGAACCCCCTCATCGGCTCCAGCCCAGCCAGATTTCCCCGCACCACCCGGTCGAGCGGAGCGGAGGCACCCTCCCCGTCGCCCCGCCAGGTCACCGACCACCGACCCTGCCACCCCTCGCCCAGGTCCAAGCCGCTGCGGCCGGACGCGAGCTCCACCGGGACGAGCAAATCCACCCATGAACAGGAGTGCGACCACAACGCGCCCGGGCTGCCCGCCGCCGGCACGCGCGCGACGCCGGATACCGGCTCAGATAGCTCTATCCCGCCAAGAAACCAGCCCGGCGGCCGACACTGGGCCAAAGCCCGATCTTGGTGACAACACGCACGAAAAGTGCGCGCCAGTGACAGATAGAACGACTAAACGGTGGCAACTACAGCGATCAGAACGACCGGAAACCTCAGGTCGGCCACCGCTCCAGGTGACAGGTATCTCGACCAGTCACACCAGCCTCACCGACTGCTCCCCCTGCCCCCGATGCCCCCCTGCGGCCGGTACGTCCGGGGCCGGTGCTGTCAGGGCCGGGAGATAGCGTTTTCGGCGACACCTGGACCCTGGAGGCCACTTTGAGCTGGGACCTTCTCCTTCTGCCGCTTCCTGCGGACATCCCGTCGGTCGGCGAGCTCCCCGAGGGCTACCGCGACCGGGTTGCCGGTGACTCGCGGGGCGGTCGCTGACGGCCGACCGGAGAGAGCGGCGGCCGGATGCGCGATGGGGGAAATGGGCGCCTCGGGGGCGACGGGGAGGGGGGATTGAGGGGGCTCAGACGGGGTTTGGCCGCGCTTCCGGCGAGGGTGGGGAGTCGTGGGCCGGGAGGGGGCCGGGGGGCGGGCAGCGGGGCGGGCACGGGTTCGTCGCGTGGCGGCTGACCTGGTGTTTTACGCGGATTCGCCTAGGCTGGGGGGCTCGGGTGGACGCGGTCGGAGGGGGATCTCGTGAGTCGGGGCGGCGCGGAGGACGGCAGGGAGAAGGCCGGCGCGGAGGAGGTCCGCTGGCGGTACGAGGCCAGCGACATCACGGTGCTGGACGCGAGGGAGACCATTCGGCGGCGGCCTGGCATGTATGTCGGGACGACCGGCCGACGCGGGTTGCATCAGATGGTGTTCCAGGTCATGGGCCGGGCGGTGGACGAAGTGCTGGCCGGGCGGGCCGGGACCGTGGACGTCGTCCTGGGACCCGGCGGCGAGGTCAGCGTCGCCGACGACGGGCCGGGGGTCCCGGTGGAGGTCGCGGAGGACGGCGACGGCCTCGAAACGCTGCTGACCCGCACGGCCGGCAGGCCGAAACCCCCCGGTCGGCACTGCGCGGTCCTGGAGCGGGCGGGCTTCGGGCCCTTCGTCGCCAATGTCCTGTCGAGCAGCCTGACGGCCGAGGTACGGCGCGACGGGGTCCGGTGGGTGCAGGAGTACGAGCGCGGCGGCGCGATCGCGCCGCCGACCGTCGTGGGACCGGCGGCCGGCACCGGGACCACCCTCAGCTTCCGGCCCGACCCGGAGATCTTCCCGACCACGGAGTGCTCGTTCGCCGCGCTCGCGGACAGCTTCAGGGAGCTGGCGTTCCTGAACAGGGACCTGGAGATCTCGCTGACCGACGCGCGGTCACCGGGCGAGCAGCAGTCGGTACGGTTCCGGTTCCCGTACGGGGTACAGGACTTCGTCGTCTTCCTCGACAGCCCCCACGGTCATGACGACCCCGACGCCCCGGCCCGGACACCCCTGCACCCCGACGTCATCGCCTTCGCCCGGGAGGACCCGCGGATGGAGGGGACGGCCGAGGTGGCCCTGCGGTGGTGCTCCTCCCCCGACGAGCGCATCCGGAGCTTCGCCAACAGCGGGCCCACCCGGAACGGCGGCGCGCACCTGGCGGGCTTCCGCGACGGACTCGCGCTCGCGGTCAACGCCTTCGCCCGCGAGCGGAGGCTGCTCTCGGCGGCCGATCCCGATCTCGGCGGCGACCGGATCGGCCAAGGACTGACCGCGGTCGTGTCGGTGAAGGTGGACCATCCCTGTTTCGAGGACCCGGTCCACGGCACGTTGGGCAACGCCGAGGTGCGCGCCTGCGTGAGGGAAGCGGTCAGGGAGCACGTCGGCAGGTGGGCGGAGGAGCACGCGGACCGGGCCGCGGCCGTCGTCGGGCGGATCGTAGGGGTCAGCGGGCGGGCGGGGTGAAACGGTCGTGGAGACCTCCGGACCCGACCGCCGCCGACGCGCCCGCCTCACCGGTCTGAGCGACGAGTCCGGCTCGGAAGAAGGAAGTAGGCGAGGAGGAGGGTCATGACGGCTACGCCGGCCCACATGGCCTGTTGCCAGCCGTCGACGAAGGACTGCTGGGCGGCGCGGACGAGGGCGGGGGCGGTGGGGCCGCCGGTGGCGTGGGCGGCTTCGACGGCGTTGGCGATGCCTTCGCGGGCGGTGGCGGCGGTGGCCGGGGGCACGCCGTCGAGGCGGGGGCCGATGGCGCCGCGGTAGCCGGAGGAGAGGAGGGCGCCGAGGAGGGCGACACCGAGGGCGGTGCCGAATTCGCGGGTGACGTCGTTGAGCGCGGAGGCGACCCCTTGGCGTTCGCTGGGCAGTGAGCTGGTGATGGCCTCGGTGGCGGGGGTCATGGTGAGGCCCATGCCGATGCCCATGGCGAGCATGCCGGGCAGGACGGAGAGGTAGCCGCCGTCCACGGAGACGAGGGTGGCCATCAGGGCCAGGCCCGCGCCGCCGAGGAGGATGCCGAGGGCCATGGTACGACGGCTGCCGACCCGTTCGGCGAGACGCGGCGCGAGGCCCGAGGTGGCCATCATCAGGACGGCCATCGGCATGAGGGCCAGCGTGGACAGCAGGCCCGACCAGCCCAACACGGCCTGGAGAAAGGGGAAGAGGACGACGAAGATCCCGGCCTGGACGCCGAAGACGGCCAGCAGCGCGACGGAACCGCCGGCCAGGCCGCGCTCGCGGAAGAGGCGTACGTCCAGCAGCGGGCCGTGCCGCCGCAGCTCCCAGAGCACGAAGCCGGCGGCGGCCAGGACGCCGACCAGCAGGCTGAGCAGGGTCACGGGCGCGGCCCAGCCCCGCTCGGGCCCTTCCTGGAGTACGAAGATCAGCCCGACCACCGCGACCACCGAGGTCAGCGCCCCGACCGTGTCGAAGGAGTGCGTCGCCGCGTCGCGCGAGTCGGGCACGGACCGCACCGTCATCACGGCGGCCACGAGCACGAGCGCCACGGGCAGGACGAAGAGATAGCGCCAGCTCGCCACGTCGACCAGCGCGGCCGACAGGAACATGCCCAGGATGCCGCCGCCGCCCGCGACGCCGGTCCACACCCCGATCGCCCGCCCGCGCTCCTCGGCCGGGAAGGTGGAGGTGATGACGGCGAGCGTCACCGGCATGATCATCGCCGCGCCCACACCGCTCAGCACCCGAGCCGCGATCATGACCTCGGCCGATGTCGCCAGACCGGCGACGACGCTGGCGCCGCCGAAGACGGCAAGTCCCGTGAGCAGCACGGGCTTTCGGCCCCATCGGTCGCCGACCGCGCCGAGCGGCAGCAGCAGCGCCGCCAGGCTCAACGTATAGATGTTGATGATCCACAGGATCGTGCTCTGCGAGGCGTCGAACGCGACGGCCAGGTCCGGCTGCGCGACGTTGAGGCCGGACACCGAGGCGATGACGGCCATCAGCGCGACGCAGACGGAGATCAGGATCGCGCGGCGCCGACGCGGGTCGTCAACACCCGCCGCGTCAGGGGCTGTTACGTCGACCGGTACGTCAACGCCCGTGCCCACGGCTGCGGCTTCGGCACTGACCCGCGCGGGCCGGTTCGGACTCTCCGTACTCATCTGGACGGACCTTTCACCAGGGACGGTCAACAGGGGAAACGCGGGAGCGATCGTCGCCACGACCGGCCCCGATGTGCAAAATTGTTTGCCGATCGGCAAACTGGGCTCCATGGATCACACGGACGGCACGGCTGGCACGGCTGGCACGGACGGCACGGCTGGCGCGGGCGGCACGGCTGGCATGGCTGGCACGGACGGCACCGACGACGAAGTGGGCCGCACCCTCGACGCCGTCGGCCCCCGCCTGAAGAATCTGCGGCTCGGCCGGGACCTGACGCTGACGCATCTGGCGGCGGCGACCGGCGTCTCGGTCAGTACGCTGTCGCGGCTGGAAGCGGGCCTGCGCCGCCCCACGCTGGAGCAACTGCTGCCGCTGGCAAGGGTGTACGGCGTCACCATCGACGAGTTGGTCGACGCGCCCCGCACCGGCAACCCGCGCCTCAACCTGCGCCCGATCGCCTGCAAGGACGGCTCCACCGTGCTGCCGCTGACCCGCAGGCCCGGCGGCATCCAGGCGTACAAATTCGTCCTGCCCGCCCCGCCGCGCGGCCTCGTGGAGCCCGTCCTGCGCACCCATGAGGGCTACGACTGGATCTACGTGCTCAACGGCACGCTCCGGCTGGTGCTCGGCGAGCACGACCTCGTGCTGAAGCCGGGCGAGGCGGCCGAGTTCGACACCCGTACGCCGCACTGGTTCGGCTCCACAGGCTCGGGGCCCGTGGAATTCCTCAGCCTCGTCGGCAAGCAGGGCGAGCGCGCGCACGTACGGGCGGCACCGGACCCCGCCGCGTCAGAGCGCTCCTAGGGCGCGTCCGCCGCGGCGAGAGCCGCCTCGGTGTCGGCGGCGGCCAGGTCGGCGTTGATGTGCGCACCGGCCAGGGCGCCCGCGGCGGCGGAGGCGCCGACCTGGGCCGTCAGGTCGGTGGCGTTGCCCGCGACCCACACGCCCGGCACCGACGTGGTGCCCGCGGGGCCGGTGGCGGCGAAGCGGCGGCCCATCCCGCCCGGCAGGTCCTCCATCGGCAGACCGAGCCCGGCCAGTCCGTCGGTACGGGCCAGCATGCGGGTCGCGACGGCCAGGACGCGGCGCGGTACGAACCGGCCGTCGGTCAGCCGTACGCCCGCGATGTGCCCGCCCGCGGCGGACCCGGAGCCCTCCGTGGGCCCAAGGCTCGCCGTGGACCCGGAGGCCCGCGTAAGCCCGGCGCCCTCCGTGGACCCGGTCGACTCGACCGCCGCCACCGGGGTGTCCTCGACCCGGATCGCGCGGGCGGCGAAGCGCGTACGGGTCTCGTCGTCCAGGTCGGTGCCGCGCGTGAAGTAGACCAGGTCATCGGTCAACTGCCGGAAGAGCAGGGCGTGGTGGACGGAGGCGGGACCGACGGCGAGTACGCCAACGGGCTCGTCGCGCACCTCCCAGCCGTGGCAGTACGGGCAGTGCACGAGGTCGTGCCCCCAGTGCCGGGCGAGGCCGGGGATGTCGGGGAGTACGTCGCGCAGCCCGGTGGCGACCAGGAGGCGGCGGGCGCGGAGGGTGGCGCCGTCGGCGAGGGTGACCGTGAAACGCGGGTCGGCGCCGGGGACGACCTCGGCGGCGGTCACCTCGCCGACCAGCACCTTGCCGCCGTACCGCCGTACCTCCTCCCGGCCCCGGCGCAGCAGCTCCGCCGGGGGGATGCCTTCGAGGCCGAGGAGGCCGTGGACACCGTCGGCGGGCGCGTTGCGCGGGGTTCCGCTGTCGACCACGGCGACGGAGCGGCGGGAGCGGGCGAGCATGAGGGCGCCGTTGAGCCCGGCGGCGCCGCCGCCGATCACCACGGCGTCGAGGGTCGGGGCGAAGGCGTCGGCCCCATCGGCGGGATCGGTCACACCGGCGGGATCGGTCGCACCGGCCGGATCGGCCGGATCGTTCACGTGCGCGGGAAGCGTCGCGGGCATGGGCGTACCTCTCTATACGTGTCGGCTCTCTACGCGTCGGCTTGCGCCCTTGCGCTGAGCGGGAGCCCCGTCCGGGGCCCGGTACGACCACGCTAAGCGGACTTTGCGCGCGAGGCATAAGATGTTGCCTATGACGCAAGACGATGAAGATCTCGACAGCCTGGTGCGCAAGCGGATTCGCGCGCTGCGGGTGGCGCAGGGCTGGTCGCTGGACGAACTGGCCGGCCGCGCCCGGCTCAGCCCCTCCACGCTCAGCCGGATCGAGAACGGTCAGCGCCGCCTCGCGCTGGACCAGCTCGTGACCCTCGCGCGCGCCATGGACACCACGCTCGACCAGCTCGTCGAGACGGCCACGGAGGACGTCATCTCCAGTCCGATGATCGACTCCGCGCACCAGACGATGCGCTGGGCCGTGAAGGCCGACCCGGGTATGACGGTCGTACGGCAGCGCCTGACGAATCCGCCGCCGGACAGCCCCTCCCGGCTGCGCGCCCACCCCGGGCGCGAATGGCTCGTCGTCCTGTCGGGCACGGCCGTGCTGCTCCTGGGCAACCGGCGCTTCCGCGTGGAGACCAACCAGTCGGCCGAATTCCCGACGATGCTGCCGCACGCCATCGGCGCGGAGGGCGGGCCCTGCGAACTGCTGGGCATCTTCGACCGTGACGCGCGGCGCGGGCACCAGCGCGGCGACGAGAAGAGCGGCGGCGAGGGGGACGGGGTCTGAGCCCGTTCGGCGAATCGGGTACGCCGGGGCCCGCGCAGGCCGGGGCCCGCGACTCGAGTACGTCGAGGCCCGCGCAGGCCGGAGCCCGCGACTCGCGCGGGCCAGGGCGCGCGACTTGCGCCGTCGGCAGCCCGGACGCCCACCGTCTTGCCGTTCCCGAAAGCGACCGGGCGGCCCGCCCACGGCCCTCATACGGTGGGCGCCATGACTCACGCAGCCCCGCACGCGGCCCACGACGCCCATGGTCACGCCCAGCACGACCACGATCACGGCACCCCAAAGGCCAGCGCCTCGCACCACGACGCCGAGGCCGACAGCCAGGCGGACATCCTCGACCTCGACGCCGAAGTCCTCGCCGAGCACACCGCCTCGATCACCGCGTGGCTGCCCGTCGAAGCCGCCCCCCGTCACATCGTGGACCTCGGCTGCGGCACCGGAGCCGGGACCCTCGCCCTGCTCCGGCGCTTCCCCGAGGCCGAGGTCATCGCGGTCGACACCTCGGCCGACCACTTGCACCGCCTGCGCCGCAACGCGGAGGCGGCCGGGGTCGCCGGGCGCGTCCGTACGGTCCAGGCCGACCTCGACACGCGGTGGCCCGACCTCGGCTCGCCCGACCTGGTCTGGGCGTCGGCCTCCCTGCACCACATGGCGGACCCGGAGCGCACGCTGCGCCAGGTCCGCGACACGCTCGCGCCCGGCGGGCTCTTCGCCGTCGTCGAGTTGGCGGGCTTCCCGCGTTTCCTGCCCGAGGACGCGCCCGCGGAGCGCCCGGGGCTCGAAGAGCGCTGCCACGCCGCGCTCGACCACCACCACGCCGAGCACGTGCCGCACCGCGGCGCCGACTGGGGGCCCATGCTGAGTGCCGCGGGCCTGACCGTCGTGGGCGAGCGCGTCGTGACCGTGAACATCGGCCCGCCCCACGCCGAGGCCGTCGGCCGGTACGCGCTCACCAGCCTGACCCGTATGCGCGGCGGCATCGCCGAGACCCTGGCGCCGGAAGACCTCGCCGCGCTCGACCGGCTCCTCGACGCCGATGGTCCGGGCAGCATCGCGCGCCGCGACGACCTGACCGTGCGGACCGAGCGCACGGTGTGGGCGGCGCGGCGCGCGTGAGTACGACCGTGGCCCGCGCCTGATCGGGGACGTTCGCCCGTACGACCATCCGCCGGTACGCCCCGCCGTGGACCGGCACCGGATCGGCCGCGGTGCGGGCCGTGCGGCGCGTGGGCAGCGGGCGGTGCGGGCGACCGGACGGACAGTCGAGGCGCCAACGCCCTTGCCCGTCAAGGCCCTTGCCCTCGACTGCCCTTCGGCCAGAGTTCATCCACCACCGGTGGGCTCGTCCGCCGCCCCGCTGCTCCAATGGATGCCGCCGATGGCCAACTGGCCTTGTCAGCGGTCGACATGGAGGTTCGGGCTGATGAAGATCTGGCGAGCGGGAAGCACGGTGGCCGTCGCGGCCACCCTGGCGCTGCTGCCGCAGGCGGCGTACGCGACGACCTGGCAGCGCCTCCCCGCGTACTCCACCTGGACGGGCATCACCGCCCTGGAGCGCGGGCAGGGCATCGCCACCGACGGCACGTACTTCTACTACTCGGGCACGTACAGCCTCGACAAGGCGACGGTCGAGGGGAACCACGAGACGGCCTCCAACGCCCTTGCCATTCCTGGTGCGTTGAGCGGCGCCTACGGTTCCGACCACATCGGGGACATCGACGTGTACGGGGGCTACGTCGTCGCCCCGATCGAGGACGGCAACGGCTACCGGAACCCGCTGCTCGCCCTGTACTCCGCCAACGACCTGAGCTGGACGGGCCGTTACGTACGCCTGCCCCTCGCGCTGCTGCCCGGCGGCGTCCCGTGGGTGGCCGTCGACCCGGCCACCGGCCTCGTCTGGACCGCCCCCTGGAACCAGGACAGCGCCCAGGGCACCGACGAACTCGTCGGCTACCGCCTCAGCGACCTCCTCTCGCTCCCCGCCGGAGCCGAACTCCCCGTCGCCACCACCGTCCGCCTCTCCCGCCCCCTCAGCCGCATCCAGGGCGCCACCATGCTCGACGGCTCCCTCTACGCCTCCGTGGACGGCGACGGCGACAAGGCCGTCTACGCCATCGACCCCGCCACCGGCACCGTCACCCGCGCCTTCACCCAGGACGTCCAGCCCGACGACGAGGTCGAGGGCATCACCGCCCTCGACCTCGGGCCCTCCGGCGGCCGGCTCCACGTCCTCAACGTCGGCAGCGGCTGGAAGTCGATCTTCCTCTACCTCCAGCACTACCAGCCGGTGGGCTGACGTACCGGCGCCGTTCCGACCCGCCTCAGCGGGCGAGGCGGGTCGGGACGGGGCCGAGGCGGGTGAGTTTCTCGGGGTTGGCCACCGCGTGGATGTGGGTGACGCGGCCGTCGCGGACGCCGAAGGTGGCGGCGGCGACGCGACCGTCGACTTCGACGCGGGCGGCCGGGGCGCCGTTGAGCCAGACGGCGGAGACCAGGCGGCCGGGGCCGGCGAGGAGGGCCGCGACGCGGACGGCGCCGTGCACGGGGACGCGGGAGGCGGGGGCGAGGCCACCGCCGTCGGCGACGGCGACGAAGACGACGTCGGGGGCCATGACGCCGAGCAGGTCCTGGACCCGGCCGGTGCGCAGGGCGGCGAGGAAGCGTTCCACGACGGCCTGCCGCTGGCGAGCGGCCGACCTCGACCCGTGGCCGCCGGGCCGCCACGTGGTCGCGGGCGCGCCGGGCGATCCGGCGTACCGCGGCCACGGACTTCCCGACCGCCTCGGCGATCTCCCCGTACGGCGTCCCGAAGACCTCGCGCGGCACGAAGACCGCCCGCTCGGTCGGCCCGAGCGTTTCGAGGACGGTGAGCAGCGCCATCGAGACGCTGTCGGCGAGTTCGACGTCCTCGGCGACGTCGGGGGCCGTCAGCAGCGGCTCCGGCAGCCACTCGCCGACGTACTCCTCGCGGCGACGCGCCAGCGTGCGCAGCCGGTCGAGCGGCTGCCGCGTGACGACCCGTACGAGGTACGCCCGCGGGTCGCCGACCCGCGACCGCGGACCAGATCTCTCCCGTGTACGGGGACCTGCACACCCACCGCGACCAGGCCGAACGGATCTTCACCGTCTGACCGCCGCCGGAGCCGGAAACCGGCGGCACCGCACCCCCGACGGGCACGGGTCCCGCCGGGCCGCCGCCCGACCACGCGTCCCCGACCGCGTCGGGTTCCGGCGGGCGGGCCTCCGGATCAGCGGGCGAGGAGGTCGCGGAGGGCCGTGACGACCGTCGCCGGGGACTCCTCCGCCATGAAGTGGCCGGTGTCGACCGTGGTGTGCCGGAGGTCGGGGGCCCACGCGGACCACAGCGCGGCGGCGTCGAACCCGAGCGCCGCGCCCCAGTCCTGCTGGAGGACGGCGACGGGCATACGCAGCCGGTTGCCCGCGGCGCGGTCGGCCGCGTCGTGGGTGACGTCGATACCGGCCGAGGCGCGGTAGTCCGCGACGATCGAGGGGATCGCGGCCCGGCAGGCGGCCAGGTAGACGGCGCGCACGTCGGCCGGGACGGCTTCGGGAGCTCGGACCCACAGGTCCAGGAAGTGGCCGAAGAAGAGGTCGGGGCCGGCGGCGATCATCCGCTCGGGCAGACCGGGCGGCTGCGCCATCAGGTAGAGGTGGAAGCCGACGGCGGCCGTGGTGCCGTGCATGGCGTCCCACATGTCGAGGGTGGGCAGGACGTCGAGGCAGGCGAGGTGCGTGACCGTTCCGGGGTGGTCGAGGGCGGCGCGGAAGGCGACCAGGGCGCCGCGGTCGTGGCCCGCGAGCGCGAAGCGGTCGTGTCCGAGGGCGGCGGCCACGGCCACGATGTCGGCGGCCATGGTGCGCTTGGCGTAGACGGCTGGTGCCGTCCCGGCGGGGCCGGCCGTGTCGTCGGCCTCGGCCGGCTTGTCGCTCGCGCCGTAACCCCGCAGGTCGGGGCAGATCACGGTGTGGTCGGCGGCGAGGTCGACGGCCACGTGCCGCCACATCAGGTGGGTCTGCGGGAAGCCGTGCAGCAGGACGACGGGCGGCCCGGAGCCGCCGACGGCGGCGGTGAGGGTGACGCCGTCGGCCGCGGGGACGCGGCGGAGGTCGAAGCCGGGGATGGCGGGTGGCATGGGGTGCCCCTTTCGGTGGGTGGACGTACGCGGGCCGTGCCCCGTACGCGGCGGTGCCGGTCGGTCGTACGCGAGCCGTGCGCGTACGCGGGCCTGGTCCGTAGGCGGTCCTGGTCCGTAGGCGGGCCTAGTCCGTACGCGGGCCTGGTCCGTACGCGGTCCGGGCGTATACGCGGTCTGTGCGCGTACGCGGTCCGGGTCGTACGCGGGCCTGGCGCGTCAACGGGCTCGTGCTTCCAGCGTGTGGGCGGCGGATGAGCAGCCGATGAGCGCGCTACCGTGACCTGGGGGAACTCCCGGAGAGGCGGTACGCGGTGCGGGTGGCGTTCGGCGTGCTGGGGCCGGTGGCGGCCTGGGCCGAGAGCGGGGACGGCCCGGACGAGGCGGTACGCGGTGCGGCCCTCGCGCTGAGGGGGCCACGGCACCGGGCCGTACTGGCCCGCCTGGTCATCGCCCGCCGCCGTGTCGTACCGGTCGCCCGGCTGGTCGAGGACCTGTGGCCGGAGCGGCCGGGGAACGACGGCGCGGGTCCCGGCCCCTCCCCCGCGCCGCCCGCCGACCCCGTTGGCACCCTCCGTACCTTCGTCGCGGCCCTGCGCCGCACCCTCGAACCCGACCGGCCGCCGCGCGCGCCCGCCCGGCTGCTGGTCACCGAGGGCCCCGGCTACGCGCTGCGCGCCGCGCCCGACACGGTGGACGCGTGGCGCTTCGAGCAGGCCGTGACCGAGGCCGCCGGGCTGCCGCCGAAGGACGTACTCGCCCTGCTCCAGCGGGCGTTGGGGTGGTGGCGCGGGCCCGCGTACGCCGAGTTCGCCGACCAGCCGTGGGCCCGCGCCGAACGCTCCCGCCTCGCCGAACTGCGGCTGCACGCCGTGGAACGCCGGGCCGAGGCCCGCCTCTCCCTCGGCCTGGCCGCCGAGGCCGCCGCCGACCTCGACGCCCACGCGGCGGAGCACCCCTGGCGCGAGGACGCCTGGCGCCTGCTGGCCCTCGCCCTCTACCGTTCGGGCCGCCAGGGCGACGCCCTGGCCGTACTGCGCCGCGCCCGCGCCCTCCTGGTCGAACAGCTCGGCGTCGACCCCGGGCCCGGCCTGCGCGCCCTCGAAGCCGACATCCTCCGGCAGGACGACGACCGCCTCGACCCCGGCGCGGGCGGCGCCGAACGCGTCTGGGCCGAGGCCACCGCCGCCTACGACCGCACCGTCCCCACCGGCGCCCGCGCCCGCCTGGAATCCACCGTCACCCTCCTGCGCGGCCTCGCCGTCACCGGTGGCGACGGGCTCCGGTCCGCCCGCCGCCACCGCCTCGCCGCCGTCTCCGCCGCCGAAGAACTCGGCGACCCCCACCTCTGCGCCCGCGTCATCGGCGCCTACGACGTCCCCGCCGTCTGGACCCGCCTCGACGACCCCGCCCAAGCCGCCCAAGTGGTGGCCGCCGCCGAACGCACCCTGACGGCCCTGCCGCCGGGCCCCGCCGAAGAGGCCCTGCGCGCACGGCTGTTGGCGACGATCGCGCTGGAGACGCGGGGCGCGGACGTCGGCGGCGCGAACGTCGGCGGCGGGCGCGGTGGCGGCGGGCGCGGGGCGCAGGCGGCCCGGTTGGCGCAGGAGGCGGCGCGGCGGCTGGACGATCCGGTGCTACTGGCGTTCGCGCTCAACGCGACCTTCATGCAGACGTTTCAGCGGGCGGGTCTGGCGCCGGAACGCGATGCGATCGGTGCGGAGCTGGTCGAACTCTCCTCGCGGCACGGCCTGTTCACGTCCGAGGTGCTCGGCCGGCTCATCCGGCTCCAAGCGGCCTGCGCACGGGGCGACTTCGGGGCGGCGGACGAGCACGCCGCCGCCGCCGACCGGCTGGCGGAGCGTCATGAGCTGCCGCTCGTAGGGGTGTTCACCCGGTGGTACGGGGCGCTGCGGCTCGCGGAGACCGGGACCTTCGAGGCGGCCGAGGCCGCGTACGGGGATGCCGCCGCCGAGCTGACGGGGGCCGGGATGCCGGGGCTGGAGCGCGGGCTCCTCCCCCTCGCCCTTCTGTGCCTGCGGCTCCGGCACGGCCGCGACCTGCTCGTCCTCGCGCGGACCGACGCCGACTGGGGCCCGTACGCCCCGTGGGTCCGCCCCCTCCTCCTGCTCGCCGAGGACCGCCGCCCCGAGGCCGCCGCCGCCCTCCGGGGTGCCCCCGCGCCCCCGCACGACCTCCTCTACGAGGCCATGTGGACCCTCACCGCCCGCGCCGCCCTCGCACTCGACTCCCCGCCAGCCGCACGGCGTGCCCACGCCGAACTGCTGCCCGCCGCAGGTGAGCTGGCCGGCGCCGCCAGCGGACTCCTGAGCCTCGGCCCCGTCGACAGCCACCTGCGCGACCTGGCCGCCGCCCTGCGGACCCCCTGACCGAATTCGACGTGCCCGACCCGCCTTCCCCCGCCATCATCAGTCCATGGTCCACATCGAGGTCGTCCAGGGCGACATCACCAAACAGGCCGTCGACGCCATCGTCAACGCCGCCAACGAGTCCCTCCAGGGCGGCGGCGGAGTCGACGGCGCCATCCACTGGGCCGCCGGCCCCCGTCTCGCCGAGGCCGGCGCCGCCGTGGCGCCCTGCGCGCGGGGGGACGCCGTCGCCACCCCCGGGTTCGACCTCGACCCCCCGATCCGGCACGTCATCCACACCGTCGGTCCCGTATGGAAGGGCGGCGCCTCCGGCGAGACCGACGTCCTCGCCTCCTGCTATCGCCGCTGCCTCGAAGTGGCCGACACCCTCGGCGTCTCCACCCTCGCCTTCCCCGCCATCTCGACCGGCATCTTCGGCTTCCCCGCCGACCAGGCGGCCCGCATCGCCGTCGCCGTCCTCACCCACGCGTCGACTCGCGTCGAACACGTACGCCTCATGGCCTTCGACCGCCCCTCCCACGCCGTCCTCACCACCGCCGTCGCCGAAGCCTGACCCCTCCCCGGGACCCGTGGCGACACTCAGCCCCGTCGTGCCGCGTCGCGCCCACGCGGCGCCAGCCGCCAATAACACACAGCCCCGCGCCCCTAAAAACCTCGACCCACCGACCCCGCACGAGCCCGAGCCCCACAGGGGCGCGAGGAACTGCGCGGACAGCCACGGCGGTGGCGCGCCGTTCGCACGGCGGGTCGTGCCCCGAAGGGGCGCGGGGAACGGCGCGGACAACCCCCACCGGACCGGCGGCCCGGAAACCACCGAGACCACCCCGAACCGACCGGCGAGGCCGAGCAGGCCACCGCAGGGGCGCGGGGAACGGCGCGGGCAAGCCCTGCCGGACCCGGGAGGCGGGAAAGCGGGGGGGGCCGGGCCGGGAGGGGGCGGGACCCCCCGTCAGGGGGGCTGGTCGCGGTGGAGGGTGAGGCGGGTGAGGTCGATGACCAGGCGGAGCAGAAAGGCGAGGAAGACGAGGTCGATGAGGACCTGGACGCTGACGAGAATGCGGGCGAAATCGCTGGTGGGGGCGATGTCGCCGTAGCCGACGGTGCCGAGGGTGACGATGGCGAAGTAGAGCCCGGCGGTGCGGTCGACCGGCTCGGTGAAGCTGCCGGGTGAGAGGTGGGAGAGGGAGACGTAGGCGCTGGCGAAGAGCGCGAGGAAGAAGGCGAAGGTGACGACGAGTGTCTCCACGGCGCGGAGCTGAGGAAGATCGGCGTGGAGGATGCGGCGGAGTTCGAGGAGCATGACCGCGACGAAGACGACGGCGCCGATGCCGAGCCGGATCAGGGCGGCGGCGTCGGGACGGCCGCCGTTGAGCGGCAGGAAGTAGTACAGGACCAGGATCGCCGCCGTGGACAGCACGCAGCGGACCACACTCGCGGCCATCGCCCGGCGCCGCTCGGGGCGGTCGAGGTCGGCCAGCCGCCGCGCGCTCATCGCATCACTCCCTCGCCGGACGGACCGCCGGTCTCGATCGTCCGACGCCCGCACCCCGGCGGCAATCCGGCCGGGTCCGAACGGGTCCGAACGGGAACGCACGGGAAAGGACGGGTCCGAACGGGAACGCACCGCGTTCCCTATTTCCCCTCCTCCCCCTCCCACCCCTTCCATAGTTCGCGTCACGAACCACCACCCGATCGCCCCTATCCCGTAGGCTGGCCGTATGGGGAAGGACGCGGGCGAGCACATGGGAGTCGTCACCGCATTGGTGCGCTCCTCCTTCCTGGTGAACGCCGTGTACGCGGAGGCGGGCCGGGGGTACGGACTGACGCCGCAGCAGGGGCAGTTGCTGTGCGTGCTGATGGGACAGCCCCTGGGGATGGGCGAGTTGGGCAGCATCCTGGGGCTGGCGAAGTCGAGCCTGACCGGTCTTGTGGACCGCTGCGCGCAGCGCGGGCTGGTACGGCGGGAGGCCGATCCGAGCGACGGCCGCGCGGTACGGGTCGCGCTCACCGCCGAAGGGCGGTCGCTGGTCGACGCGTTCTACGCCGACACCTGCCGCCGCGTCGAGGAGTTGCCGTCCGGCCTGACCGAGGCGGAACGGGTCACGCTCGCAGGTCTGCTCAGCCGCGTGGTCCGCGACAACAAGGTGCCCGCCGTCTTCCTCGAACTGGACGAGGGCCCCGTCGCGCACTGAGCGCGCGCCACGTCCCGTACCCGAGGGCTCAGCCCGTGCCGAAGAGCGCCGCGAATCGCCCCACGAGCAGATCCCGCCCCTTGTACGCGGCCACCCGCTCGGCCGGCAGGAGCACGGGTACGGGGGTCGGCCGGTCGTCGGACAGGGTCTGGCCGACACCCCCGCCGGGCCCGAGCGGCAGCAGCACGGACGGTACGGGCGAGGGCCGGTAGACGGCCGAGGGCCGTTCGCCGCGCACCTGGGCGAGGATGTTCTCGGCGACGACGGCGGCGTGCTTCATGGCGTACCCCGCCATCTTGGCCTCGGCGAGGTCGGTGAGGTCGCCGAGCGCGTAGACGTGGTCATGGACGCGGTCGTACGTCCCGCCGTTGCCATGGACGTTGAGCGTGTCGGTCACGCGGACCTGCCCCTTGGGCGTACGGGCGGTGAGGCGGCCGTCGGCGAGGTAGTGGCTGTTGACGCGTACGCCGTAGCAGCGGAACCAGATGTCGGCGGTGACCTGGTCACCGGAGGACGTGGCGACCGTGAACGTCTTCGCCTGCCCCGGCTCGGTCGGCGGCTGTGCGGCCAGGGTCGTACCGAGGCGCAATTCGATGTCCAGCGCGTCCAGTTGGCGCAGCAGGTCGTCCCGAAGCTCCGGCATGAAACCGGACAGCAACCGCTCGGCCGGGTCGAGGACGACGATGTGCTTGTCCGGCCACACGGCCCTGATCTCACCGGCGAGTTCGAGCCCGACGGGGCCCGCGCCGACAATCAACACCCGCTCGGACAGCGCCAGTTCGTCGTGACCGACGCGCAGCCTGCGCAGCGCCTCGGCCGTGGAGTCGGTCTCGGTCTTCGCCGGGAAGGCGTAGTCGGAGCCGGTGGCCAGGACGAGGAAGTCGGCGTCGACGCGGGCGCCGGAGGCCAGCGTGACGCCGCCGGGGTCCACCGAGGCCGCGCGCTCGCGGACCACCCGGCCGCGCGCCAGCAGCCGGTCGTACGGGAAGAACATGTTCGCCGCCCAGTCGGGCCTGACCAGGGCGCGCAGCGCGCCCGCCGCATGCACGAAGGCGTCCTTCGGCTCGATCAGGACGACGTCCGTGTCCTGGTCCAGCGCCTTGGCGACGGCGGCGCCCCCGTACCCCCCGCCGACGACCGCGACCGTCCGCACCGCACCCGCCGCACGCGCCGCGCCCTCCGTACCCGCACCAGCACCAGCACCAGCACCACCACCGACGCCGGAACCCGCACCCGCACCCGCACCCGCCATGTTCACCACTCCCCGCACGCCTCGACATCTCGTTCGCTCTACGAACCATATTAGTTCGTAGAGCGAACCGTAAAGCCGCGCAGGTGAGGGCGCGGACGGCGGGAGAGGCGGAAGGCCGCGGACACTGCTTGACTCTCACGTCGGGGAAGACCCCAGCATCGGACGCGCGCCGGACGGAGGCCCGGCGCGAGGAGGGACGGAGGAGCGCGGGCATGGAGCGGGACACGGGACCCGGCCTGATGGGCATCGGGGCCTTCTCGAAGGCGGCCAGGCTGTCGCAGCGGGCGCTGCGGCTCTACGACGAGCTGGGCCTGCTCTCCCCCGCCCGCGTGGACCCGGCGACCGGCTACCGCTGGTACGCACCGGAGCAACTGGAGAAGGCCCGCCTGGTGGCGTGGCTGCGCCGCCTCGGGATGCCGCTGGCCGGAATCCAGGAGGTCTGCGCCCAGGAGGGCCGGGACGCGGCCCTGTCGGTCCGCGCGTACTGGACCCGCGTCGAGGCCGACACCGCCGCCCGGCGGGACCTGGCCGCCTTCCTCATCGACTACCTGTCCTGGAAGGACCCCGCCATGTCAGCCGCCACCGCACCGCTCGGCATCCGTTACGCCGCCCTGTCCGACACCGGGCTCGTCCGCGAGAGCAACCAGGACACCGCCTACGCGGGCTCCCGCCTGCTCGCCGTCGCCGACGGCTTCGGGACCGGCGGCGCCCCCGCGGGCGCCGCGGCCGTCGACGTACTGAAACGCCTCGACGCGGGCGCGAACACCGTCCCCGCCGGTGAGCTGCTGAATGCCCTGGAGGACGCCGTCGAGCAGGCCGGGCGGGCCGTCCGCGGCGTCGCCGCCGCCGAGCGCGAGCCGGGACACGTCGGCACCACCCTCACCGCGATGCTCTGGACCGGCTCCCAGCTCGCCCTCGTCCACATCGGCGACTCCCGCGCGTATCTGCTGCGCGACGGCGGCTTCTTCCAGATCACCCACGACCACACGATGGTCCAGTCGATGGTGGACGAGGGCCGCCTCAGCCCGGCCGAGGCCGAGTCCCACCCCCAACGATCCCTGCTGGCACGGGCGTTGTCCGGTACGGGCCCGGCCACCGACGGGAGCGCGGGCGCCGACATCCGGCTCCAGGACGCCCGCCCCGGCGACCGCTATCTCCTCTGCTCCGACGGGCTGTCCGCCGTCGTCCCGGCCGATGACGTACACGCCACGCTCGCGACGACCCCGGACCCCGACGACGCGGTCCGCGCGCTCGTGGCCCTCGCCAACCGCAACGGCGGTCCGGACAACGTCAGTTGCGTGGTCGCGGATGTCGTGGAGCTGCCCGCCTGACGCCCATGGCCCGCTGATCCGCCGGACGGGCCCTAGGACTTGGGCCCTAGGACTTGGGCTCCAGCACGTCCACGCGCGGCAGGTCCCGGTGCCGGTGGTGCGCGTCGGCGACGGCGGCCAACGCGGGCCGGTCCAGGGCACGGTAGGCCGCGGCCAGCAGCTCATGGGCGTGACCCTCGCGGGTCGCGTCGCCGACCGAGGCCCAGTGCAGGTCGCGGCCGAGGACCAGCGCCTCCGTCGGATCACCGGCCGCGAGGCGCCGCCGCGCCTCGGCGACGGCCGCCGCCAGCTCGCCGGGGTCCGCGAAGACCGCGGCCATGTGCGTGCCGAAGGCGTGCTCGTCCGCGCCGTTGTGCGGCGGGCGGCCGAGTGCGGTCTCGCCCGCCGCGAGAGCGCCGCCGCCGTCGAGCGTGGTGATCCGGCCGGGCTCGACCGGCGGGCGCCGGTAGCCGTACGTGTGGGCGCGTACGTAGTCCGCGCCGGTCGCGGTACGGTCGCCGGTCTCGAACTCGCCGATTTTCGACCGGAGTCGGACCATCCCCGGCGCGCGCTCCGCGACCTCCTCCGGCCCCCGGCCGGTGTCCTCGTGCAGGTCGTACCAGTGGCGTTCGAGCGTGACGCGGACCGCCTCCAGCGGGGTGCGGCAGGTGCGGTCGATGCCGCCGCCGTCGTCGTTGTTGTAGTACGAGCCGACGCCCGCGCAGGTGCGGCCGTCGTCGTACCAGAGGCCGTAGTGCAGGCCGTCGGTGCCGCCGTGCAGAAAGGTCAGGAACTCCGGCGGGTCGCGGTAGTAACGGCCGTGCGCGCGGATGTCGACGCCGTCGCGGGCTTGCGCGGCGGGGGCGTCGAAGAGGTCCATCACGCCGTACGGCCACAGCTCCAGGTCCGCGAAGGCCGACGCCTCGACGGGGTCGAGCGACCCGATGAAGTCGTGGAACCGGAACAGCGAGTCCGGCAGCTCGAACCCCCAGTCCGCCAGCACGCGCGCCTCGACCGCCGCCCGCAACCGCTCCCGGTCCCGCTCTCGGTCCCGCTCCTGCTCGCTCATCCGTCCGCCCCGTTCCACGACGCCCCGCGCCCGGCTCTGTCCCTGACCCGCGCAGGCTAGCGAAGGCCGCGCAGCCGGGGCGGGGGTGGGGCCGGGCGCGGGGCCGGGCGCGGCACTTGGGCGGGCGGCAGGCGATGATCGGACCATGAGCGAAATCGTGCTGATGTCGGACCCGCGCATCGCGGCCATCCCCGTCGAGGACTGTGACGAGCCGCTGCTCGACGTGCGGAGCGACGTGTGGGGCAACGTGCGGGGCGGCGGACGAGGCGGCGGCGTACGGGGCGGTGGCGTACGAGGCGGGGCGGGAAGCAGCGGCCCCGGTACGGACGGACCGCTCGGCGCCGTCGACCCGCGCCGCCAGGACGACGACGGCAGCTTCGCCCACCTGCGCGAGGGCGTCCTGACCAGGCTCGCGCACGCGCGCACGCTGCTGCCCGACGGCGTCGGCCTGCTGTTCGTGGAGGGCTACCGGCCGCCGTCCCTCCAACGCGCCTATTTCGAGGGGTACTCGGCGCAGCTGCGCGCCGCACGGCCGGAGTGGACGCCCGCGCGGATCAGGGAGGCCGCCAGCCGTTACGTGTCCCCGCCGGAGATCGCGCCGCACAGCGCGGGCGCGGCCGTCGACCTCACCCTCGTCGCGGACGGCCGCGAACTGGACATGGGCACCCGCGTGAACGCCAACCCCGAGGAGAGCGCGGGCGCCTGCTACACCGACGCGCCGGGTCTGTCGGCCGAGGCCCGCGCCAACCGCCGTACGCTGTCCGCCGCGCTCACCGCCGCGGGCCTGGTCAACTACCCCACCGAGTGGTGGCACTGGTCCTACGGCGACCGCTACTGGGCGCTGGCCACGGGTGCGCCGCACGCTCGCTACGGCCCCCGCGAGCGGCCCGGTTCCTGACCGCCGACGCCCCCGTACCGAGGCGTACGGCCCCCCGTACGCGACGTCCGATACCCGCCAGCGACCGGCGGCCTCGCGCACAACACTGGCCGTATGACCTCAGAGATCACCGCGGCGACCGCACCCGCCGTCCACTCACGCATCGAGCCCGGAATCCTCTACTTCGGCACGCCCGTCGTGCTGCTCTCCACCGTGAACGAGGACGGGTCGGCGAATCTCGCGCCGATGTCGTCGGTGTTCTGGCTGGGGTGGCGGGCGATGCTGGGGCTCGGGGCGCGGTCGCAGACGGCGCGCAATCTGCTGCGCGACGGCGCGTGCGTACTGAATCTGCCCGAGGACTCGATGGCGGCGGCCGTGGACCGGCTGGCGCTGACCACCGGCCGCGATCCGGTGCCCGAGGGGAAGGCGCGGCGCGGATACCGTTACGAGGGCGGCAAGTTCGAGCTGGCCGGGCTGACCCCGGTGGCGTCGGAGACGGTCGCGGCGCCGCGCGTCGCCGAGTGCCCGGTGGCGCTGGAGGCGGTGGTCGAGGCCACCCACCCGCTGGCCGAGGACGACCCTCAACAGCGCGGCGGGATCGTGGTGTTCGAGGTACGGATCACGCGCGTGCTGGTGCACGACAAGGTACGGGCGGCGGGCACGCGGGACCGGATCGATCCGGACATGTGGCGGCCCCTGGTGATGAGTTTCCAGCACTTCTACGGGCTCGGCCCGCGACTGCGGGAATCGGCGCTGGCCACCATCCCCGAACGCCTCTACCGAGGGCCCGACATCGGGCGGTCGCGTGCCGACTCGGGGGCCACGGGGCGCTCTTGACACCCGGGGGCGGCCCGCACAGCCTTGGGTGGCGCGCCCACGGCACCCGAACTCCGCTACTCCGCCGGTGGCGCGCGATGTGCGATACGCGGCGCGCCGGTTCGGAGCGCGGTGGGGGTGGGCACGGCGAGTGGACGCCGCCGTGGTCGTGGATGTGGGACGAGGAGGAGCCGTCATGCGCGGGCCAGACGCGTATCCGACCGTGTCAGGTGTCGCGGCGGCGGCCCGCGTACTGACCCGGCGGCATCCCGACCTGTGCCGGATGCGGCTGGCCGGGGAGTCGCGGGCCGGGCGGCCCTTGTGGCTGCTGTCGGTGGGACACGGCAGCCGGCACGTGCTGGTGGTGGCCGGAGCGCACCCGGACGAGCAGACGGGCGGGGCGAGCGCGCTGTGGCTGGCCGAGCACGCGGTCGCCGACCGGCAGCGGCAGGCCGACGCGGATCTGACCTGGGACTTCCTCCTCTGTCTCGACCCCGACGGCACCGTGCTCAACGAGACGGGTCCGGCCGGGCCCCGGCCGCCCGCCGTCCACTACCGGCACACCTACCGCCCGGCGCCGGCCGATCAGCCCGAGCGGGCCGGGGCCTTCCGCGCGCCGGGTGACGAACTCCCCGAGACGATGGCCCTGTTGGCGGCGATCGACGAGCTGAAGCCGTTCCTCCAGTGCACGCTGCACGGTACCGACGTCGGCGGCGGTTGGGTGCGGCTGACCGCCGATGTGCCGGGCCTGGCCGAGCCGTTCGGCAAATACGCGGCCGAACTGGAGATCCCGGTGCAGACCGGCGCCTACGACGCGCTGCACTGGACCGGGTCGGGGCCCGGCGTCGTCGTGCGGCCCCCCGCGGGCACGCCCGGGCGGTTCACCGACGAGCCGGAGAGCGCGGCGGGCTCCACCTGGGCCCGCCCGCACCGGCACGGCGGGCTGACCGCCGTGGTCGAGGTCCCGATGTGGGCCACCCGGCGCGTGGCCGACCAGGACGCGCACCCCGGCCCCGCCCAGGCCGTCGCCTCCCTCGCCGCCCGGCTGCGCAAGGACGGCGCCGCCACCGCGTCGGCGCTGGACCGCGCGTGGCGCCTGCTCTCCCCGCAGGCCGCGCACAGCCCGCTGCTGCGCGGTGTCGAGCAGGCCGTCGGCGCCTTCTCCGGCCTCGCCGACGACTACGAGACGCTCGCCGACGCCTCCCCCGTCCCCCTCACCATGGCCCACGTCGCCGCCCTCGACATCGCCGCCCGCCGTATGCCGCTGCGCGCCTCCGGGATGCTGCTGCGGCTGCTCGACGAGGAGCGCGGCGGCGAGGGCGACCCCGGCGGCGACCACGGCCGCCTGCGCGGCCGGCTGGAGCGCCGGATCGACTCCGGCGCCCGTGACCTGCTGGCCGCGACCGACGCCCACTGGGTGCCGGTCGGCGACCAGGCCGAACTCCAGGCCAGGACCGTCCTGGCAACCGTCGACCTCACCTCGACGCGGTGACCCGCCCCCTCAAGGACCCCGCCCGCACCCCGGAGAGATCGGCGCACCGTGCCGGGGGCACCTCCCGGCCGAAGGCCGAGGAACCGCGCGCCCGACCGCCACGCTCCCGCACGTCACCACCCGCCCCCGGGGGCAGCCCGGTGGTGTCCGGGCCACCCGCCGGTGGGGGCCGCTCGCACCCCTGACGGGGTGCACCGCCCTTTCGCCCGGGCGGCGAGCCGGTCAGTTGGGCGGGCTCGGGCACGACGCTTCCGCAGGTCACCACCCGCCGCTGGGGCCTTGGGCCCTTACGTGGGGTGGTCGAGCGGGCCGCAGGCCGGGCAGTCGGGGCGGCGCGGGTGGCGTTGGAGTACGGGGTCGCCGAGCGCCATGAGGTTGATGCCGTAGCGGAAGCCGGGGCGCATCCGCGGGACGCCGGTGAGCAGGGCGATGGCGGCGTGGGCGACGAGCGTGCCGGACAGACCGGCGGTGACGGCGCTCGCCGGATTCCACGGCATGCGGGGCGAGGCGGCGTCCTCGCTCTGGCCGGGGCGCAGCCGCAGATCGCGCCGTGCGTCCTCGCCCGCGCGCTGGCACTCCCAGCAGGGCCCGTCGCCGGGTACGTGGACGCCCGCGGTGACCAGCGGGCCGCGGTAACCGCCTTCCACCCAGGGCAGGTTGAGGGCGATGCAGACGCGGTTGGCCCAACGGCGGATCTCCGGCGGCCGGTCGGCGCCGAGGACCAGCAGGTCGTACGGTGACCGGCCGCCGCCGTCCGGGGCGAGGAGCGCGGCGAGGGCGTCGGGGCCGCGGATCTCCCGCCGTTCACCGGTGACGGTGACATCGGAGTTGAGGGCGCGCAGCGCGGCCACCGCCGCGTCGGCTTTCGGCCGCCCGATGTCGGCCTCGCGGTAGAGCGTCTGCCGGTTGAGGTTGGACAGTTCCACGACGTCGGGGTCGACGGTGTGGACGTGACCGACGCCGGAGGCGACCAGCGCCTGCGCGGCCATGCCGCCCGTACCGCCGACGCCGAGGACCAGCACGCGGGCGCCCGCCAGGCGCAGTTGGGCGTTCCATGGGCTGGCCCGTGAGCTGAGGTCCATCCAGCGCAGCAGCGCGACACCGCGGGCGTGCCGTACGCGGTCGCGGTCGACGAGCCCCGCGGGCAGCGGCGCCGCCGCGTCGTCCACGAAACCCGCCTCCCGTAAGTCCGCCATCGCGGAGCCGATCGTGGCGGCGTCCAGAAGTAAGCGGGGGTGCGCGGCGGCGACTTCGGCGGCGATCTGCGCCGCGGTGCGTGTGCCGTCCATCGCCTCGGTAAGGGTCCAGATCCAGCCGTCAGGGTCCTCGATCTCGGCGCCGATCCCGTAGATCACACTGCCGATCCTGACGTTGCCGTCGGCGGTGCGATAGGGCTGGTGTTCGGGTTTGATCCGCGGCCTGAGCAGCGCCTCGGAGTCATCGGTGTGCGGTTCGGTGTGCGGTGGTGCCGTCATCAGCCGACCCCCTCGTGCTCCGCCCGTACGCATGAGTACGTACGGACCTTGACACTGTCGCCGGGCCGCCGGAGCCTTGGCAAGGTGCGGGGGAATCAGTGGGGGATCCAGGGGCCAAACCGTTCAACTCCTCAGCGCTGCACCCTGCTTGGACAGAGAGGAGTCACCGTGGCGAACACCACTCTCGTCATCCGACGGCTGGACAAGGAAGAGACCACCGGCGACAGCAACTCCAACGGCACGTGACGTCGGACGCCGACGCCTATCCCAGCGTCGCGGAGGTCGCAGCGGCGGCCTCCGCGTTCGCGTACTCGCGGCCCGTGCTGAGCACCCTGCGGGTGGTCGGCCGGTCCCGGCAGGGGCGTCCGCTGCATCTGCTGACCGTCGGGCGCGGCCGGCGGCACATCCTGGTCGTCGCGGGCCCGCACTCCGACGAGCGCGTCGGGCCCGCGACCGCGCTGCGGCTGGCGCACCGGGTCGCCGCCGACAGCCGCCTGCACTCCGGGGCGGGCGCCTCCTGGCACTTCCTGCTCTGTCTCGACCCGGACGGGACCGTACGCAGCGAGGCCGGGCCGCCGGTGCGGCGCACGCCCGCCGAGCATTTCCGGCACGCGTACCGTCCGCCCGCCGACGAACAGCCGGAGTGGGCACCGTCGATCCGGCCGCCGGACGACCAACTCCCCGAGTCCCAGGCGCTGGTGAGCCTCATCGACGAGCTGCGGCCGGAGTTGCAGTGCTCGCTGCACGGCAACGACCTCGGTGGCAGCTGGGTCCAACTCACGCGTGACATACCGGGGTTGGCCGAGCCTCTCGGCAAGCTCTCCGCCGAGCGGGACGTGCCCGTGCAGACCGGCACGTACGACGCCCTGTACTGGACGGTGTCGGGGCCCGGCGTCTATCTGATGCCTGCGCCGGGCCAGCGCGCCCAGTTCGAGAACCTGCCCGAGGACGTCAACCGCTCGACCTGGATCCGCCCGCACCGCTACGGCGGGATGACCGCGCTCTTCGAGGTCCCGATGTGGGCCAGCCGCGATGTCGCCGACACCACGGCGCACCCGGACCCGGCCCGCGCGCTCGCGGCTCTCGCCGCGCTTCTGCGCCGCCACGCCGACCGTACCCACGCCCTGCTCGACGCCGTACGGCCGCTGGTCCCCGACCCCGGCTCCCCGGCCACCCGCCCCCTCCTGCGCATCACGGGCGGCATGCCCGCCATCATGCGCAGCGTCGCCGACGACTGGGACGGGCTCCACCCCTCCCCCGTCCCCCTCACCCTCGCGCACCTCAACGCCCTCGACATCGCCGCCCGCCGCATCTCCCTGCGCGCCACCGGGATCATGCTCCGCCTCCTCGACGGCCGCGGCGGCTCCGCCGCGCGCACCCTCCACGGCGTCTGTTCCGCCCAGCACGCCCGCTGGGCGGCCGAGTTGGCCGCCGGTCATGAGTTGACGTGGGTGCCGGTCCCCGACCAAGTTGACCTTCAGTCGGAAACAGTTCTCGCCGCCTTCCGCCTCCTCAACGAGACCTGACCCCCCTCCGCGGCGCGCCCCCACCCCACCGCCCTCGCGCAGGGCGGTGCTTTCAGGGCGCTGGGGGCGTACGCCCGAGGGGGTCTAGAGCGCCGCGGTAGCGGCAAGCTCGGCGGCGACGAGCTCGGCCACCTGAACGGCGTTCAAGGCGGCCCCCTTGCGAAGGTTGTCGTTCGAGACGAAAAGCGCGAGCCCGTTCTCGACGGTCTCGTCGAGGCGGATGCGGCCGACGTACGACGGATCGCGCCCGGCGGCCTGAAGCGGCGTGGGAATCTCGGAGAGCTCGACGCCGGGTGCGGACCGCAGAAGGTCATAGGCACGGGCGACGCCGAGCGGCCGGGAGAAGCGGGCGTTGAGCTGGAGGGAGTGGCCGGAGAAGACGGGGACGCGTACGCAGGTGCCGGAGACCTTGAGCTCGGGGATCTCGAGGATCTTGCGCGACTCGTTGCGCAGCTTCTGCTCCTCGTCGGTCTCGAAACTGCCGTCGTCGACGAGGTTGCCCGCGAGGGGGACGACGTTGAAGGCGATGGGCCGGGCGTAGACGGCGGGCTCGGGGAAGGCGACGGCGTCGCCGTCGAAGGTGAGCTGGTCGGCGGATTCGACGACCTTGGTCGCCTGGCCGTGCAGCTCGGCGACGCCGGACAGGCCGGACCCGGAGACGGCCTGGTAGGTGGTGGCGACCAGGGCGGTCAGCCCCGCCTCCGCGTGCAGCGGGCGCAGCACCGGCATCGCGGCCATGGTGGTGCAGTTCGGGTTGGCGATGATGCCCTTGGGTCGGTGGGCGATGGCGTGCGGGTTGACCTCGGAGACGACCAGGGGGACGTCGGGGTCGCGCCGCCAGGCGGAGGAGTTGTCGATGACGACCGCGCCCTGGGCGGCGACCTTCTCGGCGAGGGCGCGGGAGGTGGCGCCGCCCGCGGAGAACAGCACGATGTCCAGGCCGCTGTAGTCGGCGGTGGACGCGTCCTCGACGGTGATCTCGCCGTCGGCCCACGGCAGGGTGCTCCCGGCGGACCGGGCGGAGGCGAACAGCCGCAGCTCCGTCACCGGGAACGCGCGCTCGGCCAGCACCTTGCGCATGACCGAGCCGACCTGTCCGGTCGCTCCGACGATTCCGATCCTCATCCGGCTCTCTCCGATCGATGTGTGCCGTTCCGTACGGCTGCGTGCCGTTCCGTACGACTGCGTGCCCGCCCGGTCGAGTATCCCCCGAGGCGGGAGCGGGGCGGCGGGGCATTTCAGGGGACGAGACGCAGCCTGGTCAGGGCGTCGTCCACGACGGCGGGCGGCGGGGGCAGCAGCGGCAGCCGTACGTCGGGGGTCGGGATGCGGCCCTCCGCGTGCAGCACGGCCTTGATGACGGTCGGGTTCGGCGCGCGGAAGAGGGCGGCGGCCAGGGCGGCGAGGCGGTGGCCGAGGGCCGTGTCCCCCTTGGCGTCCCCCGTGGCCGCGGCCTTCGCCAGCCCGGCCCAGCGGGCGGTGGCCAGGTGCGCGGAGGCGAGGATGCCGCCGGGGGCGCCGAGGGCGAACAGGGCGGGCGCGAAGACGTCGTCGCCCGCGAGGATCTCGAAGCCGTCCGGGTGATCGCCGAGCAGGTCGACGGTCTCGGCGTCGATGCCGCCGGTGGCGTACTTCACACCGGCCACGCCCGGCAGCGCGGCCAGCTCGCGCAGGGTGCGGGCGGTCAGCGGCTGCCCGGTGCGGTACGGCACGTGGTAGACGATCAGCGGTACGGGACCGGCGGCGGCCAGCGCCGCGAAGTGGGCGAGGACCCCGGCCTCGCCCGGCCGGGAGAAGGACGGCACCGTGGCCAGGACGGCGTCAGGCACCACCGGCGCCCCGGCGAGCGCCCCCAGCTCCCGTACGGCCGCCGCCGTGGCGCCGCCGGCCGCGCCGAGCACGAAGCGCGCGCCGTGCTCGCGGCAGACCCGGCCGACGACCGCCGTCACCTCGGCGCGTTCGCCGGGGTCGAGGGCGGCGGCCTCCGCGGTCGTGCCGAGCGCCACGAGCCCGGCCGCGCCGTCCCGCAGCACCTCGTGCGCGAGCCCTTCGAGGGCGCCCACGGCGACCCGGCCCTGTGTGTCGAACGGCGTGACCAGCGGTACGAGGATCATGTCCGCGAGTCTGACCCGAGCCCATGGCGAAGGTCCAGTTAATTGTCGTGCACGGAACCGTTAAGCAGCGCTACTCTCCCGCGCATGTACGAGATCTCCGCGGACCCGGCCCGCCTCGACGTCCCCCGTATCCACGACTGGCTCTCCACCGACGCCTACTGGGCCCTGGGCCGCACCCTCGCCACCCAGCAGGCCGCCATCGACGGCTCCCTCAACTTCGGCGCCTACCACCCCGCCACCGGCGCCCAGCACGCCTACGCCCGCGTCGTCACCGACCTCGCGACCTTCGCCTACCTCTGCGACGTCTACGTCGACCCCGCCACCCGCGGCCAGGGCCTCGGCACCACCCTCGTCACCGCCATCCGCGACCACCTCACCCCCTACGGCCTGCGCCGCGTCGTCCTCGCCACCGCCGACGCCCACGCCGTCTACGCCAAAGTCGGCTTCACCCCCCTCACCGACCCCGACAACTGGATGACCCTGGGCCTCCAGAACCCTTCGGCGCGGGAGCCGCGGAACCGCTGACGCGGCCTCAACAACGCAGGCGGCCCGCACCGCCTACGGGGATACGCGGCTCACGGGGCCTGCGGGCATACGCGGCCTACGCGGCCTCGGCGATGTCACCGCGCAGCGGCGGGACGCGCACGCCGTCGCGCTGCCGCTTGCGCACCCAGTCCACCAGCGCCCGCTCGACCTCCGTACGCGTGGCCACCCGGCGCAGCCGCAGCGGCACCGCGGCCAGGTGCAGCGCCGCCCGCACCCGGCTCACCCCGGCCCCGACCATGCCAGGACCCGGATGCGCGTCGAGCGCGAGCGCCACGCGCATGGTGTCGGCGAACAGCGACTGGGCCCGTTCGTAGGCGGTGTACACCGGCAGGTCCCGTTCGAGCCCGGCGGCGGCCTCCGGGTGTACGCGGAGCACCGCACGCCGCCAGCGCTCGATGACCTCGGGCCGCTGGTCGGCCGGGTACCGCATCCGCACCAGGTGGATGGCCAGGTCGTGCAACGGGTCGCCCCACATGGCGAGTTCCCAGTCCACGACGGTGAGGCCGCCGTCGGCGCGGACGATGAGATTGTGCCGGTGCAGATCGCCGTGGAGCAGCGCGAAGGGCCGCCGGCGCAGCGGCGGCATCCGGTCGCGGAACCAGCGCAACGCGTTCGCCGGGACTTCCAGCGCGGCGAAGAGCGGTGCGAAGTCGGCCCAGTTGGCGGCGCGCACATCGTGCTCGGCGAAGTCCGCGCGGGCCCTGAGGAAGGCGTTGGAGTCGCCGTCCGCGGCCCAACCGGCGGGCAGCGGGGGCAGATCGGCCGCCGACACCCGGGTGAACCCCGCCATCTGACCGACGATGGCGTCCACGACGAAGGGATCCACCGGCTTGCCCGGCGCGCAGACCTCCGCCAGCGCCTGCCCTGGCACGTACTCGTGGACGGAGAATCCGCCGAGTCCCACGTAGTGCCGGGGGGTGTTCTCCACAACCGCCGTGCGCTGCAAGGCGTTCAGGATCTCGCCCTCGTCGGGCCAGACCCGCTCCACGACCTTCAGCGAACCGTCCAGCGGCACCCGCACCTTGACCGGGGTGTGCGCCTCGAAGCGCAGACGCTCCGCCATGCCGGGCGCCAGATCGATGACGTAATTGCTGTTGTGATGACCTGTCAGCCGCTCACCGAAGCGCGTGGCATCCTGCCGGACCGTGTCCCAAGCGGCAGCAAGGCTCTGCTCCCGGCCGGTCGTCAGGACGCCCAAAGCATCGCTCCCACGCGCTCGCGCACTCACGAGACCGCCGAAGGGCGGCCAGTGTTTGGCACGAACATTAGTGGGTAGCGGCAGCCCCCGCCATCGGAGAGCCGTTAAGACCCGGTTACGGACCGCGACGCCTCACCCGTTCGGGCGACGACTCAACGCGCTCGCGGCGACGACGAGGTCACGCATCCCGACGACCACCGGATGGGGCTCGATCTCCTGGAGCCGCGCCACCCGGCTCCTGGACCGCGCGTAACCGAGGAAACGTACCCGCGCCGCCCGCGCCGCCTCCGCGTCCCGCGGCGAGTCACCGATCATCAGGCACTGCTCCGGCCGTACCTTCAGCGCCGTCATGGCCCGCAGCAGGCAGTCGGGGTCCGGCTTCATCCTGGCCGGGTCGTACTGGTCACGGCCGTAGATCCGCGACCCGAAGACGCTCTCCAGCGAATGGCTCTTCAGATACGTCTCGACGGCCTGGGGCGAGTTGTTGGTGGTGATGGCGAGCAGTCGGCCACTGAGCGCCACGGCCCGTACGAATTCGTCGGCGCCCTCTGTCTCGCGCGCGGACGGTACGGCCGACTCCTCGCCGTGCGCGAGTATCCGCTCGAGCTCGGCGGCCACTCCGGGCGGCCAGGGCTCGCCGAGCATGGCGTGCGGGTCCTTGCTGCGCGCCGTCGCCGGATTCGGGGGACGTATCCCGTGCCGGTCGAGGTACCGGCGCATCTCTTCCGCTATCAGGCTGGCCGAATGCCTCGCGAACAGTTCGCAGACCGGTCCGTCGAAGTCGAGCAACAGGCATTCTGCCGCGTCGAGCAGGGCGAACGGGCTGCTCTCAGGTGATTCGAAGTACGTAGGAGTCACTCAAGGAGTGTCAGCGGCTCGGCGATCGTTGACCAGAGTGAGTCAAACCACTCCTGGGACTCGGTGACGAACTGCGAGTCCCGCTCCTTGGGCTTCTCGGTGTTCAAGCCGAACGAGAAGAGCGTCGCGGTGATGCCGAGGACGTCGTAGATGTTGCCCTTGCCCCGCTGGCCGAACTCGACCTCGCGGTCGATCACTTGATAGTGGCCGAACAGCGCGGTCCGCCCGTTGATGAGGTAGAGCTTGTGCATCGGGGTGATCGGTACGGTCCGCACCTCGACCGACTGCTCGACGTCGGGCTGGAATTCGGCCAGGGCCGCGAAAGCGGCGCGCACGGTGAGGACATGGGCGCGGACGAGTTGTCGTAGCCGCCACAGCGGGCGCTCGTCGGAGGCGTCGGCGACCAGCCGGGGAATCGCCAACTGCGCGGACAGGCTGGGCATCATGAGGCGGAGGCGGATCGACTCGGGCTTCAGGTCGCCGTCCTGAACCCGCGTCAGAGGTACGACCAGCGCGCGGCTGAGGGTCTCCGTGGTCAGCGAGTAGGCGTCGATGGTGACGTGCTGGTGCGTGAACGCCTCGTCGATGTGCGGCCGGAGGGCCTTGGAAGCACGTCCCGGCTCCTGGAGCCGAGTCTGCGAATCCGGGCGGTCTTCCTCCCAGCGCAGCACCTCGGACGGGCGTCCGCGCTGATTGTCGATGTAGCCGTCGTCGCGGAGTACGCCCAGCGCACGCTGGATCGTGGGACGGGAGACGTTGAAGCGCTCTTCCAACTCCGCCTGAGAAGGTATGCGTCCGCCGACCGGGTAGCGACCGTCGACGATCTCACCGCGGAGTACGTCCGCGATGTAGCGGTATGGGGGTCGGGAACCGTTGGTTCCGGCGTCTTCCTCGTCCACAAGACGACGTTACAACTTCCGGCGGGACAACGGTGCTTACCTGACCCGAGTTTATCGATCTCGGCCAACTGGGCACACCCTTGATAGAGGCAGCCTCTCTCAACTTCTCATTCGGGTAGGGAAGTTGAATGATCCAGCCTCATCGGGGGTCGCCAACTTCCCGTCCGATGGCGTGCGGGACATCGCAGCCACCCGCCTTCTGCAAAAGCGCGGAGTCGCGAAGGAGGGATCGGTCATGCTCGCTCTCAGTTTGTGCGCATATGCCTTCGAAGAGATCATCCAGTGGCGGTACGGCGCGGCAGGGGCCATCGCCGTCGGGCTGGTGGGACTCGGTCACAAGATGCGGAACACCACGTTCACCTGCATAGGGATCACCGCGATAGCGCTGCTGCTGGCGCAGTGACGGGCCGCGGAAAAGCGGGCAACCGGGTAACCGGCTAACGGGTCAGCGCGGGGATCAGAAGACGTCGGGGCACCAGGGCCGGCGTGGGGTGCGGAACAGGGCGTCGGCTGTCCTGGCCGCACCCGTTCGGTGTTCGGAGACACGGCCGAGGGCGGCGAGGCGGACCGGGGACTCGTCGCCGAGGTAGAGGCAGCCGAGGTCGGCGACGGACAGGGAGAGGTCGGCGGAGGCCGAGGTGGGGGTGCAGGAGGCGGCGCCCGAGGGCGAGGTCTCCAGGAGGAAACGGCCGCCGGCCAGGCCCGCGGGGTCGTGGACGTCGAGCACGAGGGCGGCGGGGCCGCCCGCGTAGGTGCGGGCGGACAGGGCGGCGGGCACGTCGAGCATCCGCAGCCACATGAAGTCGGCGTAGGTCTCGGTGCGGGCGGCGCGCGGGTCGCCGAGGAGCAGCGGCAGGAGGTCGTCGGGCGCGCGGTGGCCGGACTTCAGCAGCGTCACCCAGTCCAGCGCGAGCAGGAAGCGCCACAGCGCGGTCTCGGCGGCCGGGGAGGCGGCGATCAGCCCGTGCACGCTCAGCTCGACCTTGGGGAACTTGCCCGGCCAGTGCTCTTCCTTGGCGGCGTACGCGGCCAGGCCGTCGACCCGGCCGTCGGCGTCGCGGTAGACCACGAAGAAGGGCTCGGTCCACGGCTGGGAGTCCAACGGCCGCTGTCCGGTGTTGACTTCCCACCAGTAGGGGGTGCGGTTGATCGCGCCGGGCGTCACCGCGCGGACCCGCTCGTGCAGCGCGGGGCCGACCTTGCGTACGTCCTCGACGGTCACGAGGTCCACCCGGCCGCCGTCGGTCGGACCCGCCCAGCGCCGGTCGAGGCCCGCGCGCGGCACGTCGATCTCCCAGTCCGTCACCCAGGTCGCCGCGCCGAAGCCGTACCGTCCGTAGATCGGATATTCGGCCGCGACCAGGATCGACACCGGCTCGCCGCGCTCCTTGGCGGCGGCCAGGTCGGCCGCCATCATCCGGCTGGCCAGGCCGCGGCGGCGGTGCGTGCCGGTCACGGACACGTTCGTGACGGCGGAGGCCGCGACGGCCGCGCCGCCGGGCACGGTGAGCTGACGCGGCATGCTGCGGAAGGTCGCCACACAGCGGCCCTGGTCGAAAGCGCCCTGCGTCCGGCTCAGGTCGAACGCGGCCCTACGGGCCTCGACCTCCGCCGCGCTCACCGAGGGCGCGAGATGGAAGCCGGCGAGCTTGGCCCGCACCCAGTCGGCGACGTCGGATTCGGCCAGCGTGCGGATCTCAGGGCTCGAGGTCATACGCGCACGCTACGGACGCTCCCGGCCGTCCGCACCCGAATTTCGGCCGGGGAGCCGCCGGGCGCGCCGACCCGCCGTCACCCCGCGCCGACCCGGCGCCACCGCGCGCCGAATCGCCGCCGCCGCGCCGAACCGCGCCGACCCGCCGTCACCCCGCGCCGAACCGCGCCGGGCCGCCCCACCGCGTCCGACGGCACCGCCCTCACCCGTCCGACAGCAGGTCGTCCACCTTCGCCTCGCCCTCCCGGTACCGCCGGGTGATCTCCGCGCTGCACCCGTCCACCGTCTGCTGGAGGGCCTGGCGGCGGCGTGAGACCTGCTGCTCGTTGCGGACCAGGCGGCCCATCGCCGCGTCCAGCTCCGGGTCGGTGCGGGCGTCGAGGTCGGACAGCTCCACCTCGGCGAGCATGTCCTCGGCGAGCTGCCGCACCCGCTCGGTCAGCGGGGTGCCGAGCGTGACGTGGCGGGCGGAGGAACGGACCCGCGAAGGCCCGTCGGTCAGGATCTCCGAGAGCCGGTCGAGCACGGGCGACGTACTCGGCGCGTCGGGGCCCTGCCCCGCGGCCGTACCGCGCGCGTCCCGCCCGCTGCGCCTGGCCTGCTCGGCCTGGAGGATGTCGATCCTGCCGTGCAGCATCCGCCGCAGATACGACAGGTCGGCCTCCTCCTGCTGCGCGTCCCTGCGCAGGGCGCGCAGCGCGCCCAGGTCGAGCGCGCCGAGGTCGGGCGCGGGCAGGTCGGCGAGCGGGTTGCGCGGCGCGGGCGTGCGCAGCGGACCCCGTGAACCCAGCGGACCAGATCCGTCGGCCTTCAGCATGCGGTGGCCCTTCGTGGTGGGCGCCGTCGGTACGGCAGTGCCGGAAGTCTCTCCAGCGCCGGAAGTGGTCATGCCTGTTGTCCCCTCCGTGGCGGCGCCTGCGCCGCCACCCTTCCGATGCTGCCACCTGCCCCTGTCACCCCGCAGCGACTCTGCACCCGAACGGCCGTCGCAACTGTTGTGCGAAGCCGCCGACCGGGCGTACGTTCCCCTCCCCGCGCTCCCCCTCACCCGTGTGGGTGGCGTGCGGGCGCGGCAGGCCACAATGGGCGCATGCGAGCGGTGGCCCAGCGGGTGAGCGAAGCGGAAGTCGTGGTCGACGGGGAGAGCGTCGGTGCCATTACGGGGCCCGGCCTGTGCGTCCTGGTCGGCGTGACGCACGACGACACGAAGGAGAAGGCCGCGGCGCTGGCCCGCAAGTTGTGGACGCTGCGGATCCTGCCCGACGAGCGGTCCTGTTCCGACATCGGCGGCCCGCTGCTCGTCATCAGCCAGTTCACGCTTTACGGTGACGCCCGGAAGGGTCGCCGCCCCACCTGGAACGCCGCGGCGCCCGGCGACCTCGCCGAACCCCTGGTCGACGAGGTCGTCGCCCAGCTCAGGGCGCTTGGCGCGACCGTCGAGACGGGCCGGTTCGGCGCGGACATGAAGGTCTCGCTGACGAACGACGGCCCGTTCACGGTGGTCATCGACATGTGAGGCGGAGGCAGGCGAGGCAGGGGCAGGTGAGGCGGGGGCAGGCGAGAGGGGCTTACGGAGCCCGCGCCCCCGACAGCGGCCTCACCGCACCCGCGCCCCGAAATGCCACACGCGCCAACGGACCTACGGCGCCACGACCGTCTCCTGCGACGCCGCCGTCTGCTCCGCCATCAGCACCGCGTCCTCCGGCGTGTTCCGCTTCACCAGGGCCAGTGCGATCGGCCCCAGCTCCCAGTGCCGGGCCGAGGACGTGACGAAGCCGATCGCGCGGCCGTCCTCGCCGTCCGAGGCGAGCCGGACCGGGGCGCCGTGGCCCGGCAGCCGCACCTCGCTGCCGTCCAGGTGCAGAAAGACCAGACGGCGCGGCGGGCGGCCGAGGTTCTGGACGCGGGCGACCGTCTCCTGTCCGCGGTAGCAGCCCTTCTGGAGGTGCACCGCGGTCTCCAGCCAGCCCAGCTCGTGCGGGATCGTACGATGATCGGTCTCCAGGCCCAGCCGCGGCCGGTGCGCCTCGATGCGCAGCGCCTCCAGGGCCAGCGCGCCGATCGGCGGCGCGGCCTTCGCGGCGAAGGACTCCAGCTCGGCGCGCGGCACGAAGACGTCCCGGCCGTACGCGGTCTCCCGTACGGCCCACTCCGACGGCACCGCCGTGATCGAACCGGCGGGCAGGTACACCACCGCGTAAGCGTCCGTGGCGTCCGCGGTCTCGACGCGGTAGAAGAACTTCATGCTCTCCAGGTAGGCGAGCAGCGCGCCCTGCGTGCCGGGCTCGACGTGCATCCAGGTCGTGGTGCCGTCGTCCACCAGGTACAGGGCGTGCTCGATGTGGCCGTTCGCCGACAGGACCAGCGCCTCGGTCGCCTGCCGGGGGGGAAGTTTCTCGACGTGCTGGGTGAGCAGCAGGTGCAGCCAGGACAGCCGGTCGTCGCCGGACACCGTCACCACACCGCGGTGCGACTGGTCCACGAAGCCGGTGCCGTCCGCGAGGGCGCGCTGCTCGCGGAAGAGGTCGCCGTAGTGCGCGGCCACTCCCTCGTCGGGGCCCTCGGCGAGGACAGCGCCGGGCAGCGACAGCAAAGGACTCTTCTTCACGCCGGTGGTCGCGCCGTCCGTCATGTTCACGCCGTCAGTCATGCCGTCAAGACTACGACTCCGCGCCGGTGCTACGACTCCGCGTCCGAACGCCTGTCCGCGCAGTCCCGGCAGCGGCCGAATATGGCGAAGTGCTTCATGTCCGTCTCGAAGCCCAGCTCCGCGCGCAGCCCGTCCTTCAGCGGCTCGGCCAGCGCGACCGGCACCTCCGTGACGGAGTCGCAGTCGCGGCAGACCAGGTGCATGTGGTCGTGCCGGTCGGCGAGGTGGTACGTGGGGGCGCCGTGGCCGAGGTGGGCGTGGCTGACCAGGTCCAGCTCTTCCAGCAGCTCAAGGGTCCGGTAGACGGTGGAGATGTTGATCCCCGAGGCGGTCTTGCGGACCTCGCACAGGATGTCGTCGGGCGTCGCGTGCTCCAGTACGTCCACGGCCTCCAGCACGAGCTGGCGCTGGGGCGTGAGCCGGTAGCCGCGCTGCCGCAGATCGGTCTTCCAGTCGATGGTCACCACACGGCCAGTGTAGGACCGTCCCGGAAAGCCGACCGTCCCGGAAAGGCGACCCTGGCTTCCCCGGCGTACGCGGGGCGCGGACCCGGGCGTACGCGCGATGCCGGGGCGTACGGCCGGCTCCGCCTCCGTGGAGCCCGGCCTACTTGAAGAAGGCGATGCCGTCGTCCGGCAGGTCCTTCAGGTCGGCGGCCCACTCCCGCGGGTCCACGACCTTCTTCAGGTGCGCCGACATGTACGCGCGCAGCGGCACCGCGGGGGTGGCCTTCTCGCCGACCCACATCAGGTCGCTGTTCACGTACCCGTACAGCCGCTTGCCGCCGCTGTAGTCGGGCGCGCCCGCGAGCCGTGCCACGGCGTCCGTGACCAGGTCGATCTGCGGCTTGCCGTCGGCCAGCTCGCCGGTCCAGATCTCCACGACGCCCTCGTCACGCGTGGTGGTGACGTCGACCTTGCGGTCCTTGTCGATCCGCCAGAAGCCGCTCTCGCTCTCCAGCGGCCTGACCTTCTTGCCCGCTTCGTCCAGCACCCACGAGTGCGAGGTGTACTCCAGGAACGGGCGGCCGTCGTGCGTGAAGACGACCTCCTGCCCGAAGTTGCACTTCTCGGAGCCCGGGAAGTCGTGGACGCCCGCGCCCTCCCACCGGCCGAGCAGGAACACCAGCGGTACGAGGTCGGGGTGCAGGTCGGACGGGATCTCGATCATGTCAGCGCTGGCCCTGGTAGAGCTTCTTCACCGCGTAGAACGCGAAGAGCGCGACGCCCAGGCAGACGAGCACGAGCAGGGCGTCGTAGACATACTCAATTTGCACGGGACGTGCTCCTCGGACGGATCATGCGGACGGGCCGCGCACGAGTCTAGTGCGCCGCCCGTCCGAAGGCGCGGCCAGGCCGCGTGACGTGCGCCCCAGCGCCCCGCCCCGCCGCCCCGCCGCCCCGCCCCGCCGCCCGCGGCTTCAGGCGCTCAGCCGAGCAGTTGCGCCTGAAGCCGTACGGTCTGGCGGAACGGCACCGCGGGTGTGCCCCGCTTGACGCCCGCCTGCCGGCCCGTCGACTGCACGACCAGCGCCAGCGTGTCCCCGGCGTGGACGAAGGCGTACCGCGTCGCCGTGTCGTCGTACGGCGGGGTCTGGGCGTACGCGGAGACGGTGACGGGGACGGGCAGGGAGTCCGACTCCACGGAGTTGTCGCCCTCCTTGCTGTCGACGCCGGTCAGCGTCGTGTACTCGGCGCTGGTGGCGTAGTCACCGGCGTAGGCGGTGCTGACGAACTGCACGAGGTAGATCTGCGTACGGGTGCCGTCCGGCATGGACCAGGCGCGGCCCGCGATGTGCCGCAGGCCCTGTGCCGTGAGCGTGGTCCCGGCGGCGGCGCGGTCGCCGACGTCGAACCGCCCGACGTAGTCCTCGGCGGGCACCCAGCCCTTGACGCCGGGCAGCATGGTGTCCTCGACGGCGCCTTCGGGCAGCGGCAGCAGCAGTGACCTGAGGTCGGCGTAGTGGCGGCCCGAGGGGTTGACGCCCGTGTCCAGCGCGCCCGGCTTGCCCGCGGGCAGCTTCGGCAGCGCCAGCGGCGGAAACGTCCACCGGCCGTCGTCCGGCGTCTTGAGCCCCGGCACCTTCGTCCGCTCCGGCTGCGTCACCGCGTACGCCGTCGCCCCGCCGAACGCCGCGAAGACCAGAACGGCGGCCGTCCACCGCGCCAGCGCCCGCAGCCGCCGCCTCGGGCGGCGGGTCACGGGAAGGAGGTGCGGCTCGACGGCCGGCGCGTCGCCGGGCCCCTGGGACTCCGGCCGGGACTCGGAAAGCCGCTCCGGCTGAGACGGCGGCTGCGGCGCGAGGGGGGTGGCGGGCTGAGCCGCAGGCGAATTGTCGGGCATCAGACGGCCTCTCCCGGGTCCTTGATGCGGTCGAGTTGCTGGGCGAGGAGTTTGGCGGCCTCGTTCTTCTGGAGCGGGACGACACCGGAGGCGGTGACCGTGACCATGAGGTCGCCCTCGGTGGCCTGGCAGAGCATCTCGTCGAGTCTTTCGCCGGGCTCGGTCGGCGGCAGCACGCACGTCGCGCCGGGGTGGCCGTCGATCGTGGGCCCGTTGCGGAAGACGCCCAGCGCCTTGGTGAACTCGGTGAAGTAGTCGGTCTGGGCGTGCGCCGCCGTTTTGTTCTTCATCTGGACGATCTCGATCTCGACGATCAGATTCTCGATCGACCGGTACGTCCGCATGCCCGCGCCCTCGATGTGCAGCTGCGCGAGAGCCTTCTCCGTCTTCGCGCGCTGCTTCTTCGTCAGCCCGCCGAGGTCGCCCTTGACCAGGTCGGCGGCCTTCGTCGCGTTCAGTTCCACGTCGTTGCCGAAGCCCTCGACGTCCGGCCCCGGCCCGTAACCGGCGGGCATCGGCAGCAGCAGCTCACTCAGCCTGCCGTAGTGGCTGCCGCCGGACTTCGCGCCGAACTCCTCGGTGGCGGTCGGCGCGGGCGGCGTCCAGGGCGTGGCCACGGCGGGCTTGGCCGACGTGCCGTCGTCGCGCTGTTTCAGCACCGCGTAGCCGATCCCCCCGCCCGCCGCGACGGCCACCAGGGCGCCGACGGCGATCAGCGCGGGCCCGCGCCGCGACCGTACGGGAGCGGGCACGGGCGCGGGAGCGGGCGCGGGCACGGGTGCCGGAGCGGGAGCGGGCGGGGGTACTGCCGGGGGCCCGAAGGGGGCGGCGGGGACGGACGGCGGTACGTTCTCGGGCTCGTCGGTCACAGCCGCTCCAGTTGCCGCTTGATGAGGGACAGGACGGCCTTGACCTTGACCGGGTGCTCCGAGTCCAGGACGACCTCGACGAAGAGGTTGCCGACGCGGGCGAATCCGATGCCCCGGTACTGCGGCAGATAGCCGTCGCTCTCGTACGGCATTCCCGAGCCCCACGCCTGGCCGTCGGCGGTGCCGGGCACGGGCGCGTTGTGGGCGAAGTGCGGGTTGGTGCCCGCGGCTCCCACCTGCTCGGTGAGGTGCCTGCCGGTGTACAGGGTCGCCTCGTCACGGAACTGCACGACTTCCACATGGGAGAAGTCGTGGGGGGGGTCCGTCCAGCCGGCGCCCGCCACCCGGCGGAAGTCGTTCTGGGCCAGCCGGGTGAAGGCGATGTCGGGGCGGCCGTAGCCGTCGGCGTATTCGACCAGCGACTGCCAGCCGCGTTCCAGCTCCTTCGTACCCTTCGTCTTCGGCGTCGGCACGAGCAGTTTCAGCAGGTCGCCGTCGTAGACCGCGTTCCGGTCCTGGGCGACGGGGAGGGCCGGGACGTCCGGGCCCGTCCCCCTCGGCTGGGCCAGCGCGGGGCCGGTCAGCGGGGGCAGCGGCGTCGGCTCACGGTCGTGCTGGATCTTGTAGCCCACGCCTCCCCCGGCCAGCACGCCGAGCACCAGCGCGGCGGCGATCAGCAGCGTCGTGCGCCCGCGCGGGCGCGGCGAGCGCGGCGGGTGCGGCGGCGTGGGCGGGAGGCCCTGCGCGGGCGGCGTGGGCGGGAAGTCCGGCGCGGGCGGCGCCTCGGGCTCCGGCTCGGGGCCCCGCTCCTGGGCAGGGGTGTCTTCGGACAGGGACAAGGGGATCTCCACGAGATGGTTCGGAAGGAGAAGGTCGCGCGGCCGGACCCGAGGTCAGTGACCGGTCTTCAGCCGCTGGAACTGGGCGTCGAGCAGGCGCTGGACCAGCGCGGCGGACGGTGCCTTGCCGCCGGTCAGGGTGATCGTGATGTGGACGTCGCCCTGGTGGGCGACGGCGACCACGGCGCTGGTGCTCTCGGCCGAGGAGGACTGGAGGTTGTAGGCGCGGGCCGGATAGGCGGTGGTCAGCGGAATCCGGGCACCCTGGTACGAGTGCTGCGCGTCGTACGCGGCGGTCTGTTCCGCGCTGCCGAAGCGGATCAGCCGGGCGCTGACCTCGAAGGCCCCGTCCCCGGTGAGGTAGGTGCGGTAGGCGCCGGTCCGGAAGCCGTACGTCTTCAGGGCCGCTCGGGCGTCGGACGGGTCGGAGGCGCTGCCCGCGATGTCGTCGGCGGTGTACGGCGAGCCGTCCGGGTCGCCGTAGACGTCGGCGTCCGAGGGCGCGGGGAGCAGGAAGAAGCGCAGGTCACCGGTGTGGACGCCGTGCGAGACCCGGCCCGGGACGCGCGCGGCGGCCGTGGGGGCTGCCGAAGAGGGCGTGGCCGCGCCGGTCGTCGGGGCCGCTGTCGCGGCGGAGGGCCTGGCGGGCGGGGCGACGGACGCGTCGGCGTGGCCGGAGGAGGAGCCGAGGGCGACGACCGCCCCCGCTGTCACGGCCGCCACGGCGACCAGTCCGGCCACGGCGCCGAACAGCGCGCCACGGCCGCGGCGGCGTACGCCACCGTCGTTCAGTTCCACAGAAGCCCCCCCGGGCGTACACGCGTGCGATGCACGCGGACTCGCATTATGTCGAGACGACACAGCGGCTTCACAACGAAATTTGCCGACGCCTGCGTGACGTACGACACAACCGGAGGGCAGAGGTGCCACCGGTACGGGTGCGGTGCGGCTCCGGGACGGCTGCGCCTACGCTGGCCGGATGGCGAAGAAGCTCGTGATCAAGGTGACGGCGGGCGCCGACGCGCCCGAGCGGTGCTCGCAGGCGTTCACGGTGGCGGCGGTCGCGGTGGCCAGCGGAGTGGAGGTCTCGCTCTGGCTGACCGGTGAGTCCGCGTGGTTCGCGCTGCCCGGCCGCGCGGCGGAGTTCGAGCTGCCGCACGCGGCGCCGCTGCCGGATCTGATCGACGCGGTGCTCGCCGCCGGGCAGGTCACCTTGTGCTCGCAGTGCGCGGCCCGCCGTGACATCAAGGAACAGGACGTCATCGCGGGCGTACGGATCGCGGGCGCGCAGCTCTTCGTCAGCGAGATCATGCCGGACGGCGTGCAGGCGCTGGTCTACTGAAGGCGCGGGCGCTACGGCGGACCGCCGCGGTCCAGCTCGTCCCACCACCGGTCGGACTCCGGGTCGCCGGACGAACCGTAGCTCTGGCGCTCGGACCGCGCCGGGGTCATCCTCCGGTGCTCCTCCATCGAGGTCGCGCCCGGCGGGGGCGGGTCATCGCGCTCTTTCCCGGTCGGCTTGCGCTCCTCGGGCCGCAGCGGCTCCTCGTCCCACCACCGGTCCTCAGGGCCCTTCCGGTTCGCCACGATCGCCGCGACCGGCGGGATCACCATCGCCACCAGGCACATCGCGATGGCCGCCGGCACCGACCAGATGCGGACAACCGACCACGCCATGACGAACAGCACCACGCAGGTGCCCATCATGGCGAAATACCAGTGACGGCGACGCGCGTTCACCCTTCAACGGTACGTCCGCCACGCCGGATCAGCACCCGCCGCGCACCCCCCGCCGGACGGGGTTCCGGCACAGCGAAGGGCCGCGCCCCCTTGCGCGGGGTGCGGCCCTTCACGGCGGGGTCAGACCGCGATGGCGACCTCGGACGGGGCGCCCTGCTGGGCGACGACGGTGCGGTCGACGGTGGCGCCGGGGACGAGGGCGCGGAGCGTCCAGGTACCGGGGGCCGCGAAGAAACGGAACTGCCCGGTCGCGGAGACCGGCACCTCGGCGGTGAACTCGCCGCCGCCGTCGAGCAGCCGGACGTAACCGGTGACCGGCTCGCCGTCGCGGGTCACCGATCCCTGGATGATCGTCTCTTTCGCCACGTCAACTCCTGCCAGATCGGGCCCACCGGCCTTGGCTCCACACATAACGTTCAGTCCTCCGGGGTCAGTTGGAGCCGAGCTCGATCGGAACGCCGACCAGCGAGCCGTATTCGGTCCACGAGCCGTCGTAGTTCTTGACGTTGGCCTGGCCGAGCAGCTCGTGCAGCACGAACCAGGTGAGCGCGGAGCGCTCGCCGATGCGGCAGTACGCGATGGTGTCCTTGGCCAGGTCGACCTGCTCCTCGGCGTACAGCGCCGTCAGCTCGTCGTCCGACTTGAAGGTGCCGTCGTCGTTGGCGTTCTTCGACCACGGGATGTTGCGGGCGCTCGGCACGTGGCCGGGGCGCTGCGACTGCTCCTGCGGGAGGTGCGCCGGGGCGAGCAGCTTGCCGGAGAACTCGTCGGGCGAGCGGACGTCGACCAGGTTCAGCGAACCGATCGCGGCCACGACGTCGTCGCGGTAGGCGCGGATCGAGGTGTCCTGCTCCTTGGCCTTGTACGTGGTCGCGGGGCGCTCAGGCACGTCCACGGCCAGGTCGCGGGAGTCCAGCTCCCACTTCTTGCGGCCGCCGTCGAGCAGCTTCACGGAGTCGTGGCCGTACAGCTTGAAGTACCAGTAGGCGTAGGAGGCGAACCAGTTGTTGTTGCCGCCGTAGAGCACCACGGTGTCGTCGTTGGCGATGCCCTTGGCGGACAGCAGCGCCTCGAAGCCGGCCTGGTCCACGAAGTCGCGGCGGACCGGGTCCTGGAGGTCGGTCTTCCAGTCGATGCGGACGGCGTTCTTGATGTGGTTCTTGTCGTAGGCCGAGGTGTCCTCGTCGACCTCGACAATGACCACCTTGGGGTCGTCGATGTGGGCCTCGACCCAGTCGGCGTCCACCAGGACGTCACTGCGGCTCATCTTGTTTCTCCTCCGGGGCAGTACGGATGTGCGGTGCGCGACGGGCGCGCGGGGCTTGCGAGGGATACGCGATGCGCGTGATGCGCGGGGATTCGCCTGGCAGGCAGGGGAGGCAGGCTGCGCCGGGGGCCGTTACGGCCGGCATCGGCACGGAGGAACCGCCACCCCTAGGGCATGCGACAGAGCATGGCGGCGACGCGGCACAGGTCGACTGCCCGCCGCTTCGTGAGATCCGCCTGTCGCTTCATGGTCCCGATCGTAGGGATATCAACCCGTAGGTGTCACCGTCGTGTCATATACCGAGACAAGATTGTCCGCATGGCGGAATCACCATGCCACGCAACCCGTGTCTCGGCCCGTCCGGCGGCCTGCCGACGGCGTACGAGCGGCTTAATACCCCATGCCGGACCGTTCCGAACCACCCGATCGGGCGATACGGTCACCCCGCCCACCTGCGGAGGACTGCGGTACGGACACCGCCGTCTCAGTTGGCGAGAACGACGTTCTTGCCGCCCGCCGCCACCGACAGCCCGTCCGGCGTGCTGGTCACGGACGTCAGCGCGATCCCGGAGGGCAGGTGGGTGAGCTGCCGGGTGAAGTCGATCTGCTGCCGCACCTGGTCCTCCAGGCCCAGCTCGGTGAACGCCTTCGGCAGCTCCGCCGCCTGGAGGCCGATCTCGTCGGCGCCGCGCACCGTCACCTCGCTGAGCACGCTCAGCCTCGCGCCCATGAACTCGCCGGTGATCTTGACCAGCGCGCCGCCGTCCTTGCTCTTGGCGTCGCCCGCCGACGAGACCGTGATCCCGGTGGGCGCGGCCTTCGTCAGGTCCTCGTAGGTGAGGAAGGCGATGCCGTCGGCGGTGTCCGCGACCGCCCGCCGGTAGCTGTCGGAGAGCCGTACGCCGTGCAGGTCGGCGTGGAAGGAGTCGATCCGCAGCGTCTGCTCGCCGTTGCCCGCCGCGATGTCCTTCGCGGAGATCTTGACCTCGTCCAGCTTGCCGCCGGCGGCCTGGGTGAGGAACGGGAAGCCCTCGATGGACACCTTGGGCTTGGTGGTCAGGCCCTCGGTGAGCGCGGCGCGGTCGGCGGCCTTGTTCTGCGCCACCGACACCGTGATCCGGTCGGCCGCGACGAAGAGGCCGCCGAGGATCACCAGGACGATCAGAACTGTCCGCGCCACTCGCATGTGCTGTCGCTCCCCGCTCGTTCCCCGCTGATCTCCCCTCAGCCCTGACGGCGGGGCAGACCCGACGGTTCCCCGCGCGGCCAACCGTTACCGCGGCTCAATCCGCCCTTCACACGGTGCGCACGTGACCTGTGCGCCGCCTGTGCGAACAATTCACCGCCCACGGGGACGGACCACCGCCCGGGCAGACGGATCACCGCCCGCGCGGACGGATCACCGCGCGGGCGGATCGAGCCGGTGGTCGCCGTCAGCCCGTGAGGACGCGGCCGAGGATGTAGACGGCCGGGGCCGCGGCGGTCAGCGGCAGCGCCACACCCGCGGTGAAGTGCACGAAACGGGACGGGAAGTCGTAGCTGGCGACCCGCAGGCCGATCAGCGCGCAGACACCGCAGGCCGCGGCGAGCAGGACGGCGTCCCCGCCGCTCATCCCGGTGGCCGGTCCGGTGGCGAAGCCGGTGGCCGCGGCGGCCAGCAGCGCCACGACGACGGAGGCGGCGCCCGGCAGCGGGAGGGCGCGGACGAGGGCCGCCAGGGCCACCGCGACGGCGCCGACCACGACCGGATCGGACCCGGCGTCGGAGGCCGCGGTGGCGAGGTAGCCCGCCGCGACGACCGTGAGCAGCGTGGACGCGGAGGTCGCCGTCAGCGAGGACATGCGTTCGTCGGCCGAGCCGTGGTGCCGCAGTTGCAGGACGAGCACGAGGAGCAGCCATACGCCGAGGGTGCCGATCAGCACCGCGGGGCCGTGGTCGTCACCGGCGATCAGCAGGCCGATGTCGGCGGTCACGCCGGACAGGAACGCCAGCGCGATGCCCTGCCGGGCGGGCCACATGCCGTTGAGCCGGAACCATCCGGCCGCCGTCACCGCCTGGAGCACCACCAGCAGCACCGCGAGGCCCGGCTTGCCGAGCGCCGCGCCGCCCGCCATCAGCAGGCCGAGCGCCGCCGTCAGCGCCGCGGGCTCCAGCCCGGGGGCGATGATCGGTGAGCCGGTCCTGACCGGTGCCTGCGGCTGCCCCTGGGCCGGGGACTGGCCCTGGCCCTGGTCGCCGTGCCTGCCCGGCGTCTGCTGCGGCAGGCTCTCGACCACCGGCAGCACGGCGGTCTGCTCGACCCCGCCCGCCTGCGGGTGCGGGTGCGCCGCTCCCTGGGCCCAGTCCGCGCCTCCCGCGTGCCCGCCCCACGCGTCCCCGGGCGTCGGCGGCGCGTACGGCGCCCCCGGCTCCGAGTACGGCGGCATGGGCCCGGCCAGCGGCTCCGGCACGTACGTCCGGCCCCCGTCCGGGTAGTCCCCGTATTCGCGCGCGCCATACCCCTCGTCGTGGCCGCCGACCGGATAGACCCCGGCCCCCTGACCGGCGTGCCGGCCGCCGCCGTCCTGACCGTCACCGGCGTACGCGCCACCGGGCGCCGCGTATCCCTGGCCCGCGTATCCCTGACCCGCGGGCCCGCCGGGTGCCTGGCCGCCGTACGAACCGCCGCCGGTTCCGCCGTACCCGGCGTCCTGGCCCGCGCCGTGGCCGCCGCCCGGATACGCGGTCCCGCCGTTGTCCCCGGGCGCTCCGTACCCCGCGGCCGGGTAGCCCTCGGGCGCCTGGCCGCCGTACGGGCCCCCGTGGCTGCCGTACCCGGAGTCGTGTCCCTCGGGTGCGTAGGAGCCAGGGACGTAGGTGCCGCCGTGGCCCTCGGCCGGGTACGTGCCGGGGAGCTGACCGCCGTAGCCGGGGTCGTAGCCACCGCCGGTTGGCGCGTCACCCGGGGCTCGGTGCCTGGCGTGGTTCGGGTCGGACGGGGAGCGGCCGTCGTGGTCGCCCTGGGCGGTGTCCGGGTCCGCGGGCCGCCGGCCGGATTCGTCGCCGGGCTGGAAGCCGTGCCATTCGTTGGTCATGTCATCCTCCCGCGAACGGTGGGAGGACCTCCACCGTGCCGCCGTCGGCCAGTGCGACCGAAGTGTGGTCCCGGGTGCCGACGGGGTTGCCGTCGACGAGGTAGGAGCTGCGCAGCAGGACGCGGGCGAACTCCGGGCGCTGGGCGTGCCGTTCGCGTGCGGCGGCCAGGGCGTCGGCGAGGGTCGCCGCGCGGTACGGCTCCTCCGCCGTGCCCGCGGCGGCCTTGGCGGCGGCCCAGTAGCGGATCGTGCCCGCCGCCGGGCGCGCGGCCGTGTCGGGTGCGGCCATCGCGGCTCCGTCCTTCGTTCTGTCCTGTGCTCGCCGTACGTGTCACTTGCCGTGCGTGTCACTCGCCGTGCGTGTCTGACGTGTGGTGCGGCGTCCATCATGGCCCGTCCACGTCACCTCGCGGGAACGCGGCCCGTCAGCCAGTCGCCGATCCGGCGCAGCAGCGCGTCGTCCGCGGCGTTCTCCGCGTGGCCGAAACCGGGTTCGATCCACAGCTCCGCCCGGTCCCGCCCGGCCGCGTCGGCCAGCGAGAGCGGGTGGTCCAGCGGGAAGTATCCGTCCCGGTCGCCGTGCACGATGAGCAGCGGGATGTCCGGGTCGATCAGCGGGACGGCCTCGACCGGGGAGAGCGGCACCGGGTCCCAGTCCGCCGCGCGGATGCGGGTCTTCAGGCCGAGCCGCGAGACCAGGCGGCCCGCCGGGCGGGTGATCGCCCAGTGCACGCGGCGCATGGGCGCGGTGCCGCGGTAGTACCAGCGGGCGGGCGAGCTGACGGAGACGACCGCGTCCACACGCGCCGGTGAATGCGCCGTCGTGCGCCCGTCACGCGCCGGGCGCACGACCCCCCGCCCGTCCACCCGCGCGTTCCGTCGTACGTCGCCACGTACGCCGTCCCCGCCTGCGTCGTTGCCGCGTACGTCATGAGGCCCCGCCGCCGAGCACACCGCCGCGTGCACCGTCTGTCCCGCCGCGTGCCGCAGGACCACGGAGCCGCCCATGGAGAAGCCGACGGTGGCCACCCGCCGGTAGCCGAGGCGGCGGGCCCAGGAGACGGCCGCGTCGAGGTCGAGCACTTCGAGATCGCCGACCGTGGACAGGCCGCCGGACCGCCCGTGACCGCGGAAGGAGAAGGTCACGACACCGGCCGAACCGCCGAGGACACGGGCCGCCCTGCGCACCGCGGGCCGCTCCAGCGCACCGGTGAATCCATGGGCCACGACGATCGCCAATTCGCGCTCTTCGGCCATCGATTCGCGCACTTCGGCCGCCGATTCACCCCTCGAATCGGCGGCCGATTCACGGGTCGTTTCGACGCGCCGGACATCACCTGTCCGGTCCGCCGTATCGACCGCCGATTCCGTGTCCGCGGGCCGGTGTTCCGCCTCGATCCGTACGCCGTCGGCCGTCAGGAGCGTTCTCCGCCCAGCGGCATTACCGTCGCCGGAAGTGATCGGTGCTACACGGAAACGCTGGTCATCGGTCTCGGCAGGGCTGTCCATGTGGGCTATTCTTCCGTGCAAGAGGACCTGGGCAATGTCGCCCCCGGGTCCTTTCGTGCTTTCCGGCACGAGGTACGTCCTCGCAGGGACCGAGGAGGGTTCGGAAATGAGCAAGCGCACCGCGTGCGGAAACCGCGCACAGCCACGAGCACACCGACGAAACGTCCGGACGACCGACGGGAGCTGCCGGTGAGTTCTCTCCTGCTTCTGACCAATGCCCTCCAGCCCTCCACCGAAGTGCTGCCCGCGCTCGGGCTGCTGCTGCACAGCGTCCGCGTGGCGCCCGCCGAGGGCCCGGCCCTGGTGGACACCCCGGGCGCGGACGTGATCCTGATCGACGGCCGCCGCGATCTGCCGCAGGTGCGCAGCCTGTGTCAGCTCCTGCGCTCGACCGGGCCCGGCTGCCCGCTGATGCTGGTCGTCACCGAGGGCGGACTCGCCGCGGTGACCGCGGACTGGGGGATCGACGACGTGCTGCTGGACACCGCGGGTCCCGCCGAGGTGGAGGCCCGGCTGCGGCTGGCCATGGGCCGTCAGCAGATCACCACGGACGACAGCCCGATGGAGATCCGCAACGGCGACCTGTCGGTCGACGAGGCCACGTACAGCGCGAAGCTCAAGGGCCGGGTTCTGGACCTGACCTTCAAGGAGTTCGAGCTGCTGAAGTACCTGGCGCAGCACCCGGGCCGGGTCTTCACCCGCGCCCAGCTCCTCCAGGAGGTGTGGGGCTACGACTACTTCGGCGGCACCCGCACGGTGGACGTGCACGTACGGCGGCTGCGCGCCAAGCTCGGCGTGGAGCACGAGTCGCTGATCGGCACCGTCCGCAATGTCGGCTACCGCTTCGTGACCCCGGAGAAAGTCGAGCGGGCCGCCGAGGAGGCCGCCAGGAGCGAGGCCGCGCAGGGCCGCGGGCCGCAGCGTTCCGACGAGCCCGCGGACGTCCCCGTCGAGCGGCTGAAATCCGCCGAACAGACCGTATGACGAGCCATGTGACGACTGGATAGACACGCGTAGACTGCGCGACGTGCCCAAGGTGACGCGTGACGACGTGGCAAGGCTGGCGGGGACGTCCACCGCGGTCGTCAGCTACGTCATCAACAACGGACCCCGGCCGGTAGCCCCGGCCACCCGCGAGCGCGTGCTCGCGGCCATCAAGCAGCTCGGCTACCGCCCGGACCGTGTGGCCCAGGCGATGGCGAGCCGCCGTACCGACCTCATCGGCCTGATCGTGCCCGACGCGCGCCAGCCGTTCTTCGCGGAGATGGCGCACGCGGTGGAACAGGCCGCGTCGGACCGCGGGAAGATGGTGCTGGTCGGGAACTCCGACTACCTCGACGAACGCGAGGTGCACTACCTGCGGGCCTTCCTCGGCATGCGGGTCTCCGGGCTGATCCTGATCAGCCAGGGCCCCAGCGAGAACGCGGCGACCGAGATCGACGCCTGGGACGCGCGTGTGGTGCTGCTGCACGAGCGGCCCGAGGCGATCGACGACATCGCCGTGGTCACCGACGACATCGGCGGCGCGCAGCTCGCCACCCGCCACCTGCTGGAGCACGGCCACGCGTACGTGGCCTGCCTCGGCGGCATGGAGAAGACGCCGGTGATCGGCGACCCCGTCACCGACCACGTGGTCGGCTGGCAGCGGGCCATGCAGGAGGCGGGGCGGTCCACGGAGGGCCGCCTTTTCCAGGCCCCGTACAACCGGTACGACGCCTACGAGGTCGCGCTGGGCCTGCTGGCCGGGCCCGACCGGCCGCCAGCCATCTTCTGCGCCACCGACGACCAGGCGATCGGCGTGCTGCGCGCCGCGCGTGAGCTGCGGATCGACGTGCCGGAACAGCTCGCGGTCGCCGGGTTCGACGACGTGAAGGAGGCCGCGCTCGCCGATCCGCCGCTGACCACGGTCGCCTCCGACCGGCAGGCGATGGCCAGGGCGGCGGTGGACGCGGTGCTCGACGACTCGCTGCGGGTGCCGGGCGCCCGGCGCGAGCGGCTGCGGCAGTTCCCCTCCCGGCTCGTGGTGCGGGGGTCGTGCGGCTGCCACGGGTAGCCGCGGGAGCCGGGGCGCACGGCCGCCGCGCGTAGCCGTACGCGCGGCGGTGCACGGGCGGCGGTGTACGGGCGGTCGCGGGCGGGCCGCGGTGTACGGGCGGTCGCGGGCGGTCGGGACCGGGCGTTCCCGATCTTGTTTATATGGGGCATACCCACTTCTGCCGGGCTTCTCAGCGAGTGCTCAGGAAGCTCTCATCTTCCGGGCACAGAGTCATTGTCATGACCGAGAGCAGCCGCACCGGCGGCGAACACCAGAACCCGGACGAACCGCAGCTTCCGCTCTACTTCGGCAATGAGGCCCCCCAGGTCTCCGAGCCGGAGGCCCCGCAGTACCGCCAGGCCCCCGACTACGACGCCCCCTCCGCGACCGGCTTCCCGCCGCCGCCCCCGTACGACCCCGCCACGCCCGCCGTCGCCGGGGCGTCGCCCGCTCCCCGCCGCAAGGCCCGCAAGCCCGTCGCGCTGTTCGCCGCCGTCGCGCTCGCGGCCGGTGTGATCGGCGGCGGCGCGGGAGCCCTGATCGGCAACGCGACGCACGACAACGGAACGACGACGACGGCCAGTTCGGCGGTCAACGCGAGCGTCGTGAACGGCAGCGTCAGCAGCGTGGCCAAGGCGGTCAGCCCCAGCGTCGTCGAGATCAACGCGACGTCCGGCGCGGGCAAGTCCACCGGCGCCGGTGTCATCATCACCAGCGGCGGCGAGATCATCACCAACAACCACGTGGTCGCCGGATCGACCTCGGTGTCCGTGACGTACAGCAACGGCAAGACGGCCACCGCGACGGTGGTCGGCACCGACTCCGCCAAGGACCTCGCGCTGATCAAGGTGCAGGGTGCCAGCGGACTGCCCGCGGCCACGCTCGGCGACTCCTCGAACATCGCCGTCGGCGACTCGGTGGTGGCCATCGGCTCCCCCGAGGGCCTGACCGGCACCGTCACCAGCGGCATCGTGTCCTCGCTCAACCGCGACGTGACCGTGTCCACCGACGAGAACCAGGGCCAAGGCCAGGGCGGCCAGGGCAACGGCCAGTGGCCGTTCTCCTTCGGCGGCAACCAGTACAACGGCGACACCGGCAACTCCACCACCACGTACAAGGCGATCCAGACCGACGCCTCGCTCAACCCGGGCAACTCCGGCGGCGCCCTGATCAACATGAGCGGCCAGATCATCGGCATCAACTCCGCGATGTACTCCGACGCCTCCTCCTCGGGCAGCAGCTCCGGCAGCGTCGGCCTCGGCTTCGCGATCCCGATCAACACCGTGAAGTCCGACCTCGCGAGCCTGCGCGCGGGCGGCACCAGCGGCAGCGGCAGCGGCACGACCGACAACAACGGCAGCAGCAGCGGGAACGGCAACGGCAACGGCAACGGGAGCAGCACCGGCGGTAACAGCGGCGGCGGCTTCGGCGGCTTCTGAGCCGACGGGACCGCGGGCACGCGGAACAGCTGAGGGGCCGCCCTCGCCCCTCCGCCTCACCGACCCTCCGCCTCACCGACCCTCCGCCTACCCAACCGTCCGTCCCCCCCGCCCCTCCGGAAAGAACGGCACCACCCCGAACCACCCTGGGAGAACGCCATGAGCAGCAGCACCCTCACCGTCAGCGCCAACCGGCTGCGCCGCGCCCTCAGTGCCGCCGTCTCCTGGAGTCCGCACAACGCGGCCGTCGCCACCGGGCCCGCCGATCTCGACCTGCCGCTCGCCCACATCGCCGCCAGCGCGGCCCGCGACGCGGCGGCGGACCGGGCCGTCCGGCGGGAGTCGGCCCCGCGCCCCGCCGAGGTCTCCGCCTCCGCGAAACCCGTGAGCCGCGCGCACCGCGGGACCGCACGACGCGGGACGCGCGCCGTGCGACGCTGAGAGAGTTCCGGCACCATTCCGATGTCCATCAGTGAGGTACCCGACACCATGAGCCCCGGCGACAGCGGCGAGGCCCCCGCCCGCATCCTGATCGTGGACGACGAGCCCGCCGTACGGGAGGCCCTGCGCCGCAGCCTCGCCTTCGAGGGGTACGACACCGCCCTGGCCGCGGACGGGCTCGCCGCCCTCGACCAGGCGGAGGCGTACCGCCCCGACGCGATCGTGCTCGACGTCCTCATGCCGCGCATGGACGGCCTCACCACGGCGCGCCGCCTGCGCGCCACCGGAGTGACCACCCCGATCCTCATGCTCACCGCGCGGGACACCGTCGGCGACCGCGTCACCGGCCTCGACGCGGGCGCCGACGACTACCTCGTCAAGCCCTTCGAGCTGGACGAGCTGCTGGCCCGGCTCAGAGCCCTGCTGCGGCGCAGTTCCTACGCCACCGTCGGCCACGAAGGCGACGGTGGCGGCCACGCGCTCACCTTCGCCGATCTGCGGATGGACACCACCACCCGCGAGGTCACCAGGGACGGGCGCCCGGTCGAGCTGACCCGGACCGAGTACACCCTGCTGGAGCTCTTCCTCACCCACCCGCGCCAGGTCCTCACCCGCGAGCAGATCCTCAAGTCCGTCTGGGGCTTCGACTTCGAGCCCTCGTCCAACTCCCTCGACGTCTACGTCATGTACCTGCGGCGCAAGACCGAGGCGGGCGGCATGCGACGGCTCGTCCACACGGTACGAGGAGTGGGGTACGTCCTGCGCGCCCCGGACGGCGGCCACGCGTGAAGCGGCTCCCCCTGAGGTCCCGGCTCACCATCCTCACCGCGGCGGCGGTGGCCGTGGCGGTGGCGGTGGTGTCGCTGGTCTGCTGGCTGCTGGTGCGCGACCAGCTCATGAGCGAGCTGGACAAGTCGCTGCGCCAGCCGGACATCGTGCCGGTGCAGCAGATCTCGCGCACGCTCAACACCCAGGGCTGCCAGTCGAGCGTTCCGGCGATGAACAGCACGCAGGGCGCCAACGGCGGCTCCGTCGGCTTCATCACCACCAACACCCTGGCCCAGGTGGTGCTCTCCGACGGCACGCCCTGCTGGGTGCAGGGCCGTACGACCATCCCCGTCGGCCCCGCCGACCACGCGGTCGCGGACGGCCAGCGACGCGACGCCCTCCACACGGTGACCGCGCCCAACGGCCAGAAGCTGCGCGTCTACACCTCACAGGCACGGATCAATCTCCAGCCGGCGGCGATTTCCGTGGCCCGGCCACTGAGCGATGTCGACCGCCCGCTGACCACCCTGGCCTGGGTCCTGCTGGCCGTCGCCGGGATCGGCGTGGTCGGCGCGGCGAGCGCGGGGCTGTGGATCGCGCGGACGGGGCTGCGGCCGGTGGACCGGCTGACGGAGACGGTGGAGCACATCGCCCGCACCGAGGATCTGAACGTCAACATCCCGGTGGAGGGTGAGGACGAGATCGCCCGGCTGAGCGCGTCGTTCAACGCGATGACGGCCGCGCTGGCGTCGTCGCGCGACCGGCAGCAGCAGCTCATCGCGGACGCGGGGCACGAACTGCGCACGCCGCTCACGTCGTTGCGGACCAACATCGAGCTGTTGGAGCGCAGTGAGGCCACCGGCCGGGCGATCCCGCCGGAGGACCGCAAGGCGCTGATGGCGTCGGTGAAGGCGCAGATGACCGAACTGGCCTCGCTGATCGGCGACTTGCAGGAGCTGTCCCGGCCGGACGCCGTACCGACCCTTGAGGTGGTGGCGCTGCACGAGAGCGCGGAGACGGCGCTGGAGCGTGCGCGGCTGCGCGGGCCCGACCTGAAGATCAGCGCGGAGCTGGCGCCCTGGTATGTGCGGGCGGAGCCCGCCGCGTTGGAGCGGGCGATCGTCAATCTGCTGGACAACGCGGTGAAGTTCAGCCCGCCCGGCGGCGGGATCGAGGTGCGGCTGGCCGACGGGCAGCTCACCGTACGCGATCACGGGCCGGGCATCCCGGAGGACGAACTGCCGCATGTCTTCGAGCGGTTCTGGCGGTCGCCGTCGGCGCGGTCGCTGCCGGGCAGCGGGCTCGGGCTGTCGATCGTGGCGCGCACGGTGCAGCAGTCGGGCGGCGAGGTCGCGCTGACCCGGGCGCCGGGGGGCGGCACGCTCGCCGCCCTCCGGCTGCCGGGAGCGCCGACCGCGCCGCCCGAGGGGCCCGCCGTGTCGTCCGGCGGCTCCACCGTATTCGCCGGTTTCGACGAATGACCGTGCTCTGAGCCCTACTTGATGACGGTGACCCGGTCGGCGGCGGGCGGGGCGAGGGGCGCCGCGGCCGTGGAGTGGGCGGTCAGGTAGGTGGCGAAGGCGGCCAGGTCGTCGCCGCCGATCAGCAGGGACGTGCCCTGGGCGAGGACGGGGAAGCCGTCGCCGCCGCCGGTCAGGAAGTTGTTCATCGCGACGCGGTAGTTGGCGGCGGGGTCGATCGGGGCGCCGTTGAGCTTGACGGAGTCCGCGACGACGCGCGCCGCGCCGGACTTGGTCAGGTCGAGCGTGTAGGTGAGCCCGGCCGAGATCTGGAGGATCTTCGTCGCCGCCTCGTTCGGCCCGCTGACCTGCTGCTGGAGCGCGGTCACGAGCTGCGCGCCGGTCAGCGTCTCCAGGTTCACGGTGTTGCTGAACGGCTGTACGGCGAAGCCCTCGGCGTAGGTGACGACGCCGTCGCCCTCGTTGCCGGAGGCCGCGTAGACCAGGTCGGTGCGGATGCCGCCGGGGTTCATGAACGCGATCTGCGTGGTCGGGTCGAGGGTCTTGGCGTATTCGAGCTGCGCGTCGGCGATGAGGTCGCCCAGCGGCGTCTCGTTGGTGCCGGTGCGGGCGATGTCGCCGCTGATCCAGCCGACGGTGCGGTTGGCGATCGGGGCGGCCAGCGCGTTCCAGCGGGTGATCAGCGAGGTCATGTCGGCGGCCTTGGGCTGGACGCGGTCCACGACGTGGTTGCTGCCCTTGACCGAGGTGCGCACGATGTCGCCGGTGCGCTTGTCGACCTTCATGTCCAGCTCGGTGTAGAGCCGCCCGAAGGACGAGGCGCTGGTGACCAGCCGGGGCTTGCCCGCGGGGTCGGGGATGGTGCAGACGTACGCGTTGTGGGTGTGGCCGGTGACCAGCGCGTCGACGTCCGGCGAGATCTTCTTCGCGATGTCCACGATCGGGCCGGAGATGCCGGTGCCGGGACCGCCGCTGTCGCAGTCGTAGTTGTAGCTGCCGGAGACCGGGAAGCCGCCCTCGTGGATCAGCGCGACGACCGACTTGACGCCCCGCTTGCGCAGTTCGGCCGTGTACTTGTTGACCGTCTCGGCCTCGTCGAGGAACTTCAGGCCCTTCACACCGGACGCGGTGACGATGTTCGGGGTGCCCTTGAGCGTGACGCCGATGAAGCCGACGCGGACGCCCTTGACGTTCTTGATCGTGTACGGGGCGAGCAGCGGGCGGCCGGTCTTCTCGTTGACGACGTTCGCCGACAGGATCGGGTAGTCGGCGCCCTTGAACTTCTTGCCCTTCTCGTAGCAGCCCTCGACCGGGTGGCAGCCGCCGTTCTGGAGACGGAGCAGTTCGTCCTTGCCCTCGTCGAACTCGTGGTTGCCGACGCCGGTGACGTCGAGGCCGATCTTGTTCATCGCCTCGACGGTGGGCTCGTCGTGGAAGAGGCCGGACAGCAGCGGGCTCGCGCCGACCAGGTCGCCCGCGGCGACGGTCAGCGAACGGTCGTGGCCCTTGCGGGCGTTGCGCAGGCTGGTCGCCAGGTACTCGACGCCACCGGCGTCGATGGTCTTGACGGTGCCGTCGGCCTGCTGCTCGGTGACGCGGCCGGAGGAGCCGGCCGGGGGCTCCAGATTGCCGTGGAAGTCGTTGATCGTCAGCAACTGGAGGTCGACCGTGTTGCCGGACTGCCCGTGGCCCGGCTTTCCGGGGTGGCCGGGCCGGTCGTGGCCGCCACCGTGCTGGGCGGGCCCGGCCGCGACAAGCGCGCCGACGGCCACGAGCCCGACGGCCGCGACGGAGATTCTGCGCGTCAGAGACATGGATCCCCTCGGATCAAGGACTGGCGTCGGCTGGGGTCAGCCGCCGTCAGATGAAGTCAACAACTGGTCAAATACGGGTCACGCGGAGGGCAGCATAGAGTCAACGCGCGTAGCGCGGCAGGGGGGCGGGGGTTAAGACCCGGTTACCGCCCGGTGGGCCGGGATCGTCCGGGTGAGGTCCGGTGGCGCGATGTCGCCGCACCGGGTCTCACGATGCGAAACGAACTGTCTCAAACTGCGGAGCAGCCGCCATAGTTGGATGCACCACCCACTCACCGAGGAGGTGCTTCCGACGTGCGTCGTTGGATCATGCTGGCGCTGGGAACGGCCGCGCAGACCGCGGCCTGCGCCTTCGTGTACGGGGTCCCGTATCTGGCCGACGAGCTGCGCGGCCAGCAGGGGCTGAGCCTCACGCGGGTCGGTTTCCTGGTGGCGTGCCCGACCGCGGGTCTGGTGCTCGCGCTCTATCTGTGGGGCGCGGCGGCCGACCGGTGGGGCGAGCGGGTGGTGATCGCGCTCGGCCTCGGCATCGCGGCCGGCGCTCTCGGCGGGGCCGCCTGGGCCGCGCACGGCATGGTCGCGCTCGGCGCGCTGCTGGTGCTGGCGGGCGCGTCCGGCGCCTCGGTCTACTCGGCCAGCGGACGCCTGGTGATGGGCTGGTTCTCCGCCGAGGAGCGCGGGCTGGCCATGGGCATCCGGCAGACCTCCACCCCGCTCGGCATGGGCGTGGCCGCCCTCGCCATGCCGCCGCTGGCCGCCGCGCACGGGCTGCGCGGCGCCTTCGGCTTCCTCGCCGCGATCTGCGCCGTCATCGCCGTGCTGATCGCGGTCTTCGCCGCCGACCCGGCGCGCGCCGAGGCCGCCGCGGCAGGACCCGCGCCGAACCCGTACCGCGGCTCGCGGCTGCTGCCCCGCATCCACGGGTCGGCCGCGCTGCTGGTGATCCCGCAGTTCACCGCGGGGGCCTTCGCGCTGGTGCTGCTGGTCGACGTACGCGGCTGGTCGCCGGTGCACGCCGGGCAGCTCATCGCCGTCGCCCAAGGTCTGGGCGCGGTGTCCCGCATCCTGGTCGGCCGCTGGTCGGACCGGGTCGGCGACCGGCTGCGGCCGATGCGGCAGCTCGCCGTCCTGACCACCGCCGTGGTGGCCGCCACCGCCGTGAGCACCGCCTTCCCCTCCCCGCTGACCCCCGTGCTGCTGGTCGCCGCCATCGCGATCACCTCAAGCACCAACGGCCTGTCCTTCACCTCCACCGCCGAGCACGCGGGCCCCGCCTGGTCGGGTCGCGCCCTCGGGGTCCACAACACCGGCCAGAATCTGACCGCCGCCGTCGTCCCGCCGGTCATGGCCGCCGTCATCTCGGCCACCGCCTACTGGCCCGGCTTCGCCCTCGCCGCCGCCACGACCTGCGTCTCCGCCGTCCTCATCCCGATCCCCCGCCGCGCCGCCCCCGCCGACGCCGAGGGCGCCCGCCGTACGGTCTCGGCCTGACCGACGCTTTCGGCTCCGCGGGCACCCGCCGCCACCGATGCCGGGGGCACCCGCCGTACGATCTCCGCATGACCGACGCGCGGATCGAGGCCCTGACAGAACTGCCCGCTGACACCGCCGAAGCGGTGCTCGGCCTGATCGAGGCGGCGACCGCCGCGGACGGGCAGCCCGCCGTCTCCGAGAGCGGACGGCTCCATGTGCGCGGCGGCGCGCGCGAGGGCGTACGGCACCTGCTGCTGTGGACGCCTGGACAGGACGGGGCCGGGGGGGCCGACGGGGCCGGGGCCGACCTCACCGGATACGCGCAGATCGACGGCTCGGACCCGGTCGAGGCGCCCTCCGCCGAACTCGTCGTCCACCCCGCGCGGCGCTCCCGCGGCCACGGCCGCACCCTGGCCGCGGCCCTTCTGGACGCCACCGGCAGGCGCGTACGCGTCTGGGCCCACGGCGGGCACCCCGCCGCCCGGCACCTCGCCGTCCAGCTCGGCCTCAAGCTCTTCCGCGAGCTGCGGCAGATGCGGCGGCCCCTGACCCCGGACGCCGCCGACCTCCCCGAGCCGCGGCTGCCCGACGGCATCACCGTCCGCACCTTCGTCCCCGGGCGCGACGACGCCGCGTGGCTCGCCGTCAACGCCGCCGCCTTCGCCCACCACCCCGAGCAGGGCTCCCTCACCCAGCGCGACCTCTCCGACCGCCTCGCCGAGCCCTGGTTCGACCCCGCCGGCTTCTTCCTCGCCTTCCGCGGCGACGACCTCGTCGGCTTCCACTGGACCAAAGTCCACCCCGAAGGGCTGGGCGAGGTCTACGTCGTCGGCGTCCTCCCCGCCGAGCAGGGTTCCGGCCTCGGCCGCGCCCTCACCGCCGTCGGGCTCCGCCACCTCGCCCGTGACCGCCGCCTTCCCGCCGCCCTGCTCTACGTCGACGCCGACAACCCCGCCGCCCTCTCCGTCTACGAACGCCTCGGCTTCACCACCCACGAGGTCGACCTCATGTACCGCACCGAAACCTAAGCCCCCCCCCCCCCCCCCCCCGGGCCTTCCCCTCGGGGGGGCGGGCCCCAGGGCCCTCCCCCCCATCCACGACCTTTTTTTTTTGGGGGGGGGGGGGTGGGCCGCAGAACCAGC
>NZ_JBVHMF010000013.1:0-39509 GCF_055558595.1 Streptomyces sp. NPDC025721 | reverse complement strand
GAACCTTCTTTTTTTCACCACCCGGGGGGTGCGCCCCGGTGACCCAACCAAACCCCACCCCCCCCCCCCCCCCCCCGCGGGGCCTGCCCTTCCGGGGGGCGCGCCCCCAGTGCCTCCACCCCGCGCACGGCCTGTTTTTTTAGGGGCGCGGGGAACTGCGCGACCAGCCCCCACCGGGCTGTCAGCCCGAAAACAACCGCATCTGCCCCGCTGGGGCCGGTTCCTCACCCGCGCCACCGCGCGGGCTGAGCGCGCAGTTCCCCGCGCCCCTAACTACACGGCGTGCCGCCTCGGCAGAAGAACCGCCCCAGGGCGCGCCCCTGAAAAGATCGGCGCCCGGCAGAAGGACCGTCCAGGGGCGGCCCCTGGGAAGATCGGCCCACCCCCCCGGCAGGGGACCCGCGGGGCCGCGCCCGTGGAAAGGGGCTCACCTGCGCGAGGTGGAGGTGGAGGGGGCGGACCGGAGGGTTCGGACGGGGCGCGAGCCGAGATTCGAAGGCACCCCCGCTGGAAGCGTCCCGCTTGCCTGACGGCAACGCTCTCGTTACCGGCGATTCAACCTCGCTTGCGAGCATCGCAGGATGCAGCCCGCTGCCCCCGCACCCCCTCCCCCGCCCGACCTGCCGAAACCCTCGGGTACACGGGACAATGGACCGACGGCCCACGGTCGCCCCGAGCCGGCCGCAGGCCGCCCCGTGCCGGACCAGGAGGAGGGCTCGCATCCCATGGCCCAGACGAATCACCCCAGTTTTCCCGCCCAGCCCCAGCAGTCGTTGGCGTCCGGGACGTTCCGCCCCCGCGTCGTACCGAATCCGGACCCGGGATCGTCGAGCCTGGGCGAGGCGAGCGAGGAATTCGGTGAGGAATTGCCGCAGGGCCGCTTCCTGGACCGCGAACGCAGCTGGCTGGCGTTCAACGAGCGGGTGCTCGAGCTGGCCGAGGACCCGGCGACCCCGCTCCTCGAACGGGCTAACTTCCTGGCGATATTCGCCAGCAACCTGGACGAGTTCTTCATGGTCAGGGTCGCGGGCCTGAAGCGGCGTATCGCGACCGGTGTCGCGACCCGCTCGGCGTCCGGCGCCCAGCCGCGCGAGGTGCTGGACCTGATCCTGACCAGGTCGCGGGAGCTGATGGCCAGGCACGCGGCCTGCTTCCAGAACGACGTGGCGCCGCAGCTCGCGGACGAGGGCATCCACGTCATCCGCTGGCACGAGCTGACCGAGAAGGAGCAGGCGCGGCTGTTCACGCTGTTCCGGCAGCAGATCTTCCCGGTGCTGACCCCGCTGGCCGTCGACCCGGCGCACCCGTTCCCGTACATCTCGGGTCTGTCGCTGAATCTGGCGGTGGTGGTACGGAATCCGGTCTCGGGCAACGAGCACTTCGCGCGGGTGAAGGTGCCGCCGATCCTGTCGCGCTTCCTGGAGGCGGGCCCGCAGCGGTACGTGCCGCTGGAGGACGTGATCGCCGCGCACCTGGAGGAGCTGTTCCCCGGCATGGAGGTGCTCGACCACCACATGTTCCGGGTCACGCGCAACGAGGACCTGGAAGTGGAGGAGGACGACGGCGAGAATCTGCTCCAGGCGCTGGAGAAGGAACTCATGCGCCGCCGCTTCGGCCCGCCGGTCCGCCTGGAGGTCGAGGAGTCCATCGCCCCGCGCGTGCTCGACCTGCTGGTACACGAGCTGAAGATGAAGCACAACGAGGTGTATCCGCTGCCGGGTCCGCTGGACCTGACCGGGCTGTTCGCCATCGCGGGCCTGGACCGCCCCGAGCTGAAGTACCAGAAGTTCGTGGCGGGCACCCACCGCGACCTGGCGGAGGTCGAGTCCGCGTCGGCGCCCGACATCTTCGCGGCGCTGCGCCGCCGGGACGTGCTGCTGCACCACCCGTACGACTCCTTCTCCACCTCCGTGCAGGCGTTCCTCGACCAGGCCGCCGCCGACCCCGACGTCCTGGCGATCAAGCAGACGCTGTACCGGACGTCGGGCGACTCGCCGATCGTGGACGCGCTGATCGACGCGGCCGAGGCGGGCAAGCAGGTGCTGGTGCTGGTCGAGCTGAAGGCGCGCTTCGACGAGCAGGCCAACATCAAGTGGGCGCGCAAGCTGGAGGAGGCGGGCTGCCATGTCGTGTACGGCCTGGTCGGCCTCAAGACGCACTGCAAGCTGTCGCTGGTGGTCCGCCAGGAGGACGACACCCTGCGCCGCTACAGCCACGTCGGCACCGGCAACTACCACCCGAAGACGGCCCGGCTGTACGAGGACCTCGGTCTGCTGACGGCCGACCCGCAGGTGGGCGCGGATCTGTCGCACCTGTTCAACCGGCTGTCCGGCTACTCGCGCCGCGAGGTCTACAACCGGCTGCTGGTCGCGCCGCGCAGTCTGCGCGACGGCCTGATCTCCCGGATCATGGAGGAGATCGCGCACCAGCGCGCCGGGCGTCCGGCGTATGTCCGGCTGAAGGTGAACTCGATCGTCGACGAGCAGATCATCGACGCGCTCTACCGCGCCTCGCAGGCCGGGGTCCCGGTGGACATCTGGGTGCGCGGGATCTGCGCGGTACGGCCGGGTGTCGCCGGTCTGTCCGAGAACATCAAGGTCCGCAGCGTGCTCGGACGCTTCCTCGAACACTCGCGGGTGTTCGCGTTCGGCAACGGCGGCGAGACCGAAGTCTGGTTCGGCAGCGCCGACATGATGCACCGTAACCTCGACCGCCGCATCGAGGCGCTGGTCAGGGTCGCCGACCCGACCCACCGCGCCACCCTCAACCGCCTGCTGGAGGACGGGATGTCGGACACGACCTCCTCCTGGCACCTGGCGGCGGACGGTAATTGGACCCGGCACAGCACCGACCCGGACGGGAAGCCGCTGCGCAATGTCCAGGAGATGCTCATCGACGCCCGGAGGCGCCGGCGTGGCCCAGCAGCAGCTACCTGACAGCCCCCCGCTGACCCCCGCGGGGAGCGGCGACCCGGGCCCACCGGCCGCCGCCCCCGCACCGGGCGGCACGACGGGGACACGTACGGCGCAAGCGCGTACGCCGCAGTCGCGGACGGCCGCGGCGCCCACGGCCGACGCGGGCCCGGCGCCCGCGGGCCCGCCCGGCGGTACGGCGGGCGGCACCCTCGCGCGCTATCTGCACGACCAGGCCACCGCCTTCCTGCGGGCCCTGGGCCTGCGGGGCGAGCACGAGGGCGACGCCGACGAACTGCTGCGGGCCAGCGCCCGGCGGATCGGCGGGGTCCTGCACATCTACGCGCCGCTGACCGACCCGGTGTGGGCCGAGTCGCTCCGCGCCGAACTGGGCTGGCTGGCCACCACCTTGGCCCGCGAGCCGCAGTACACCGCCCGGCTGGCGCGGCTGCTGGAGGCGCTGCGGCGGCTGTCGGCCGCCGCGGACCCGGACCCGGACGCCGGCGGCAAGGCCCCCGCGGACACCGGCGACGTCCCGGGGCCGCCCGCGCCCGCGGTCCCGCCGCCCCCGGCCGGGAGCGGTCCGCTGGCGCTGGGCGCCGCGCGCGCCGGGGCGCTCCTGGAGCGGCAGCTCACCCTGGCCCGTACCCGGGCGCACTCGGCGACGCTCCAGGCGATGGGCTCCTCGCGTTTCCACGCGCTCGCGGACAACATCGCCGTCCTGGCCTCCGAGGTGCCGCTGACCGCGGCGGCCGAGGGACCGGCCGCGACCGTACTGCCGCCGCTCGCCGCGCAGGCCGACCGGCGGCTGGCCGACGCGGCGGGCGCGCTGCCGCTGCTGCGCGCGGCGCATCCGTACAACGCGGAGGCCGTCCAGGCGGCGCTCGGCACCGAGCTGACGGCCGACCTCCAGGACTCCCCCTGGCACCAGGTGCGGGTGCTGCTGCGGCTGAGCCGTTACGCGGCCGAGGTCTGCCGGGGCATCGACCCGGACGGCGAGGCGGCGGCGCAGCGGCTGGCCGAGGCGGCCGTGCTGCTGGCCAGGCACCGCGAGGCGGCCGAGTGCGCGGCGGCCGTCGCGGCGGCGGCCCGCACCCCGCGCATAGCTCCGGCGACCGCGTACGCGCTGGGCGTGCTCCACGCCGACCAGCGGCACGAGGTGGAAGCCGCGCGTTTCGCCTTCTCGCGGCTGTGGCAGCCGGGCTCTGGCGCCTCTCGGCCCGGTCCGCCCGGTCCCGTAGCGAGTGCCGCGCCGGGGTCCGCACCGGGACCCGTACCGGGCCCTGGGCCGAATTCCGTACCGGGGGCGCGCACGGAATGAAACGCGCGGGCGACAAGAGCGGAACGACCGTACGGGCGGCGGGCGTCGTGCTGTGGCGCGTCTCGCCGTACCACGGCGGGATCGAACTGGCGCTGGTGCACCGGCCGCGTTACGACGACTGGAGCCTGCCGAAGGGCAAGCTGAAGCGCGGCGAGGAGTTCCCTGCCGCCGCGCTGCGCGAGACCCGTGAGGAGACCGGCCTGGGCTGCTCACTCGGCGCCCCGCTGCCGACGTCGCGCTATCTGGTGGACGGCCGCCCCAAGGAGGTCCGCTACTGGGCGGCCGAGGCGTGGGAGGGCTCCTTCGTCCCCAACGACGAGGTGGACCGGATGATCTGGCTGCCGCCCTCCGCTGCCCGCCGCAGGCTCACCCACGACCGCGACCGGCCCCTCGTGGACGCGCTGCTGCACGCGCTGGCGGGCTGACGGCGGTCGGCGGAGCGGTCCCACAGCGGGCTCACCGGGCCGCCCGTACCGGCTCGCGGGGCCCGAGCGGGGGCACGAGCGGACGCCCGAGCGGGTGGACGGCCGGTGAACCGGCGTACCACCGCGTGCCGATCGGCCCGCCCGGCGGCCGTAACCGGCCCGTGTCACCCCCGTGACCTGCCCGTGTTCCTTTGTGACACAACGACAGCCCCGGATACCACTTCGTCACCACGGCGCGCGTAACGCGCGTAGCGGCACCACCCTGATAGACGAGGTTCACCTGGCGTTCACTCCCTTCCGTCGGTCGCTTCACTTCATCTGCCTAATTTCGGGCTTACCGGTGAGCATCACGCGACGCCGGGTGGATGCAGAACCCATAACCCTCTGCTTCGCCGTCCACCGGCGGGCTTTTGGAAGGAACACACGAAGGTGAAGCTTCAGCGTAAGAACGGGCTGCGGGCCCTGACCGTCGGCGCGGTCGCGATTACCGGCGCGCTGGTCCTGAGCGCCTGTGGTTCGGACAACAACAACGACTCCACGTCCACGCCCAGCGGCAGCGCCTCGGCCAGCTCGTCCGACAGCAGCGCCAACGCGAGCGGCATCGCCTGTGAGAAGGGCCAGATCCTGGCCTCCGGCTCCAGTGCCCAGCAGAACGCGATCGAGTCGTGGGTCAAGGACTACCAGCAGGCCTGCTCGGGCGCGACGATCAACTACAAGACCTCGTCCTCCGGTGAGGGCATCGTCGACTTCAACCAGGGCACGGACGCCTTCGCGGGCTCCGACTCCCCGCTGAAGCCCGAAGAGGTCACCGCCTCGAAGAAGGTCTGCACCAACGGCCAGGGCATCAGCATCCCGATGGTCGGCGGCCCGATCGCCGTCGGTTACAACCTCTCCGGTGTGAGCAACCTGGTTCTGGACGCGCCCACCCTGGCGAAGATCTTCAACTCGAAGATCACCAACTGGAACGACGAAGCGATCAAGAAGCTCAACCCGGGCGTCACCCTGCCGAGCTCCAAGATCCAGACCGTGCACCGCCAGGACGAGTCCGGCACCACGGACAACCTGACCAAGTACCTGAAGGGCGCCGCTCCGGCCGACTGGCCGTACGAGCACGCGAAGGCGTGGATGGGCAAGGGCGGCCAGGCCGCCGCGAAGTCCGCCGGTGTCGCCGCGCTGGTCAAGCAGACCGAGGGCTCCATCGGTTACTTCGAGCTGTCCTACGCGACCGCCAGCACCATCCCGACGGTGAAGATCAACACCGGTGCCTCCGCGCCGGTCGAGGCCACCTCGCAGAACGCGTCGGCCGGTATCGCCTCCGCCAAGGTCGTCGGCACCGGTTCCGACCTGTCCCTGGACCTGGGCGCCGCGTACACCACCAAGGCGGACAACGCCTACCCGATCGTCCTGGTGACGTACGAGATCGCCTGCGACAAGGGCAACAAGGCCGACACCCTGCCGCTCACCAAGTCCTTCCTGACCTACATCGCCAGCGACGCCGGTCAGGCGAAGCTCTCGGCGGCCGGCTACGCCCCGCTGCCGACCGAGATCGCCACGAAGGTCCGCTCCACCATCACCGCCCTGTCCTAGTCGAGTCGGCGGGCCCCGCGGTCCTGGCGACCGCGGGGCCCGCCGTACATCCGGTGCACCGCCGCCGGGGGACCGAACGTCCCCCACCCAGACCGGAGAAATCCCTATGACCACCACCGCCCCTCCCCCTACCGCGCCACCGGTGGAGACGAAGACCGTCACCCGGCCCGGCGACCGGATCTTCGCGGGACTCTCCCGCGGGTCCGGCATCTTCCTCCTCGTCGTGATGGCGGCCATCGCCATCTTCCTGACGGTCCGCTCGGTGAGCGCGATCTCCAAGGACCACGGCAACTTCCTGACCACCTTCGAGTGGAACGCCAGCCTCAACCCGCCGGTGTTCGGCATCGCCGTACTGGCCTACGGCACGGTCGTCAGCTCGGTCATCGCGATGGTCATCGCGGTCCCGATCGCCGTCGGCATCGCCCTGTTCGTCACGCACTACGCACCGCGCCGCCTGGGCGGTCCGATCGCCTACGTGATCGACCTGCTCGCCGCGGTGCCCAGCATCATCTACGGCCTGTGGGGCGCGCTCTTCCTGGTGCCGCACCTCAAGGGCCTCAACCTCTGGCTGGACAAGTACTTCGGCTGGACCGTCATCTTCGAGAAGCAGGACCCGAACTCGGCCGCCCGGTCGCTGTTCACCGTCGGCATCCTGCTGGCGATCATGATCCTGCCGATCATCACCAACGTCAGCCGCGAAGTGATCCGCCAGGTGCCCAAGATGCACGAGGAGGCGGCGCTCGCGCTCGGCGCGACCCGCTGGGAAGTCATCCGCCTGTCGGTGCTGCCCTTCGCGCGCTCCGGCATCATCAGCGCCTCGATGCTGGGCCTGGGCCGCGCGCTCGGCGAGACCATGGCGGTGGCCACCGTGCTGTCCGCCTCGCCGCAACTGTCCGCGCACATCCTGGACCCGCTCGGCGGCACCTTCTCGCAGAACATCGTCGCCAAGTTCGGTGAGGCCGACGAGTTCGGCCGCGACGCGCTGATCGCCTCCGGCCTGGTGCTCTTCTTCATCACCCTGCTGGTCAACGGCGCGGCCCGACTGATCATCGCCCGCCGCAAGGAGTACTCGGGGGCCAACGCATGAGCGACCTGATCGTGGACGACAAGCCGCCGGCCCCGGCGGAGGCTCCCGCCACGCCGCCGCTGGCCTCCCGTCAGCTCCCCAAGTGGGCTCCGCTGGCCATCGCGGCCGGAGCCGTCGTCGTCGCCGGAGCGATCGGCGCGGGCTTCGGGCTCGACAGCAAGATCCAGTGGGGCCTGATCGCGCTGCTCCTCTTCGTCGCCGGTTCGTACGTCATCACCGCGCAGGTCGAGGGGCGCCGCCAGGCCAAGGACCGGGTGGCCACCAGCCTCGTCTGGTCCAGCTTCATCCTGGCCGTCATCCCGCTCTACTCGCTGGTCGAGACGACGATCAGCAAGGGCGTCAAGGTCCTCGACGTCAACTTCCTGACGCACTCGATGAACAACGTGCTGACCATCCAGCCCGGCGGCGGCGTCTACCACGCCATCATCGGCACCCTGGAGCAGGTCGGCATCGCCGCGGTCATCGCCGCGCCGCTGGGCATACTCACCGCGATCTACCTGGTCGAGTACGGCAAGGGCGCGCTCGCGAAGTGGGTCACCTTCTTCGTCGACGTCATGACCGGCATCCCGTCGATCGTGGCCGGTCTGTTCATCCTCTCGATGTGGTTCGTGCTGATCGGCAAGGCCCCCGCGACCGGTTTCGCCGGCTCGCTGGCCCTGGCCATCCTGATGATGCCGATCGTCGTCCGCTCCACCGAGGAAATGCTCAAGCTCATCCCGAACGAGCTGCGCGAGGCCTCCCTCGCCCTGGGCGTCCCGAAGTGGCGCACCATCGTCAAGGTCGTCATCCCCACCGCGATCGGCGGCATCACCACCGGCGTCATGCTCGCCATCGCCCGCATCGCGGGCGAGAGCGCGCCGATCGCCCTGCTGGTGTTCGGCAGCAACCTGATCAACACGGACCCCTTCAAGGACCCGCAGTCGTCGCTGCCGTTCTTCATCTACCAGCAGTACGGCAACGGCAACGAGCCGAGCTACGACCGCGCGTGGGCCGCGGCTCTGGTGCTCATCGCCTTCGTGATGATCCTCAACCTGGTGGCCCGCGGCATCGCCCGCTGGAAGGCCCCGAAGCATCGATGAGCGGCTCCGCCGCGTGGCAGGTCGCTGACGCGGCCGACATCAGACGACCTTGAGAAGAGAAGTGATCCCCATGGCCAAGCGAATCGACGTCAGCGGCCTCACCGCGTACTACAGCGCCTTCAAGGCCATCGAGGACATCTCGATGACCGTGGAGCCCCGCACCGTGACCGCCTTCATCGGCCCGTCCGGCTGCGGCAAGTCCACCTTCCTGCGCACCCTGAACCGCATGCACGAGGTCACCCCCGGCGGCCGCGTCGAGGGCAAGGTGCTGCTGGACGACGAGAACCTGTACGGGACGGGCGTCGACCCGGTGACCGTACGCCGCACGGTCGGCATGGTCTTCCAGCGGCCGAACCCGTTCCCCACCATGTCGATCTACGACAACGTGGCGGCCGGCCTCAAGCTCAACGGTGTCCGCAAGAAGGGCGAGCTGGACACCATCGTCGAGAAGTCCCTCAAGGGCGCCAACCTCTGGAACGAGGTCAAGGACCGGCTCAACAAGCCCGGCTCCGGCCTGTCCGGCGGCCAGCAGCAGCGGCTGTGCATCGCCCGCGCCATCGCGGTCGAGCCGCAGGTGCTGCTGATGGACGAGCCGTGCTCGGCGCTCGACCCGATCTCCACCCTGGCCATCGAGGACCTGATCGGTGAGCTGAAGACCCGCTTCACGATCGTGATCGTCACGCACAACATGCAGCAGGCCGCCCGTGTCTCCGACCGCACCGCGTTCTTCAACCTGGCCGCGGTCGGCCAGCCCGGCAAGCTCATAGAGATCGACGACACCGAGCGCATCTTCTCCAACCCGTCGGTCCAGGCCACCGAGGACTACATCTCGGGCCGCTTCGGGTGACAGGACCGCCGCGCGGTGCTGCATGGCGGTGCCACCGCAAGGCGCAGGCCCCGCTTCCCGGTGACGGGAAGCGGGGCCGAACCCATGTCAGGGGGCGTCGCCTTGATGCGCGCGACGGGTCAGCCGAAGATCAGCCGCACCAGGTAGAAGCCGATGGCGGCCACGAGACCGGCGGCGGGCATCGTGATGAACCATCCGGCCACGATGTTCTTGGCCACCCCCCAGCGCACCGCCTTGACCCGCTTGGTCGCACCGACGCCCATGATCGCGGAGGTGATGACGTGGGTCGTGGAGACCGGCGCCTGGAAGATGTACGAGGTCGCGTAGAGGATGCCCGCGGACGTCGTCTCGGCGGCGAAGCCCTGCGGCGGGTCGAGGTCGATGATGCGACGCCCCAGCGTCCGCATGATCCGCCAGCCGCCCGCGTACGTACCGAGCGACATCATCGCGGCGCACACGAACTTGACCCAGATCGGGATGCCGTACCCGTTGCTCGGGTCGTGGATGACCAGGGCGAGGACGACCACGCCCATCGTCTTCTGCGCGTCCTGGAGACCGTGGCCGAGCGCCATCGCCGCCGCCGAGACGGTCTGCGCGATACGGAAGCCGCGCTTGGCCTTGTGCGGATTGGCGCGGCGGAAGAACCAGAGGATCGCCAGCATCACGAGGTAGCCGACGACCAGGCCGACCACGGGCGAGACGAACATCGGGACGATGACCTTGTCGACCACGCCCGCCCAGTGCACGGTGACGCCGCCGGCCAGCGCGGCGCCGACCAGACCGCCGAACAGCGCGTGGCTGGAACTCGACGGCAGACCGAAGTACCAGGTGACCAGATTCCAGATGATCGCACCGGCGAGCGCGGCGAAGAGGATGCCCATGCCGTTGCGGCCGGTGGGGGTCTCGATCAGCCCCTTGCTGACGGTCTTGGCCACGCCGCTGCCCAGGAACGCGCCCGCGAGGTTCATCACGGCGGCCATGGCCAGCGCGGCCTTGGGGGTCAGCGCGCGGGTCGACACCGAGGTGGCGATGGCGTTCGCCGAGTCGTGGAACCCGTTGGTGTACGTGAAGAAGAGCGCGACCCCGATGGTCGCGACCAGAGCGAAGGTGTCCACGTAGGTCAGGACTCCTTGACCGCGATGGTCTCCACCGTGTTCGCCACGTGCTCGAAAGCGTCCGCGGCCTCTTCCAGTACGTCCACGATCTGCTTGAGCTTGAGCACCTCTATGGCGTCGTACTTGCCGTTGAACAGGTGCGCGAGCAGCTTGCGGTGGATCTGGTCGGCCTGGTTCTCCAGCCGGTTGACCTCGATCCAGTACTCGGTGAGGTTGGACATGGTGCGCAGGTTCGGCATGGCTCCCGCGGTCAGCTCGGCCGCCCGTGCCAGCACCTCGACCTGCTGCTCGACGCCCTTCGGCAGCTCCTCGACCTTGTAGAGGACGACCAGGTCAACGGCCTCCTCCATGTAGTCCATGATGTCGTCGAGCGACCCGGCGAGGGTGTAGATGTCCTCGCGGTCGAAGGGGGTGATGAAGGAGGAGTTGAGCTGGTGGAAGATCGCGTGGGTCGCGTCGTCCCCCGCGTGCTCCGCCGCCCGCATTCTCTCGGCGATCTCGGTCCGGGTAGCCGAATCGGCCCCGAGCAGTTCCATGAGGAGCTTCGAACCGGTGACGATGTTGTCCGCGGACGCGGCGAACATGTCGTAGAAGCTCGTCTCCCTGGGGGTCAGACGAAAGCGCACGTGAGGTCCTCGGTGTGCATCGGATTCGGTCTCGTTGATGCTAGGCGCATCATCCGGCCACGGCTAATGGGCGTCACCCAGTGTCGCCCATCCAGAAGTGTCCCCCTCACCGGGGATGCGTCGCACAAGGTGTCGATTCGGTACGATTCACCCGGCAGGGGTATAACGGGACAGGAAGGGCGGGGTTGACGATGACGACGGAGGCCAGGGAACCGGCCGGGGTTGAGGCGGAGATCACGCCGGAACAGTCACCTCGGGACGCGGGGGCGGACACGGGTTCCGGCCCATCTTCGCGCCCCCAGGGGCCGCATGGATACAGCCATGACAAGGAGTCCCACCTCAAGCGGCTGCGCCGGATCGAGGGGCAGATCCGCGGCTTGCAGCGGATGGTCGAGGAGGACGTCTACTGCATCGACATCCTCACCCAGGTGTCGGCGAGCACGAAGGGCCTCCAGTCCTTCGCCCTCCAGCTCCTGGAGGAGCACCTGCGGCACTGCGTGGCCGCGGCGGCGGTCGGCGGCGGACCGGAGATCGACGAGAAGGTGGCGGAGGCGACGGCGGCCATAGCGCGGCTGCTGCGGACGTAGGCGGGGGCGGCTCTTCCGGGGGTTCCAGGGGGTTCGGGGATTCCAGGGGTTCGCAGGGGTTCCGGGAGCGGCTTTCCCGGTCGTTCCGGGGGGCGTACGGGCGGCGCGCCCCGGTGTCAGCCGGTTGCGCGGTCGGAGAGCGGGGCGCGCACCAGGAGCGCGGGCATCGACTCTCGGTCGCACGCGACCCCCAGCACCTCGTCGATCCGGGCGAAGCTCAGCCGCTCCTCGTCGGCGGTGGACGCGGCGATCATCAGCTCACCGCAGAGTTCGATCTCCGCGAGGGCCACCGGATCGTCCTGGACGACCAGCATTCCGGGCGACGGCGCCATACGCGCACCACCTCCTCGTCCACGAGTGCCTGGCTCTTGGCTGTCTGCCACTGCCTCAAGCCAGGGTAGGGACCGGCACCCGGTCCGCGCATGGCACGGATGGACCATTTCGACAACGCCCTTTCCGGTGAGGGCCGTTACCGCGAAGATCCCTTACCCCTGCTGGGAAGAAACGATCTTGCCCGTCCAGATGTCGGCAGCTCGGGGCATGGTGACGGGGACGGCGCGGCCGAAATCGTCGAAGCGAGTGGTAGAGACCACGGTGACGTCGGGCGCGGCGGCGGTCGTCGTACGGCCGCCGGCAGCGGTCGTCGTACGGGGGGTGTCGGGGCCGCCCTTGGCGTTCTCGCCGGTCTGCTTGTCGTTCTGGCCGGCCTGCTTGTCGTCCTTCTTGTCGATCTTCTTGTCCTTCTGGTCGTCCGAGCTGAAGGTGAACCGCTGGCTCACCTGGCGCAGCCGCCCCGCCTCGTCCAGCCACGCGTCGAAGGGCACCCGGGTGACCGTGAATCCCTTGGCCGCCGCCTGCAAGGGCCCGCGTACGCCGGGCGCGGCGGCCTTCGCCGCGCGCCCGATGTCGGCGGTCCCCCGGTAGTGCCACACCTTCGTACCGCGCAGGGTCTCGACGCCGACCAGCTCGACGTCCTGGGCGCCGCGCAGCAGTTCGGCGGCGGCCAGCGGCTCGGTGGCGCCGCCGGTCACCAGATTGCCGTCCGGCAGCCGGTCGGTGTCGACGCGTACCCACTTCCCCTCGGGCACGCCCTCGCCGCGGTCCTTCATGTAGAGGGCGCCCGGCGTGAGCAGTTCGATGATCGGCTTGTGCTCCTCGGCGCCCGCCGCGTCCCTGGGCAGCAGCAGCCGCAGTTCGCCCTGCCGCTTCACGTAGTCGAATCCGCCGGTGCCGGTGATGGTCAGCCAGGTGCCGCCGCTGGCCATCCGCATCGAGGTGTCCACGTGCGAGCTGCCCGCCCGTACGAGGACGTCCGCGGCGCCGCGTACCGCCTGCGCCGGGTCGTGCCCCTTGGCGTCTTTGCCGCTCTCGGCCGCCGCGCCCTGCCCGACGCAGCCGGTGAGCAGGGCGGCCCCGCAGGCGCAGCCGAGCGCCGCGGCCATGGCGGCCTTCGTACGTCCTCGGCGTCGCCGTACTGCCGTCGCGCGCCGTACCGTCGCTACCCCCGGGGCCATCGCCGCCACCATCCCTGAGCCATTCCTGGAGCATTCCTGGACCGGCCTCGACCGGCCGGGGCCTTATGGCGTCTAACGACTGTCGGAAGTGCCCCGTCACGCCCGCTACGGTGGTCTCGTGCTCAACTTGCGTGCCGAGCAGGATTCCGCCAGGGCCTCCGTCACAGCTTCAGCCGGAACTCCATCGGGAACTCCGGCCGACGCTCCGGACGGTGGCCACCGGACGTCGATCGTCGAGCGCGGCTCCTTCGCCGTCGCCCGCTGCTCGTGTGGCTGGAAGGGTCCGGCCCGGCGGGCCAGGGACCGCGCGAGACGCGATGCGGAGGAGCACATCTCCGGCTGACGCGCGCCGCGTTCCCGCCCTTCGCGCCGGTCGCGCCCGGCTGTCCTGCGCTCACCCGGCCGTACCGTTCCCACGTCGCTGTACTGTTCCCACCCCGCCGTACCGTTCCCGCCCCGCTGTAGTCTTCTCGCCCCGCGCCTCGCGCTCCGCAACCGGGCTCATGATTCGCACGTCTACGGATAGGCGAAGGCGGTGGGGCAAGTGAGTCGTGTGGAGCCTGCGGTCCTGACGGACCCGGAGGACCGAAGTGACCGGGGTGACCGTATGGACAAGGGCGACCGGGTCGAGCGCAGGACCGCGCTCAAGGCGGGCGGGGCCGTACTGGCCGCCGCCTGGCTGACCGGCTGCGGACCCGACAGCGGCGACGACGCCAAGGGCGGTACGTCCGCGCCCCCGTCGTCCTCCGGCGGTTCCGCCACGCCGACCGCGGCCACCACCGCGCCCCCTGTCAAACCCGACTGGCCGGCCCTCGCCACGTCCCTGGACGGCGGCCTCGTACGCCCGGACGACAGCGCGTACGCCGCCGACCGGATCCTGTACAACACCCGCTTCGACGGCCTGCGTCCGGCGGGCATCGCGTACGTCACCGGCACCTCCGACATCCGCGCGTGCCTCGACTTCGCCCGCCGCACCGCCACCCCGCTGGCCATCCGCAGCGGCGGCCACTCCTACGCGGGCTGGTCGAGCGGCGACGGCCGCCTGGTCATCGACGTCTCCCGGCTCAACTCGATCCGCCTCGACGGCACCACCGCCACGGTCGGCGCGGGCGCCAAGCTCATCGACGTCTACTCCGCCCTCGGCAAGCGGGGCCGGACGATCCCGGCCGGGTCCTGCCCGACCGTCGGCGTCTCAGGACTCGCGCTCGGCGGCGGCCACGGCGTCATGAGCCGCTCCATGGGCCTGACCTGCGACAGCCTCGTCGGCGCCACCATCGTGACCGCCGACGGCCGGGTCCTCGACTGCTCCGCCGACTCCCAGCCCGAGCTGTTCTGGGCGCTGCGCGGCGCGGGCAACGGCCAGTTCGGCGTCGTCACGTCACTGCGCTTCGCCACCCACCCGATGCCCGACGGCGTCGTCACCGGCTACCTCACCTGGCCGTGGAGCCGGGCCGCCGCCGTGATCCGCGCCTGGCAGCGCTGGGGCCCCGACCAGCCGGACCACATCTGGTCCGCCCTGCACCTCGACTGCGACGCCGGCGGCTCCCCCACCGTGGCCGTCCCGATGCTCTCCACCGGCTCCCGCGACGACCTCGCCGCCGCCACCGACCGGCTCGCCGCCGGCATCGGCGCCGACGCCAGCACCGTCTCGCTGCGCCCGCACAGCTATCTCGACGCGACCTTCTCGTACGCGGGCTGCGCCGGTCTGTCCGCCGCCCAGTGCCGTCTGACCCCCGCCGGGCACCTGCACCGGGAGACCTACACCGCGCGCTCCGACTTCTACGACAAGGACCTGCCGGACGCGGGCATCTCCACGCTGCTCTCGGCCGTCGAGCGGCTCTCCGCCCGGTCCGGCGACGGCGCCGGCAGCATCGCCCTCACCGCCCTCGGCGGCGCGGTCAACCGCCCGTCCCCCACGGACACCGCCTTCTGCCACCGCACCTCACGCGTCCTCACCCAATACCTGGCCTCGGACGCCCTCTCCACCACCGGCTGGCTCGACACCACCCACAAGGCCATGTCCCCCTACGCCTCGGGCGCCGCGTACCAGAACTACGCCGACCCCACCCTCCCCACCTGGCGCACCGCCTACTACGGCCCCAACGCCCCCCGCCTCACCACCCTCAAATCCCACCTCGACCCCCACCGCCTCTTCACCTTCCCCCAGGCTCTCTAGCCCCCCGGGGAACACCCGAGAAAAGGTGAAGCGACCCACCGCGATTCAGCGGTTGACAGCCTGAATCTCCTGCACGGTGACGTCCTGCTCGGACGTCGTATAGCCGTCGTCCATCGGCCCGGCCACCGGACCGTTCTGATCCGCAGTCGCCGTCCAGTGCACCTTCCAAGTGATCTGAGCTCGCAGGGTGTAGGCCCCGCCAGCCGCTGTCGCCTTGCGGTAGGTGATGTTGCAGCCGGAGCCCTCGGTGTCGATGTTGTACTGATTCCCGACGCGCTTGAACACGTAGTCACACGACTGCGGACTCGCGTATGACGTTCCCGCCTCTACGTGCAACGCGTAGGGCTGGGCAACCACGGTCGCCGCCACAGGCGGATGGGGCACCTGTGCGGTTACATACACCTGCGGAAGGGCATCAGCGAATTTCACGTACGTAGCCAGATTGACCTTCTGGTTGTTTGCACCGGGGCTCAGTGTCACCTTTCGTGCGGGCAACTTCGTCGCCGCGTAGGCCACTTGTGAAAGTTGCTCCGCTGTGATCGCGCCAGGGGGAGGTGGATTCCCAGCGTCCACCCATTTCCATCCGTCGCTGAGAGTGCACGATCCTGCGGTGTTCTCCGGAAGGTCGCGGTTGTATACGAGCAACCACCAACTGCCGTCGTCGCCCCTGTGGTACTTGATGGCCGTCATATCCGACCGGACACCGTACAAGTAGTTGTAGACCGAGCCTGCATTCCTGTTGCCCGCCGCGTAATAGCGCTCATCGAGTACAGCTTCGAACTCGTCCGGGGTGAACGCCTCATACCAGCAGTCGGGCGGGGACCAGTTGGCGTTCGATGACGTGATCGGCTGCGTTCCATTGCCCCCGGTGTAACCTGTACCTCCCAGACTCACTCGTGAAGAGAGCACGCCGTCATTGCTTTTCGGCGTGACGACGGGTGCCGGACCATTCGCATGCTCTCGGTCCGCCTGCGCCTGGGGCGATGTCAGAAATACCATCACGAGACTCAGCGCCGACACCGAAAGTGCATTGGTGCGTCGCGTCAGGAACCTGCGCACTTCGACACCCCCTTCTGCTGCGAGTAGTCGGCCACCCGCCAGTCCCCGGCCTCGTTCTTGACCAGGCCCATGCGCCAAAGACTGTAGTCCTTCACCGAAGGCGTGGACCGCTGCACTTCGCCAGTCGAGATGAGCTTGTCGTACGCGTGGCTCTGATCCTCGCAATACGTGACTTGAGCCCGATCACTGGCGTCAAACTTCACTGTCGGTCGGTAGTCCTTCACCGTTCCGGTGATCGTGTATCCCGACTTTCTATAGGCGATCGCCATGTCCGAAAGCGTCGCCGCCTGAATCGGCATAAAGTACCGCTTGATGTTGGGAGTGTTCCCCTTGCCCAGCGCCTCGGCTTCCTGAATGGTCAAGATCGCGTTCTTCACGTCCCGCAGAACGTCCTTCTTGGCACCGTCGGAGGCGTCGAACCCGGTGAACTCCGCCTTGGCGTCCGACGGAAGGTCGAACGTCGGCGCGTTCGCCGCCTGCGTAGGCGAAGCCGTCGTCGCCGTAGGCGCCGCCGTCGTCACCGTCCCCGACGGCTGAATCTTGTCCGAGCTGTCCGACCCACCCCCACCGCAAGCGGTCAGCAGCAGGCCCGCCGACGCTGCGAGGGCGACGGCGATGGGCAGGGATGAGCGGGTCACGATGAGATCCCCCGTGAGTCGTCCAGTTACCGAGTCAGTTGCGCGTAGCCCTTGACATTACCGGCGCGCGTCGTGGGGCTGTAGGGCCCTCCCGTGATCGGTACCGGTTCGCAGCACACTTCACACACCCTTCACTCCCGGAATCGCGCCCACCCCAGGGGCCCCACTTGTCACGTCGATCACCGTACGTATAGCGTCGATCACTCGAACACCAGAGCTTCGGGCGGGGCGGGGAGGGTGGGTTCGATGGGGGACGCGCGGGCGGGGAAGTTCCCGCTGCTCGGATTCGACCCGACGCCGGGGGACGTGGACAGGACGCGCGCCCTGGCGCGCCAACTGGGCGACCTGCACGGAGAGTTGACGGCGACCGTCACCGAGCTGGACCGGCTCGACTGCGGCTACTGGAAGGGCGAGGCCGCCACGGCCTTCCTCTCCCACATCGACAGCGACGTCGCGCCCCTGATCAAGAAGGCGCACGACTCCTTCGGCCGCGCCTCCAGCGCCCTGTCCCGCTGGGCCGACCAACTCCACGGTTTCCAGGCCGAAGCCGACGCCCTCGAAAAGGAAGCCGCCACCAAACAGGGCTCCCTCGACCACGCGAGGTCCGCCGCCGACCCGCCCCACCCCCCAGGCGACCGGCCCGCCTTCGTCACCCCCGCCCAACTCGGCAAGGACGCCAAAGCCCAACAAGCCGTCACCGACGCCACCAACGCCCTCGACGGCGTACGCCACCGCGCCGAAGAACTCCACAACCGCTTCACCACCGCCGCCACCTCCATCAGCCACGACCTCGACAAGGCCGGCGACATCGCCCCGGACAAACCGGGCCTGTTCAGCCGCTTGGCGCACGGCGTCGAGGACGCCTGGAACGACACCGTCCAGTGGGTCAAGGACCACGCCGATCTCATCAAACTCATCGGCGACCTGCTCAGCGACCTCAGCGGCATCCTCGGAATGCTGGCGATCCTGACGCTGCCCTTCGAGCCCATCGGCGCGATCTTCGCCGGGCTGGCGGTGGCCACGAGCGCCTTGGCGCTGGCCACGCACTTGATCGCCAAATCGGCGGGCGCGGACGTGAGTTGGCTGAGTATCGGCTTCGACGCGCTCGGCTCCGTTCCGGGACTCAGCGCGTTCACCAAGGGCGCGTCGACGGCCGTGAAGGGGGTGACAGCCGCGGAACGGGCAGTTCAGCTCGGCAGGGCCTACAAGGTGGGTTCGGCGATCACGAAGGGCGCCACGGAGGGGATCAACTGGGTGGGGAAGGCGGACGAAGTCGTCTCCGGAGGCGTCAAGTTCAAGAACATCGCCCTGTGGGGGAAGAAGAGCGTGGAGGGGATCAGCGCGACCGGGATGAAGGGGCGCCTGGCCATGGTGGCGGAGAACAACATCGCCAAGGGCCAGCTCATCGGTACCAAGGGATGGAACCTCATCGCCAAGGAGAGCCGACTCGCCGTCGATCCATTGACGGGCCTCGGCCGCAACATCGACGCCGGGCTCAAGCTCGCGCCGAAGGTGTGGTCCATACCGCAGCACATCGGCGAGGCTGTACACCTGGGGGACCGCTTTCATCAGTCCGCGAGCGATCACTGAGGTTGGGCACAGGGAATGACATGGCAGCCGGCGCCCGGTGAGGTGCTCCAGATCCGATGGCCGATCGAATTCGCGACGGGTCTGTCCCGCCTCGTGGAGGGGCGACGGTCGTTTCGCGGCACGGACAGGCGCGACATCGAAGCGGAGTTGCAGGCCGACGAGGCCTGGCCGGCGCGGCCGGAGTTCGCGGTGCTCGACGTCTCGGAGCAGCGCGAGCAGCGCGCGGTGAACGGAATGCTGCGGTGGGTTCCCGCGGTGGTCGGAGCGATCGTCAATCTGGGCGGGCCGTCAGGGGTGGGCGGTGGGCGCGAGCCGCAGGGGCCGCGCGAATCGCAGGACCCGGAGAACGAGGTCGAGGACTTCCCCGTCATGTGGGCCGAGCGTGGCGCGCTCGCACGGAACGTGCCATGGGAGCTGGACCCCGACCGGGTGCCGCGCCGCGCGGGCGTGGCCCTCCTCGCCACGGACCTCGCGGTCACCGACCGGAGCGTGTACGTCGTCGGTTACGGGCCGAAGAGCCCGTACGAGGCCGAAGTCCTCTGGTCAACGCCGCGTTCCACTATCACGCACGCCGAGGTCATGTCGTACTCGGGCGCCCATCCCGATCTGCGTCTCACGTTCACCGACGGTTCGTGGATACGGCTCAACGCGAAGGCCACGAGCCAGGCCAAGCTCCTGGTGAACGCCGTCAACGGCGCCTCGCGTGTCATCACCGAGGCCGATCTCACCGACGGCCAGCGCGCACAGGTGACCGAGACGGCCAAGCGCTTCAAGGTCGACGCCGGCCTTCCCCGGGTCTTCACCCGGCTGCCGAGCGGTCTCGTCCAGGCGGAGCTGTGGCGTTCTTCACACCGGACGGGGCAGTCCGTCTCGGTGTGCATGACCGACGACGGCTCCCCGGCCGCTCCTCACCCCGACGACATGTGACGACGTGCCATAGCCGCGTGAGGGAGCGTCAGGCGGCGAGGTCCTTGTCGTGGGCGCTTTGGTGGGGGTAGTGCTGGCCGCGGCGCGGGGGTGCGGGGGTGGTGGCGAGGCGGTGGCGGGAGTGGATGAGGGAGGCCGCGCGGGAGTGGGAGACCGCGGTGGTGAGTGAGGTGAGGAGGGCCAGGGCGAGGGGGGCGAGGAGGAGGGCCGTGGCGGCGCCGAGGGCAAAGCCGCCGATGACGTCCGTGGGGTAATGGACACCCATGTAGACCCGGCAGAAGCCCTCGCCGAGGGCGAGCAGTATGGCAACGGTGCCGACCTTGCGGCTGACCATGAAGAGGGCGACGGCCATGGCGGCGGTCAGCGTGGCGTGGTCGCTCACGAAGGAGTAGTCGGTCTTGCCGTGGACCAGGACATCGATGCCGTCGTGGTCCACGAAAGGTCTTGGCCGCTGGACCAGGGCGCGGATCGGGATGTTGAGCAGCAGGGCGATGCCGGCGGCGAGGCCGGACCACAGCACACCGGCGACGGCGGCCGGGGCGTCCGGGACCGGGGCGCGGCGGGCGACGCGCCACCAGCACAGGGCGGCCAGCAGTACGGTGAGGCCGATCAGCCCGTACTCGCCGATGAACTCCACGGCCCGGTCGACACCGCGCGGGGCGTGCTTGGCCAGGTCGTTGATGTCGCGGAGCAGGCTGATGTCGGGGTTCACGCTGTCATTGGCGACCGCTGCCATGGGTGGTGCCCCTTACCTAGCAACTCACTGACTGTGCCTGTACGGCTCGGCTCGTCTGCAACCCCCGTCGCTTGCGTCCCGCGCCATTCTCCCCCGTACAACGACCGACACGCTACGTAGCGTTCCGGTCTTCGCCAGAAGATCACCATGCCGTTATCCAAGGGTGACCGGAGAGGACGATCTGGCCCATTTGCGGCCCGGCGCACAGGCCAGAGCCTTACGCAGAGCTGACACGAAAGCCGCTTCGGGCGGCGGGGACTTACAGAGCCGTCGGCAGCGCCGCCGCACCGTCACGCGTGACGCGGGTCGCCCCGATGTAGTCCGCCGAGCCGATCGGGTCGAAGCGGATCTTGGCCCCGGTGTGCGGCGCGTCGATCATGTAGCCGCCGCCGACGTAGATCCCGACGTGGTGGATGGTGCGCGGGTCGGTCAGGTCGGTGGCGAAGAAGACGAGGTCGCCGGGGAGGAGTTCGGCCCGCGACGGGTGTGCCCCGGCGTTCCACTGGTCGTTGGCGACGCGCGGCAGTTCGATCCCCACCGAGTGGTACGCGGCCTGCGTCAGCCCGGAGCAGTCGAACCGCCCGCCCTGCGCCGCCGTACCCTCACCGCCCCACAGATAGTCGGTACCGAGCCGCTGCTGCGCGTAGTAGATCGCCCCGGCCGCCTGCTGCGACGGCGCGACCCGGCCGACCGGCGCGGCGAAGCTCTTCGACAGGCTGGTGATGATCTTCACGTAGTTCTGGGTCTCCGCGTACGGCGGGACACCGCCCGCCGTTATCACCGCGTACGCGCCCGCGTTGTACGACGCCAGCATGTTCGCCGTCCGGTCGCCCGGCACGTTCTTCACGTACGACGCCAACTCGCAGTCGTACGAGGCGGCCGACGGGATCGCGTCCTCCGGGTCCCAGACGTCCGCCTTGCCGTCACCGTTGGCGTCGATGCCGTGGGTGGCCCAGGTGCCCGGAATGAACTGCGCGATGCCCTGCGCGGCGGCCGGACTCTGCGCCCGCGGGTTCCATCCGCTCTCCTGGTAGAGCTGCGCCGCCAGCAGTGCCGGGTTGAGCGCGGGGCAGAGATTGCCCCACTTCTGGACGAGCGACTGATATATGGCCGGAACCGATCCCTTGGCGAGCGTCACCGTCCCGGCGCCGCCACCGCCCGCGAGCCCGGCCGCGGCCGAGTACGTGCCCACCACGAGCAGCGCGAGGAACGAAAAGCACAGGCCACAGCCGATAATGACGGGGAGCCAGATCTTCCGCGCCACAGGGCGACCCTTCCTCTCGGTTCCCGAACACGCACTCGTACGGTCTCGTACGTTCCTATCGTTGCCCTACCGTGACGCTCGTGATACACAGAGTAGTCGTCTACGTCCTATCGAACACCGGTCCGCGCACTATTTTGACGGCTACGGGCCGGATCACACGGACGATCCGCCGAGAAAGTCGTTGAGTCGACATGCAACAGCGTCATCCTCGGCCAAGATAGACCCTGGACCCTTGCGCCCCGGCGAGGGAGCCAACTGATCGAGCGGGGTGGTGAGTTACATGTTCGTGGCAGCCGCTAAGGGCGACATCAACACCATCATCGGTGGCATCGCACCGGACTGGGGACCCTTCGGGTCCCTCGGCAATGAAGCACGCGTGATGATCGAAGTGGTCATGGCGGTGGCGATCCTGCTGTGCCTGGCCATCGCGATCTGGGGCGCGGCGAAACAGAGGATCGGCGCGACCGCGCTGCGCGACACCTTCAGCGCGGAGCAGGGCAAGGGATTGATCATCGCCGGGCTGACCGGCGTGTTCATCATCGGATCACTCGGCACGCTGTTCACCATCGTGTACGGGATGGCCGTCTAGACCCGAGACCCGAGACCCGCTGGAAACAGCCGCCCGTCCCACTTCGTATCCGCTTCTCCGTCGACGTCCCTGGAGCCCGTCCCAGGCTCCACCTTCCCACCTGAGGCTGCGTGCTGATGCCCACTCAACCAAGCAGCGGTGCCGTCCGTGCCACACGCCGCTCCGGCGTGCCCGCGGCACGGGCGCCCCAGGGGGCGAAGGCACGATGAGCCTCGGCCAGGACGGACCCCCGACCAGGACCCGGATGCCGGAGGGCCACGGCGGCCACGGAGGCGGTGCCCGCCGCCCCCAGCCCCGGCGCGCCCTGGTCACCGTCGTCAGCATCATCGCCCTCCTCGTCGCGGCCCTGGCCTTCGCCAACCGCGGCTCCCACCCGTCCTCCTCCGGCTCCGCCAACAACGGCACGGCGGCCGGTTCCGGCGCCACCGCCGGCTCCAGCGGCGGTGGCGGGGGCGGGGGCAAGACCGGCACGGACGCCCCGACCGCCCCCTCCGGCCAGAAGCCGGTCACCGGCAAGAGCGGCGGCATCCCCTCCGGCTTCGCGCACAGCGGGGAGGGGGCGCAGTCGGCGGCGGCGAACTACGCCGTGGCGATGGGCGGGGTCGAGATGTTCACCGCCGACTCCCGTCAGCACATCGTGGACACCATCTACACGCCGACCGCCGCCGCCAAGCTCAAGGGCCCGCTGGACCAGGCCTACTCGGCGGACTTCCTCGCCAAGCTGGGCCTGGACGCGAGCGGCAAGGCGCCACAAGGCAAGACCTTCATCTCCCGCACCGTCCCCGTGGGCACCAAGACCGAGTCGTACACCGCGGACACCGCGCGGGTGTCGGTCTGGTACATGGCACTGATCGGCATGGCGGGCACCGGCTCCACCGACCCGGTCCGTACCGACTGGATGACCTGGACCTTCACGCTCACGTGGTCCGGCAACGACTGGAAGATCGCATCCGATGCGCAGACGTCGGGTCCGGCCCCCGTACCTGGTGATGTGCCCGCGGCGAGTGCCCCGGACATCACCAAGGCGGTCGAGGAGTACGGAGGGTTCACCTATGCCCGCTAACCGAGGTCTGCGCGTGACCGCGCGCATGGCCGTCCTGACCGGTCTGCCAGCGGGCCTGGTCCTGTTGGCCGGCCGGGCCATGGCCGCCCCGCCGGCGCCCAGCACGACCGCCCCGACCCCCAGCAGGGACTCGTGCGCCCTGCTGATCGGCCCGGCCAAGTCGTACTGCGAGAACGGCGCGCCCTCCACCTCCACCAAGGGCGGGACCGACTCCAGCACCACGCTCGACCCGCTCACGTCCCTCGGGCGGGGCTGCGCCGACGCCGCCGCGTGGACGATCGACAAGCTGTCCCAGGCGGTGACGAAGACGACGCAGGTCGACTTCACGAACACCGCGTTTCTGCGGCAGTACGCGGTGGTGTTCGCGGCGTCGACGATTCTGACGCTGGTGCTGTGGCTGCTGGCGGTGGCGAAGCGGGCGGTGCGCGGGGTGCCGTTGACGGAGGCGCTGACGGAGGCCGTCGGGTTTCTGTGGCTGACGGTCCTGGCGTCGGCGTTCACACCGCTCGTGCTGTACACGGTGGTGACGGCGACGGACGCGGTCACGGAGGTGATCTCGTCGGGGACGTCGTCGAACACGGATGTGTTCTTCGGGTCGTTCTCGGGGGCGCTGACGAAGGGCAAGGACATCGGCGGCGGCCCGATCATGCTGATCGTGGTGTCGATGGTGTCGATCCTGGCCGCCGGTGTGCTCTGGCTCGAACTGGTGATCAGGGCGGCCCTGCTGTACGTGGGGGCGCTGCTGGGCACCGCGGTCTACGCGGGTCTGGTGGACAAGAACATGTGGGGCCACGTGCGCCGCTGGGCCGGGATCATGATCGCGGTGATCCTGGTGAAGCCGGTGATCGTGATCGTGCTGGGTCTGGCCGGGGCGCTGTCGTCGTCCAAGGACGGGCCTGACGCGTTCTCAGCGGTGGTGTCCGGCCTGTCGATCATCCTGCTGGCGATCTTCGCGAGCGCGATGATCTACCGCTTCGTGCCCGGCTTCGGCGACGACGTGGTGAATCTGCGGAACAACCGCAAGGCCAGTGGCCAGAGCCAGGCCGCCGCGGTGATCTCGTCGCCCGCGGCGCTGGTGCGGCAGGGCATCAACACGCACAGCGCGCGCGGCGGCCCGCAGGAGCAGGCGCAGGGCGGCGGCTCGCAGCCGTCGAACCCGGTGGCGGGCGGGGTGGCCGCGCACAGCAGCCGTACCGGCAATCCGGGACCGTCCGGCGGGAGCGGCGGCTCCGGCGGTGGCTCACGTACCGGTGGCAACGGCTTCGGGGGCGGAAACTTCGGCTCGAACTTCGGCAGAGGCTCGGGCTCAGGATCGAACAACGGCAATTCGCAGGGAGGTGATCGCCGGTGACGACCCAGCCCTTCACCCAGCCGCGCCGTACGTATCTGATCGGCAAGGCCCGGCCCAACGCGATCGTGGGCAAGAACCGGGAGACCGGCGAGATCGCGCTAATCGTGGCCGGAGCGGGCCTCGGCATGCTGTGCGGCCTGCTGGTCCCGGTGCTGCTGCTGCGCATCGTCGGCCTGGTCGGCTGGCCGATGCTGGCCCTGGCCGCGGTGTACATGCCGTACCGGCGGCGCACGTTCTACCGCTGGTTCGAGATCAACCGCACCTTCCGCCGTACGCTGCGGGTCTCACCCACCTACCGGTCGGGGATCGAGGAGGCCGGGATCGGGCTCGACGGGCGCGAGGTCGAGGTCGGGCCGCCGCCGGGGATCGGGCGGATCAGTTGGCTGGCGGCGCCGTTCGGGCCCGACGAGATCGCGGTGCTGCTGCACGTCGACCGGCGTACGGTGACGGCCGCCATCGAGATCGAGGGACCCGGCGTCGGGCTGCGCGACAGCGAGGACCAGGAAGCCCTGGTCGAGCGGTTCGGCACTCTGCTGAAGCATGTGGCCAACGGCGACGGCTTCGTGACCCGGCTTCAGATGCTCGCCCGCACCCTGCCCGCCGACCCTGACGCCCACGCCAAGGACGTCGCCCAGCGCGGCGACCCGGCGGCAGAGAACTGGCTCAAGGACTCCTACGACCAGCTCCAGTCCATGGTGTCGACCTCCTCCGAGCAGCACCGCGCGTATCTGGTGGCGTGCATGCACTTCACGCGCGAACTGGCCGCCGAGGGCAACGCGATGGCACGCGCCACCTCGGGCCGCGGCGTGAAGGTCGACAAGGACGCGGGACTCGCCGCGGTGATGGCCCGTGAGCTCAACGACATCTGCGCCCGTCTCGCCGAGGCCGACATCCGCGTCAGGCAGCCGCTGGGCCAGGCCAGGCTGTCGTCGCTGGTGCACTCGATGTACGACCCGGACCACCCCATCGACCACATCCAGGCGATGACCCGCCGCAACGCCTGGCCGGCCGAGCTGGACGCGACCGAGCCGACGTACTTGCAGGCCAAGACCCGTGAGTCGTCGACCCGCGCACCCTGGAACCACTCCACCGCGTGGGTCAAGGAGTGGCCCATGACGCCGGTCGGGGTGAACTTCCTGGCGCCGCTGCTGGTGCACACCCCTGATGTGATCCGTACGGTCGCGGTCACCATGGACCTCGAACCCACCGATGTGGCCATCGAGCGGATGCTGACCGAGAAGACCAACGACGACGCCGACGCCAGCCGCGCCGCGAAGATGAACCGGGTCGTGGACCCGCGCGACGTCGCCCACCACGGGCGGATCGACCAGCGCGGCGAGGACCTGGCGAGCGGCGCCGCCGGCGTCAACCTCGTCGGCTACATCACGGTGTCCTCGCGCTCCCCGGAAGCGCTGGCGCGCGACAAGCGCACCATTCGCGCTTCCGCCGGTAAGTCGTATTTGAAGCTTGAGTGGTGCGATCGTGAGCACCACCGGGCATTCGTTAATACGTTGCCGTTCGCGACCGGCATCCGCCGCTAGTCCGCCCGTACGAGGAGGCCACCGCCATGCCCATGCTGGACCCTCTTGCGGCGCTCACGGACGCCTTCACGAGCTTCCTGTTCGGCCGGGTCGAGTCGACGCGGCTGCCGGTGCGCACCTCCACCGGCCAGGCCCAGGCGGTGTACCTGCCCACCGCCGCCCCCGGCCTCGGCGACTCCGGCGTCATCATCGGCCGCGAGGTGTATTCGGGCAAGGGCTACATCTACGACCCCTTCCAGCTCTACGGCCAGCAGCTGCCAGCCCCGCACTGGCTGGTCCTCGGCGAGTCCGGCAACGGCAAGTCGGCGTTGGAGAAGACCTACGTGCTGCGCCAGCTCCGCTTCCGCGACCGGCAGGTCGTGGTGCTCGACGCGCAGGGCGAGGACGGCGTCGGCGAGTGGAACCTCATCGCGAAGTCGCTGGGATTAACTCCCATCCGGCTGGACCCGATGGCCGCGCTGGACGGCGGCATCAAGCTCAATCCCCTGGACCCGGCGATCACCCTCACCGGTCAGCTCGCGCTGCTCCGGACGATCATCGAGGTCGCGATGGGCCGCGGTCTCGACGAGCGGTCCGGCTTCGCGCTGAAGGTCGCGCACGCCTATGTGATCGAGACGATCACCGACCGGCAGCCGATCCTCACCGACATCGTGGAACGGCTGCGGCACCCGCTGGAGGAGTCGGCGGAGGCCATGAACGTCGACCTGGACGACGTCCGCGCCTGGGGCCTGGACGTGGCCCTGGTGCTCGACCGGCTGGTCGACGGTGACCTGCGGGGCATGTTCGACGGGCCCACGACCGTCGGCATCGACCTGGACGCGCCGCTGATCGTCTTCGACCTCTCCCACATCGACCGCAACTCGATCGCGATGCCGATCCTGATGGCGATCGTCGGTGTGTGGCTGGAGCACACCTGGATCAGGCCCGACCGGAAGAAACGCATCTTCCTGGTCGAGGAGGCCTGGCACATCATCAACTCGCCCTTCGTGGCCCAGCTCTTCCAGCGGCTGCTGAAGTTCGGCCGCCGCCTGGGCCTGTCCTTCGTCGCCGTCGTCCACCACCTCTCGGACGTCGTTGACGGGGCCGCGGCGAAGGAAGCCGCCGCCATCTTGAAGATGGCCTCCACCCGCACCATCTACGCCCAGAAGGCCGACGAGGCGCGCGCCACCGGGCGGGTGCTCGGCCTGCCGCGTTGGGCGGTGGAGATCATCCCGACGCTCACCCCCGGCATCGCCGTCTGGGACGTCAACGGCAATGTGCAGGTCGTCAAGCACCTGATCACCGAGGCGGAACGGCCCCTGGTCTTCACCGACCGCGCGATGACCGAGACCTCCCTGGAGCACGAAGCGGAGGTCGAGGCCGAAGCGGCGTCGGAGGCGGAGGCCGAGGCCCGTGCCGAGGCACACGCCGCCGCCGAGGTGGCGCTGGCCAAGCAGTTGGCCGACGACGCGGTGGCATGAGAGGTGGGGTGACATGGCCGGGAGGAAACGCGAGTCCTCTGGGGGCCTGCCGGACGGCCTGATCGTCGGCGTCCTCGGCTTCCTGCTGGGCGTGACGCTGCTGGTGTGGACGGCCACCGGCATCGCGGGGGTCCTCTCGCACGGCGGCTGGCCCGCCGAGGTGCACTTCACCCGCACCCCCCAGGCCATGCGGCACCTGATCGCGGAACCGCACGACGTTGCCGCGGCCTGGCCCGACTCGCCTCCCGGCCAACTGCCCGGCTCCGGGCTGTTCTGGGGCATCTTCATCAGCCAGTTCATGGTGCTGTTCGTCCTGACCGTCTTCGTGCTGAACGCGGTGGCCCGTACCCGCGCCCGCCTCAGGGCACCCCGCCAGGCCCCGCCCGCCCCGGCCCCTGGGACGGCGCCCGCGCCGGTGGAGCGCGCCCCGCTGCCCTCGCCGCGCCGCCGCCGCGGCCAGCCGGTCGGGTCCAAGGCCGCGGGCGACGACGGCCTGGACGCCTGGTTCCGCTCCGTGCCGGGCGCGGCGGGCCCGCGCGAGGACGCGCCCACCACGGTCTTCGAGCCGATCCCCGCCACGGCCACCGAAGCGACCGGGCCCACCGCCGCCGGAGCCACCGGCACCATGGCCGCAGCCCAGATCCCGCACCCCGTCGCCGACCCACTGCCCGGCGGTGAAGTCACCCGCACCTATGCCCTGTTCGCCAGCCCGCGCGGCGACAAGTCCAAGCGCATCGTGCAGCCCGCCGTCCTGGCCGCCGCGGGACCCGCCGTGGTCACCACCGCGGACCCGGACACCTATCAGCAGACCGTCGGCAACCGCAGCAAGCTCGGTCCCGTCCACGTCTACGATCCGGCGCACCTCCTCGATGTGCCCGGCCGGCTGCGGTGGGCGCCGCACGGCGGCTGCGAGCGACCGGAGACCGCCGGGATACGCGCGGGCGCACTGCTGGCGCCACTGCGGCCCGCACGCGCCGACGAGGCCATCGTCCACGACACCGCCGTGACACTGCTGCGCTGCTGGCTGCACGCGGCGGCCCTGGACGGCGGGCCATTCCGCCAGGTGCAGCGCTGGGCGGCGAGCGGTTCAGCGGCCGGTGAGGCGGTGCGGATCCTGCGTACCGACACCGAGGCCGCCTCCGGCTGGAGCGGCGAACTGGAGTCGGTGCTGCACGCCCACCCCGAACGCCGGGACGCGGCGCAGGCGTTGATCCGCCAGACCCTCGAACCGCTGAACGCGGTACACATCCGCGACGCCTGCAATCCACCGCGCTCAGGTGGCCTCGACATGGAGTCATTCGTCGCGGAAAGGGGCACACTTTACGTAGTGGGTGAGCGCATCGAGGATCCGCGGACCCACTTGGGTGCGATGCCCCTGCTCACCGCACTCGTCTCCAGCGTGGTCGAGCACGGCCGGCGCATGGCCGCAACGTCATCCGCCGGTCGGCTCGACCCACCACTGACCTTCGTCCTGGACGACGTCGCCGCGCTGGCCCCGCTCCCGGGCCTGTCGGACCTGCTGAGCACCGGTCACCACTCCGGTCTGCCCACCCTCGCCGTCCTGCGCTCCCCCGAACAGGCGCTCGCGCGCTGGCACGCGCCGCTGTGGCAGCACGCCGACATGCGCCTGGCCCTGGGCGATGAGACGGCCGACACGCTCCCGCCGTCGATCCCGGACGCGGTCCGCATCCGCTGATTCCGCGCGCGGGCGCCCGGCCGCACGCCCGCGCCCACGCGCCCGCCCGCGTGTGCGCACACGCGGGCGAGAACGCACGGGAGAGAGGCCCCCGGCGGGAACGCGGGCGCGGCGCCCGCCCGCCCGGCCGGTTCGCGCCCCTGATTCCTCTGCTCCCTGTTGAGTTGTCAATGTCCGCTTGTCACTGATCATCAGTATCCGCTCCACGCCGTCCTCGTGGGGCAACTGATTTCCAGCCTGTGGATAACTCATTCGCCGAAAGTCGCCCTGTGGAAAACTCCGCGAGCGAATCCGCCGACCCTGTTACCGTTCGAGAGTCGACCGCGGGACTCCGTCGCGACTTCCGGAACCTGCCTCTGAAGCAATGATTCGCAGCTCGCGCCCTCATTCCCCGGTCGACGCCGAACACCTCGAACACACCAGTACTCGACGCCCCAACACACCTACGCGAGAACAGGAGTCACCTCATGCAGCCAGAAGGACTGATCGCCGCCGAGGACGTCCTCCTGTTCGCCAATGCCGCGACCACCTCCACCGCCCAACGCGAATTCCACTCCGACGCCGACACCCAGCACCTCTCGCTCGACTTCCTGCACGCGTACATGCTGGGCAACTACCGTGATCTGTACGCCGCCGCGCTCGCCCTCGACATCAACGACCACAACGCCGCCCTGATCATCCGCCGACTGCTGGAGAGCGCCACCGAAGCGACCCCCGAACAGCGCCGCACCGAAGGCCGGTTGATCGCCCGACGGCTGACCGCACTGCCCCCGCAGCGGGTCTACGCCCTCTTCGCCGCGCTGCGCCGGGCCAAGGTCAACAACCGCCGCACCCGCGCGATCATGCGGGACTGGCTGGCCGCCCGCCCCGACCCGGCGTTCGACGCCGTCAAGTACCGGACCGGGGTGAAGACGGCGCTGCGGCACGCCCACCTGCCCGCACGAGAAGCCGAGTTGGGTGACTTCCTGTTCGCCCCGCGCCGCCGCACGCGCTACGGGACGCCGCTGCTGGAGACCTGGCGCCGCGCGCACTACGAGCAGGCGGCGGTCTACGAGCTGCCGTTCACCGTCGCGGAGGGCTTCGCGGCCCGGCACGGCATCGCGCGCGCGGCTTTCCTGGAGCGGATCGCGCCGCGGATGACCCGGCTCGAACGGCTCCGTTTCCAGGACTCGGCGCGCCGCCACGGCGCGACCGCCGTCCGGACCGACCTGACGCGGATGCCGCTGACCCGGCTTGCCTCGTACGTCCTCGGGCTGTCCCTGGACGAACGAGCCGGGCGGCGGGCGGAGTTGACAGCGGCGCTGCGGGCCGCCGCGCGCCGGGCCGCGCGCGGCGAGCGCGGCTGGGGCCGGGTCGCGGCAGTCCTGGACGACAGCTTCTCCTCCTACGGCTCCGGCCAGAAGCGGCGCCGCCCGCTCGCGGTGGCGCTCGCAGCCCACCACCTGTTGGAGGCACTCGCCGACTCGTACACACCCCTGTGGACATCGGGACGGAGCGATCCGCTGCTGGCGTTCCCGCATGGGGCGACCCCGCTCGGCGAGCGGATTCTGGACGCGCTGGAGACCGGCGCGGACCGGTTGCTGATCATCTCCGACGGCTGGGACAACGCACCGCCGGGGCTGGCCGCCGAGGTGCTGCGCGTATGGCGGACCCGGCTCGACCCGGACGGGCGGGTCACCGTCGTACACCTCAACCCCGTGTACGACGCGGACGACTTCGACGTGCGCCGCCTGGCCCCGACCGTACCCACCGCGGGCATCCGCGACGCCGAGGATCTGCCGTCGCTGGTCGGCCTGGCGCGGTTCGCCACCGGCCGCACCGGCCTGCCTGAGCTGCGCGCCCACCTGGACAGCCGTATCACCGCGTTCCTGACCGCACCCGAGGAGGCCCGATGACTGCCACCGGCCCCCTCCGCCTCGACCTGGCCGGACTCACCACGCGCCCTTCGCAGGTCTGGGGCGGCATCCGCCTCGTCCCGCTGGTCCGCGCCGAACCGCTGCCGGGCCTGCGGCTGCACGCCGAGCTGTACGGGGACGGCATCGGTGTGGTGACGGTCGCGCCACGCATCACCTACACCTCGTACATCCCGCACGGCTTCGTCGCCGACTGGGGCGCGGACAGCGGTCATGCGGGCGCCGCGGCGGCGTACGGGACACAGTTGCGCGGCGACCGGGACGCCGAGCCCGTGACCGCGATGCCGCTGCGCATCCACCGCCGGATGGCACGCCGAGAGGCCAAGCACCGACTGCGGTTCCTGCCGCTGCACCTCGCGCTCGACGGTTATCTGGCGCTGCACTTCGGCGGCCCGACCATCGCGTGGGAGGAGTGGTCGCAGCGGGCGCTGCGGCAGGGCCTGTCGCCTCGGGTGGAGGAGGCGTACATCGGCGTGACCGTGCGCGGGCTCGGTGACGCGCTGAAGGTGTTCGAGATACACCCGGGCCAGTGCGGGGTGCTGCTCTACGCGGCCGACGCCCTCGCCGCGGCCTTCGTCGTACCGCACCCGGAGGACTACCGGGCGCTGCACGCCACGCTCGTCCAGGACCTGTACGGGGAACTCATCTACCAATACGCCCTGTTGAGCGCGGCCGTGCCGGACTTCGTGCCGAGGATCGACGAGACGCGGGTGCGGACGACGGCGGATCTGCGAGCGGCGGTGGCCGCGGAACAGCGGGCGTGGGCGGAATTCCACGACGGGACGATGGCGGCGGGGCTGCTGAATACCGAGTACGCGACGCGGAAGGTGTACCGGGCGGGCGGGTTCACGCTGTCGCGATTCATACCGGCCTTTCGGCCCCGCGAGGAGAACCACATAGGTGAGGTCATCACCGCGGCGGACGGTCGGCTCGCGTATCTGAAGACCTTTCGTCTGTCCGAGACGCAGATTCGGCGCGGACACCTGTTGGAACGGCTGGCAGCGCACGACTGGCACCTGGGCCGGACGGCGGAGGAATTCGGGCTGGACGAGAGGGAATTCGCTTCGCGCCTGCGGGCGGCGGGATTCGGTTCACTGCTCCGCCAGGGATGAGGACGCCTCTGCGGAGGGCCGCCTCCGAGAAGAACTCGGGGACCGCCCACCGCGGGAGCGAACGCGAAGGACCGCGCTCCTAAAGCGCCGACTCCTCCGCCGTGAGCCGTCGCACGGACTCCCGCAGGACGATGTGGGTGCCCAGGAGATGGCGGGTCTGGGCGGTGCCGCGGGCGGAGCCGGGGAGGCCGGCGTCCTCTTCGGCGAGGGCCAGGCGGACGGCGGCGCGGCCGAGCTCGTAGGAAGGGATGTTGACGGTGGTCAGGGGAGGGTTGAGGTCTTGGGAAACATCGTCGTTGTTGTAGCCGACCACCGAGATGTCCTCGGGGGTGCGGAGCCCGCGCTCGCGCATGGCGGCCATAGCGCCCGCGGCGACCAGATCGTCACCGGCGAAGACCGCGGTGAAGTCGGGGTTGCCGTCGCACCGCACGAGCAGATCTCGCATGGAGTTGTAGCCATTGGTGCGACCGAGGCCGATACCCGCGATCCGCTGGTGCTCCGGCCCGAGCCCGTGGTCGGCCAGCGCACGCTGGTAACCGCGCACGCGCGGCTCGGCCGTGCTGTGCCCCGGCATCGTGCCCAGGTAGAGGATCCGCCGGTGCCCGGCGGACAGCAGGTGGCTGACGGCGGCGTACGCACCGGCCTCGTTGTCGTACTCCACCGCGATGACCGGGGTGTCGGGGCTCGGCGCGGGGCGCCCGCACAGCACGAGCCGGGAGCCCGCGGCGGCGAGCCCGTGCGCGTACTCGGTCAGCCGCACGCGGTACGCCTCGTCCTCGACCGCGCCGCCGACCAGGATCACGATCTCGGCGCGCTGCTCACGCATCATCTGCACCAGCGCCAGCTCGCGCGCCTCGTCACCGCCGTGGCTGCACACCATGCACAGCCGGCCGCGCGCGGCGGCCTCCTGCTCGACGCCCTGGGCGACGGCGGCGAAGAAGTAGCTGTCGACCGACATCATGATCACCGCGACCGTCTTGGGCCCCGTCCCGGCCAGCGCCCGCGCTCGGCCGTCGATCACGTAGTCGAGGTCCTTGACCGCCCGCAGCACCTTGGCGCGCGCGGCGGCCGACGTCGGGTAGTTCCCGGCCAGCGCCCGCGAGACGGTGGCGACCGAGACACCCGCCCGGACGGCGACATCGCGGATGGTGACACGCCGGCTCCCGCCGCCCGCACCCGCCGCGGTCCCCGCACCCATGGGGCTTCCCGCGCCCGGCCCGTTACCCGGCCCCGGCTCTGGTGCAGTCTCCGCCATCCCCGCCATCCGATTCCTCAGCGGCCCGCGGCTCCGGATCCGCGACGGCCAACACGCGACGCAAGGACCGACCCACGGCCCGGCGCCAGGCTCAGCGCAGGGCCGGGTCCCACGCCCGACGCTTCGTTCGACACATCGTTCGACGCGGCGCCCGGCGCCCCCCGCGCTGCCGCCCAGCGTAGTAGTGCGGGGCCGGGCGGCAGGCACAGGGCGTCAGTGGTTGGCCGCGTAATCCGCCGCGTACTCGTCGGCGATCTTGTTCAGGCCGTCGCCGCGCATCTTCTTCACCGCCTCGTCCCACGCGCTCAGCGGCTTGCGCCCGGCCACGATCGCGCCGATCGTGTCGAGCCGGTACTGCCCGATGGTGGCTCCCGACCGGGTGAAAGTCTCCGACTGGAGGCCGAACCGCGGATTGCGTACGAGCATCGGCGCGATCTTCACCTGCCAGGCGTGGCTGCGCTTGACGTCGTCCGGCCGCCCCGGCAGGTAGAGCACCTGCGGCGCGTCGGACAGGTACTTGATCGGAAGATTGACGGTGCTCTCCACCAGACCGAGGTCCGTCGGTATCGGCGAGCCCTCCGCGTCCCGCGTGAAGTGCGTGCCCTCGATGCCGAAGTGCGTCAGCTCGTACTCCTTGGTGCCGAACGGCGCCGCCAAGTAGTCGAGCACCCGCAGGATCAGCTTGATCCGCTCGGGCGCGGCCTTCTTCAGCACCGTGTAGCCGAAGATCCCACGCGCCCGCTCCATGCCGGGCTTGCCACCGCCCGACGGCGTGTACGGCACCGCGCCGTCCAGGACGAAGGCGTCCTTGATGCTCGGGATGCTCGTGGTCAGCGCCCCGAAGCCGTCACCCATCGACGCGACCGTGCCGTTGTAGAAGAGCGTCTTGCAGTCGACGGTGGAGGTGCTGAGCGCGTTCGGCAGGTACGTCCCCGCCTGCCGCAGCTTCAGCATGAACTCCAGGCCCGCCTTGTACTCGTCCGTGCCGTACGCGTCGACGAAGTGCCCGCCGTCGAGCTTCCACTCCTGCGGCGCGCCGAACGCCATCGTGTGCACCGCGAAGCCGAAGCCGGTCTGCTGCGCCGCGCCCAGCGCGTACTTCTTGCCGTGCGTCGCCTCCTTGGCGACGGCCATGAAGTCGTCCGACGTCCAGCCGTCCTTCATGCCGGCCGCGCTGAAGATGTCGTTGTTGATCCACAGCGTGGTGCCGGGCGCGGACCGCTGCACCGGAATGCCGAGGATCCGCCCGCTGATCCGGCCCATGTCCTCCCACGCGTAGGTGGGGATGTTCGCCAGATTCGGGTAGTCCTTGACCGCGTCGCCCGCCAGGTACTCGCTCAGGTCCGCGCACTTGGCCTGCACGAATTGCGCCTCACGGGGCAGTACGTGACCACCGCCGAGGTTGATGACGTCCGGCAGGTCGTTGCCCGCCATCAAGGTGGCCATCTTGTTGTCGTAGTCGGAGTCCGGCACGACCGTGAACTCGATGTTCACCCCCAGCGCCTTGTTGACCGCCGCCCAGAACTTGTTCTCCGACGCGGGCTTCGGCGGCGTCCCGTACGAGATCGTCATCACCTTGATCGTCTCGCCGTTGCCCGGCTTGTCGGCGACCGCGCTGACCAGGTTCTTGGGATACGTCAGATAACCCGGCTGCACCCCGTCCGCCGTCCCCGGCAGATCGGGCGCGGGCCCGCTGACCGGCTTGTACGTCGGCCAGGGTGCGAGCTTCTTGCCCGCGTTGCTCACATCGTGGCCGCCGGACGAGGAGGACGAGCAGGCGGCGAGAACGGATGGGGCGGCCAGAGCGGCGCCACTTGCGGCGATCGAGCGCAGCAGCGTACGCCGCGAGAACGACGAGGTGCTCACGGTCAGTCCTTTCAGGGGTACGGGTGCGATGCGGGTGCGGTGATACGGGTACGGCGGCACGGTCCGCGGTCACGCGGCCACGCGGCCGCTCGGCCCGCGTACGGCTCAGCTCTTGATGGCGCCGGTCAGCACGCCCTTGGTGAAGTACTTCTGGAGGAAGGGGTAGACGACGAGGATCGGCACGGTCGCCACCACCAGCACCGCCATCTGGATCGTCTGGGGCGACGAGACCATCCCCGCCTCGCTGGCCCCGGAGTCCGCGAGCTGCGCGCCCCCGATGACATACGTGCGCAGCACCTGTTGGAGCGGCCAGTGGTCGGAGTTGAGGTAGATCGACGCGTAGAACCAGGCGTTCCAGTACGAGACCGCGTAGAAGAGCCCGACGACCGCGAGGGCCGCCTTGGACAGCGGGAGGACGATCCTGCGCAGGATCAGCCACTCGCCCGCGCCGTCCAGCCGGGCCGCCTCGTACAGCTCCTCGGGGATCGACTGGAAGAAGCCGCGCAGTACGACGAGGTTGAACACATTGATCAGGACGGGCGCGATCAACGACTCGTAGCTGTCGAGCATGTTCAGGCCCTTGACCAGCAGGAAGCCGGGGATCATGCCGGGCGGGAAGAGGAAGGTGAACAGGATCAGCAGCAGGATCGGCTTGCCGCCGAAGACCTGGGGACGGCTGAGCGCGTACGCCAGACCGATCGTGCAGGCGAGGCTGAGGGCCGTGCCGATGATCGTCACACCAGCGCTCACCCACAGCGCGTGGGTGACGATGCTGCCGTCGAAGATCTCCCGGTAGGCGCGCAGGGTGGGGTGTTCCGGCCACAGCACCCAGCCGCCGTTGGCGACCACGTCCTTGTTGGACGCGAAGCTGGTCGACACGATGATCAGGAACGGGACGGTGACCAGCAGGACGACGGCGACCAGGGCCAGCGCCTTGGCCGCCTGAGTGACGGGCTTCGGCTTCTCCATCCACGAAGGACGGACGGGACGGACCGGGCGACTCGAACGACGCGGGCGGACCGAACGGAACGGGCCGGTACGAGGCGTGCGACCGGCGGACTGAACGGCGCTCATCGGTAGACCCCCTGCTCGCCCAGCCGGTGCGCGACCTTGTTGGCGGTGAAGACGAGTACGGCGCCCACGACGCCCTTGAAGAGACCGGCCGCGGCGGCATAGCCGAAGTCGCCGCCGATGATGCCCTTGTAGTAGACGAAGGTGTCGATGATCTCGGCCGCCTCGGGCCCGACCGCGGGCCGTTGGAGCAGCATCTGCTCGAAGCCGACCGACAGGATGTCGCCGAGCCTCATGATCAGCAGAAGAACGATGATCGGCCGCAGCGACGGCAGGGTGACGTGCCAGAATCGCCGCCACGGACCCGCGCCGTCGATCGCCGCGGCCTCGTACTGCTGCTCGTCGACCTGCGACAGCGCGGCGAGGAAGATGATCGTGCCCCAGCCGCAGTCCTTCCAGATCACCTGGGCCACGACCAGCGGCTTGAACGCGTCGGGGTTGCCGATGATGTTCACGGTGTGCAGGTGGGCGTCGCCGAGCACGCTGTTGAGCAGCCCGGTCTCGCCGAGCACCTGCTGGAAGAGGGCCACCACGATGACCCACGACAGGAAGTGCGGCAGATACGCCACGCTCTGCACGAACCGCCGCACGCTGTCGCGGGTCAGGCTGTGCAGCAGCATCGCCAGCGCGATCGGCACGGGGAAGAAGAAGACGAGCTGGAGCAGCGCTATCCACAGGGTGTTGACGACCGCGGCCCAGAAGTCCGGGTCGCCGAACATCCGCTGGAAGTTCGCGAAGCCCACCCACTGGCTGGCCCAGAGCCCGTCGAAGGGCACGTAGTCCTTGAACGCGATGACGTTCCCGACCATCGCGCCGTAGTGGAAGAGCAGGAAGTACGCCACGCCGGGCGCCATCAGCAGGACGAGGGCGGCATCCCGGCGCAGCCGCTTGCGGCGCGAGCCGGGCTCGGGCTTCACACGGTTCGCCCCGCCCCTACGGGCCAGGCGTTTCGCGCGTCTCACGCGTCGTTCGGACGCGCCCACCGCATCGGCGCGGCTGGTGGCGTCCTGTTCGGCAATCGCCATCGCGTCCTCCTCGACGCTTAAGGTGGGACGGAACCTAAACCGGTTACTACGACAGGTCAACCCCTCGCGCAGCCCAAGACGTTGACCTCTGATGGCGTCGGCCCTAATCTCATAGCCAGAGATAGAAACCGATTACACCGTGGTGCGCGGACAGCGGCCCGCACGCACGGCGCCGCACACGCACGACGACGAACATGAACACGAGCAGGACCACGAACACGAGCACGTCACCGTGCACAGACCCACGCAGACCTGCGGACACGTGAGGGGTAGACATGGCGGAGCGTCCGAATCTGGTGCTGGCGATGCGTCCGGACATCCTCGACCTGGTACTTCCGGCCCCCCTGCGCACCCGGCTCGACGCCCTCGCGGCCGTCCACCCCGCCCTCGTCACCGACACCACGACGCCCGCCGCGCGGGCGGCGCTCGCCGACGCCGACGTGCTGCTCACCGGCTGGGGCGCGCCCGCCGTCGACTCCGCCGTCCTGGCCCTCGCACCCCGGCTCGGCGCCGTCATCCACGCCGCCGGCACCGTCAAAGGCCATGTCGGGCCCGAGGTCTGGCAGCGCGGCATCGCCGTCTCGTCGGCGGCCGACGCCAACGCCGGTCCCGTCGTGGACTTCACCATGGCCACGGTCGTCCTCGCCGCCCGCCGCGCGCTCGGCACCGCCGCCGAGTACACCGACGGCCAACTCCTCGGCTACCGCGACCGGCGCGGCGCGGACGGCGCCGTCGTCGGCGTCATCGGCGCCTCCCGCATCGGCCGCGGCGTGATCGCCCGGCTCCTCGCCGCCCCCTCCGACTTCCGCGTCCTGCTCGCCGACCCGTACGTCTCCGCCGCCCAGGCCACAGCTCTCGGCGCGGAACTCGTGGACCTCGACGAGCTGTGCGCGACCTCCGACATCGTGACCGTGCACGCACCCGATCTGCCCGAGACCCACCACCTGCTCGACGCCCGCCGCCTGGCCCTGATGCGCGACGGCGCCTCCGTCATCAACACCGCACGCGGCCGACTGGTCGACACCGCGGCCCTCACCCGCGAATGCGCCGCGGGCCGCCTCGACGCCTACCTCGACGTCACCGACCCCGAACCACTCCCCCGCGGCCACCGGCTGCACAGCCTCCGCAACGTCCTGCTCACCCCGCACATCGCGGGCTGCCAGGGCACGGAGGTCCAACGGCTCGGTGCCTACGCCGTCGACGAGGTCGAGCGCTGGACACGCGACGAGGCGCTCCTGGGAGCCGTGCTGGCGGACGACTTGGCGCGCATCGCGTAAGGCGGCGCGCATCGCGTACGGCGGCGTGCAGCGGTACGGCGGTACGGTGCCGGATTCGTCGTCGTCCGGCGGCGCGGTGCCGGATTCGTCGTCGTCCGGCGGCGCGGCCTAGCGGTCCCTGAAGAGCACCATCTCGTACTCCGTCTCGGACGGGTTCAGCGGATACTTCATCGTCTCGCCGGTGCGGATGAAGCCGAAGCGCTGGTAGAAGGACTCAGCACGGCCGTTGTCCTGGTGGACCCACAGGTACACGCGGTCGGTACGGTCCCAGGCCCAGGCGATGGCGGCGGCGAACAGGCGCTCGGCCAGACCGGTTCCGCGGGTCTCGGGGACCAGATAGACGGCGTTGACGGAAAAGTAGTCGGGGCGCTCCACGACGACGGTGAGCATGCCGACCCAGGCGCCGCCCTGGTGTCCGTCTGTCTCGTCGGGTTTGCGGACCGCGTCACGGTCGATGGCGACGAACTGCTGGGATCCGGCACCGGACGCCCGTCGCTGCCAGACCGTGTCGCTCAGCGCGGCCTCCTCCTCGAAGGTCCGCGCGAAGGCCATGCTGCTGACCGGGTCCTGGAGCGCTGCCAACCGCAGTGCCCGGATCCGCTGCCACTCCGCCGGTACCACCGGCCGTATCTCGTACCGCATCATCCGACGGTACAACGCAAAAAAGCTCGGGTCCTCCGAATTAAATTCGGAGGACCCGAGCTGAAAGATTGTTCGGCGGTGTCCTACTCTCCCACAGGGTCCCCCCTGCAGTACCATCGGCGCTGAAAGGCTTAGCTTCCGGGTTCGGAATGTAACCG
>NZ_JBVHMF010000012.1:162035-235127 GCF_055558595.1 Streptomyces sp. NPDC025721 | reverse complement strand
GGGGGGGGGGGGGGGGGGGGGGGGGGGGGGGGGGGGGGGGGGGGGGGTGGGGGGGTGGGGGGGGTGGGGGGGGGGGGGGGGAGGGGGCGCTCCCCCCCCCCCCCCCCCCCGGCCGAGGACGTCAGCGGCCGACGCGGCGGCCGGCGTCAGAGGTGGTGACGCCGGCACCCACGTCAGATGTTGACGCCGAAGTCGGTGGCGATGCCCGCCAGGCCCGAGGCGTACCCCTGGCCGATGGCGCGGAACTTCCACTCCGCGCCGTTGCGGTACAGCTCTCCGAAGACCATAGCCGTCTCGGTGGAGGCGTCCTCGGTCAGGTCGTACCTGGCCAGCTCCCGCCCGTCGGCCTGGTTCACGATCCGGATGAACGCGTTGCGCACCTGGCCGAAGCTCTGGCCGCGCTTCTCGGCGTCGTAGATCGACACAGGGAAGACGACCTTGTCGACCTGCGGGGGCACGGTGGCGAGGCTGACCTTGATCTGCTCGTCGTCGCCGTCGCCGCCACCGGTCAGATTGTCGCCGCTGTGCACCACGGAGCCGTCAGGGCTGCCGAGGTTATTGAAGAACACGAAGTGCTGGTCGCTGAGGACCTTCCCGCCCACGTCGCACAGCAGCGCGGACGCGTCCAGGTCGTAGTCCGCGCCCGTGGTGGTCCGTACGTCCCACCCCAGGCCGACGGTGACCGCGGTGAGTCCGGGAGCTTCCTTGCTCAAAGAGACATTGCCGCCCTTGGACAGAGTCACGCCCACGAAATTACCTCCGGTTGCTTGGGGGTTGTCGGTAGTCGGTTGTCGATCGCCGGTATGTCGTCGTCCGCGCGCGTCTGCCAGGTCAACGGCGTGCGCGCCACGACAGTTCCACGGTTGCGTAACAGCTTAAGCGTTACGGGTGTGTGCGCGGGTCAGTCGTCCGAGTCGGGCTTGGAACGGGCGGCGGCGTACGCCTGGGTCGGCGTCATCGGGACCCGGTTGATCTGCACGGTCCGGTAGCGGCTGACCTTGGCGCAGGTGTCGGAGTCGTCGGCGGTCTGGGCGTGGGAGTTGCCCAGCGCCACCTTGGTGTCGGCGGGCGGCGCGGAGGACTTCCCGCCGGGGAAGGTGGTGCCGCTCGGCCAGTCCGCCCCGATCACGAGGGTGAGCCCGGCGACGGCGCCCTCCTTGAGGTGGGACGTCGCGATGCCGAGCGTACGGGCGACGGTCCCCGCCTCGGACCGCTGGCCGGGGCCGTAGGTCAGGGTCGTGGTGGCGGCGGGCGCCGGGGCGTTGCCGCCCGCGGTGGCCGGGTTGAAGCCCTTGCCGGTCAGGGTGTCGACGATCTCGGACGCGCGGCCCCCGATGCCGGTGCCGTTGCGCACCCGTACGGTGATCGCCGAGGCGGGGACGGACGTCGCGGTCGGGCTCGCCGACGCGGTCGCCGAGGCCGCGGCGGACGTGCCGCCCGAGGCGGTGGTCAGCGACTGGTCGTTGGCGATGGTGGCGAACAGCGTCTTCGCGCCGGGTCCGACCACCACCCGGTTGGGGTCGGTCGGGTCGGGCCCGGTCTGCATGGTGGTGAAGGTGATCCGCTTGGACGGGACCTTGTCGAGGTCGGAGGCCAGGCCGACCAGCTTGCTGATGCTGCCGAGGCCGGTGTCGACGGTCAGCGCCTTGGTCGCCGCGTTGGCGAGCTTGTAGACGGCCGCCGGGTTGGTGAGGGTGCCCGCGCTCTTGAACTTGCGGATCAGCGAGCTGAGGTAGATGTGCTGCGCGTACGTACGGCCGAGGTCGCTGCCGTCGCCGAAGCCGTGCCGCGAGCGGAGGAATTCCAGCGCCCCGACGCCCTTGAGGGTGTGGGTGCCCCGGGAGAGCTTCAGATGCGAGTAGGTGTCGTACACGTCGGCGTCCACACAGACCGACACCCCGCCCACGGCGTCGGACATGCTGACGACGCCGGAGAAGTCGACCTGGATGAAGTGGTCGATCGGAATTCCGGTCAACTTGTGGACGGTGGCCACCTGGCACGCCTGGCCGTACGTCAGGGCGCTGTTGATCATGCCGTGGTAGCCGGGGGTGGACGCGCCGGTCTTGGGATTCTCGCAGGCGGGCACGTCGGTGAGGGTGTCGCGCGGGATGCTCATCACGGTGGCGTTGGAGCGGTCGGCGGAGATGTGCACGACCATCTCGACATCGGCGTTGCCCCCGGTCTGGACGCCGGTCTTGGCGCAGCCGCCGCCCAGTTTGCAGTCGGCCTCGGTGGTCCGGCCGTCGCTGCCCATCACCAGGATGTTGATCGGCGTGCGCCCGAAGGCGTCGGCCTTCTCCTGGCCCGCGCTGTCCTTGCCCGCGCCGTCGGTCAGGGACACGCTGGTGATGTTGCCGTTGAGGTGCTGGTAGAGCCAGTAGCCGCCGCCCGCGGTGACCAGCAGGAGCACGGCCAGGGATATGCCGCCGATCTTCAGGAACCGCCGGCCCCGGCCGGCCTGCCTGGCGCGCCTGCCCCCGCGGCCCGACGGCCGGGACCGCCCGCTCTCGGCGCGAGCGGCCGCCCGCGCCGCGGCCCGGCCGCTCCAGGGCTCGGTCATCTCCCGTGCTCCCTCTCCCGGGCGGCCCCCGTGGGGTGGTGCGGCCGGATTCGGCGGGTGAAGCGGCGCTTCACCCAAGGCTTCATGGTTGCGCAACGCGGCAAGGGTAAATCATGGCTCTGTGGGGTATCCGTGAGCGTCGCACCCGCGGCCGGCTTCCCCACCGGACACAGTTCCTGGTTTACGCAACCTTTAAAGTGTCTGCTATGCCAGAAACGCTACGACGAACCGGAAGGACACCTGTGGCCTGGGAGTGGGCGCATCTCGACGGAGGCCCGGCGGACGGCATGCGGGTACGGGTGACAGGCCCGCCCCGCGTGCTCCAAGTCACATCCGGATGCCAGGCGGAGGACGAGGCCGACGACGACGGGCGGGGGCTGCGCGTCGAGGCGCTGTACGTCTACCGCCTCAAGCACGGTCAGCCACTGCGCTACGGCTGGGACCACGCCAGCCCCTGATGCCGTACGGGCCCGCGCCCCGGATCACGCGGGCCCGCGGCACGCCGCGGGAGGGAGGTCAGTCAGTCCCGCGGCGCGCGTTCGGGTTCGCGCACAGGGCGCGCGCCGACGGTCTCGCCGGGCGCGGACTTGACCGTACGGACCGCGGGGTCCGCGCTCGTCCCGGCCGTCGCCGTGCCAGGACCGGGGTCGTCCTTCAACGCCTTGGTCTCGCTCTTGAGGATGCGGAGCGACTTGCCCAGCGCCCGCGCGGAGTCCGGCAGCCGCTTGGAGCCGAACAGCACGATGACCACAAGCGCCACCACCAGCAGGTGCCAGGGCTCCAGTCCGTTCCTGAGCATCAACGTCTCCGCTTCCACATGCGTCGGTCCGCCGTCGCCGGACGGCGATGTGCCGCCCGGACCCCAACAGTTGCTACATTGCGCAATTATGAGAGTAGCGGTACCGAGGCGCAATGCCCGCACGGGCCCCCGTCCGGACCGTCCCCGCCCGTGCGCGCACCCTTCTCGGAGGTGACCGAAGGTGATCTTCGACATCGGCCCGCTCAAGCTGCTGACGCTGCTCGTCCTGGCCACGCTGGTCTTCGGCGACAAACTGCCCGACATGATCACGCGGGCGAGAGACCTCATCCGCGCGGTGCGCTCCTTCGCCGACGACGCCAAGGAGGATGTGCGGCGCGAACTCGGCCCGGAGTTCAAGGACTTCGAATTCGAGGACCTGAACCCGCGGACGTTCATCGCCAAGAATCTGCTCGGCGACGACGACGCGCTCGGCCTGCGCGAGATCCGCGAGAGCCTGCGACTGGACGGCGAGGCCGAGGAGTTGCGCGAGGCGGCGCGGACGCTCAGCGACGGCGTGGACCTCACGAAGCCGTCCGCCGCGCCGGTCGCCGCGCGGGCGGCCGACGGGTCCGAGCCGGTCGCGTACCAGCCCGTCGCGTACGACACCGAGGCCACGTAGGACGGGCGCCGGGACCGGGCGCCTTGGCGGGTCAGGCCGTTGTCACCGCTCGCCGTCGTTCGGGCTGCTGAAGCCGGGGCTGCTGTAGCCGAGCCGGGGCCGCTGTCGCACCAGGCTCACGCCGTCGCCCGAGCTGAAGCCCGGGCTGCTGTAGCCCAGGCGCGGCCGTTGGCGTACCAGGTCGACGCCGACCGGCGGCGGGCCGACCGCGCGGGGAGCGGCGGCCCCCGCCTCGCGCGCCAACCGGTCGAGCAGATACGGCAGTACGCCCCGCACCAGCAGCGCCTGCCGCCACGCCTCGTGGGCCTCGGTCACGTCCCGGCTCTCGCGCGTGACCGCGCCGTCGCGCCGGGCGGTCAGCGCCAGTCCGGCCAGGCCGATCAGCAGGCTGACGCCGAAGACCGCCGCGCACAGGAAGCCGATGTCGATCAGCGGGGCGCTGATTCCCGCGCCGCTCGCGACGGCCCTGATCCCGTACCCCAGCACCAGGAAGATCGCCGCCGCGATACCGCTCAGCATCGGGACCAGGACGGCCAGGGTGGCGAGGACGCCGGGGCCGCCGACCGCGCGCACGACCGGGCGGACGCGGCCGCGGGAGTGTGCGCGCAGGCCGGTGTACCGCTCGTACTCGGGCGCCGCGGTGGCACCGATGGCGTCGGCGTCGGCCAGGGCGGCCGTCCGCAACTGCTCGGTGTTGGGCGCGCCCGGCAGGGCGCGGAGCGCGAGCCGGACGCGCTCGCCGCGCAGCGCCTGATCGAGAACCTGGGCGAAGTCAGCCCGGTAGATGTCGTCCGGCCGCTTGCCGCTGTCCATCATCCCCGCCCCGGCGTGTGTCGACGCGCGGCACGTCACCTTGTCTGCCCGCGCGTACGCATCAGGATAATCTTCCCAGTTGCATAATTGCATAATTACGCAATTGACTGAGAGTATCATGCCAGCGGCGCGGACCGCGGGCGCCGCATGCGTACTCTGGTGCTCGGAAAAGCCGCTGCGGTCAGGGAGGTTCACGTGACGAGGTCTGCCGCGGAGTTCGGCGACCCCAGCCCGGAGTTGTTCCAGAACGCCGCCGCTTCCTTCGGCTTGCTGGCGTCGACCATGCGACTCCAGATCGTCTGGATCCTGTCCGAGGGCGACTGCGACGTCACGGGGCTGGCCGAGCGGGTCGGCGCGACCCTGCCCGCGGTCAGTCAGCACCTGGCCAAGCTCAAGCTCGCCGGGCTCGTGCACTCACGGCGCGAGGGCCGACGGCAGGTCTATCTGGTGGACGACCCCGATGTCGTCACGGTGGTGCGGGTGATGGTCAGTCAGCTCGACCGTCGCTCCGCCCCCTCGCGTGACGTCCGCGGGCTGGGGGCCTGACAGGCCACGCCCCGGCCCCCTGCCGCGCGGAGGTCACGTACGGCTGGGCGCCGGATCGGCATCCGCGTCCACGTCGATCTCGACCGGCTCCACCGGCTCCACCGGCTCGACCGGCTCCACCGACTTGACCAACTCGACTGCGGGAGCGGCGGGCGCCGGTTCCGGGCGGCGGATGGCCCCGGTGAGTTTGCGGGCGATCGGCTCGGTCCAGCGGGCGGTGAGCGGGCCGAGGACGACCAGGATCAGCACATACGCGGTGGCCAGCGGCCCGATCCGGGGCTCGACACCGACCGCGAGTCCCGCGATGACGATGGAGAACTCGCCGCGCGCGACCAGCGTGCCGCCCGCCCGCCACCGTCCGGCGGGCCGGATTCCGGCCCTGCGTGCCGCGTACCAGCCGGTGGCGATCTTGGTGAGGGTCGTGACGACGGCCAGGATCAGCGCGGGGACCAGGACCGGCGGGATGTCGGACGGGACGGTGCTCAGGCCGAAGAAGACGAAGAAGACCGCCGCGAACAGGTCCCGCAGCGGGGTCAGGAGATTGCGGGCGCCTTCGGCGACCTCACCGGAGAGCGCGATGCCGACCAGGAACGCGCCGACGGCGGCGGAGACCTGGAGCTGCTGCGCGACACCGGCCACCAGCAGGGTCAGGCCGAGCACGACCAGCAGCAGCATCTCGGGATTGTCGGAGGAGACGGCGCGGCTGATCAGCCGCCCGTGGCGCAGCGCCACGTACAGGACGATCCCGACCGTGCCGAGCGAGATCAGCAGTGTGAGGGTGCCGCCCGCGAGACTCACGCCCGCCAGCAGGGCGCTCAGGATCGGCAGATAGACCGCCATCGAGAGGTCTTCGAGGACAAGCACACCCAGAATGAGCGGGGTCTCGCGGTTGCCGAGGCGGCCGAGGTCGCCGAGGACCTTGGCGATCACACCCGAGGAGGAGATCCACGTCACTCCGGCGAGCGCGACGGCGGCGACCGGACCCCAGCCGAGGAGGATCGCGGCGGCGGCGCCCGGCAATGCGTTGAGGACGAAGTCGACCGCGCCGGACGGATATTGGGTCTTGAGGTTGGTGACGAGTTCCGAGGCGCTGTATTCCAGACCCAGGAGGAGAAGCAGCAACACGACACCGATCTCGGCGCCGGTCGCGACGAATTCCTCGCTGGCCTGGAGCGGGATCAGTCCGCCTTTGCCGAAGGCGAGTCCCGCGAGCAGGTAGAGCGGGATCGGCGAGAAGCCGACGCGTCCCGCGAGGCGGCCGAGGATGCCCAGGGCGAGGATGATCGCTCCGAGTTCGATGAGCATGTCGGTCGTGTTGTGCACAGGTTTCTATCCTCCTGTGATCAGTTCGGCGACGGCGCCGACGCCTTCGCGGGTGCCGACGACCACGAGGGTGTCGCCGACGGCGAAGCGGAAGTCGGGGGTGGGCGAGGGCACGGCGGAGGTGCGGCGGAGCACGGCGACGATCGAGGCGCCGGTACGGGTGCGTACCTGCGTGTCGCCGAGCGTGCGGCCCGCGTACAGCGAGCGTTTGCTCACGGTGATGTGTTCGGTGACCAGGTCGATCTCAAGGTGTTGTTGCAGGTGGCCGACGGGGTCGGGGGTCAGCAGGTCGGCCAGCGCGGTCGCCTCGTGGGGCGCGAGCGCGGTCGCGTCCTTGCAGGCGTCGTCGTCCTCGGGGTCATGGAACGCCAGGAACCGCCTGCCGTCCTGGTGCACGACCACCGACAGGTGGCGGCCGGACTCGGTCGTCATGTCATAGCGGGCCCCGACTCCCGGCAGCGGGGTCTTTCGGGCGCGGGCGGTTGGTTCCATGAACGTGCTCCATCGGGACGCGGGTGCGTGAGTGCCGGTCGCGGACGCCAGCATGCGCGTCACCCGGCAGAGTTCTGTGCCGGGTGACGACGCGCGTTATGCGGTGGCGTGCCGCAGCGCTCCTGCCACAGCGCCCGGCGTGGGAGCCGGACGCTGTCAGCAGTAAGGCGCGGGAAGGGGGTCCGTATCAGGTACGGCGTCCCGAGGCGCGTTCTCGACACGCGCGACCCGGGGAAAATACGGCGATGCCGTGGGGAGGACTTCCGACATGGTCGCGGATGCGCCTACGACGAGGACATCCCGTTCCATGACGTATCCTCCTCGGCTCACCTCTGCGACATATGTAAAGCGCTGGTCAAGACTCTAGCGCATAATAAATGCCGCAAATCACACATGAGTGGATATAACATCCCAGGCGGATCTCTCATGGCCGGGAATTCACCTGGGCGTCACAGGGCGGGTCGGACCGCCGCGACGCGCCCCGACCTGCCGGTACGCCGGGTCCGGCCGGCCCCGCGAACAATTCGGGTGCGCCCTTCGCCGCCCGGGGGCTACGGTCCCCGGGGCCCATGACTGAGCGGTTCCGAGGAGACGAAGGGGTGGTCGGCCGTTCCGGCGCGCGCTGACGACGGAGGCGTTCCCGCGAAGGCCGCCGAGCCGCCCGCGGCTCCGGAGACGCCCGGGTCGCAGGGGCCGCAAGGGCCGCAGGGATCGCAGCGTTTGCAGGGGCCGCCGGGACCGCCGGGGCTGTGGCGGGACCGGGATTTCCGCCGGTTGTGGGTGGGGCAGACGGTCTCGCAGCTCGGGGAGCACGGGAGCGCGGTGGTCCTGCCGCTGATCGCGGTGCTGCTGCTGGGCGCCGACGGCGGTGAGGTCGGGGTGCTGCGGGCGGTGGGGCAGGCGCCGATACCGCTGCTGTCGCTGTTCGTCGGGGCGTGGGTGGACGGATGGCGGACCCGTACGGTCATGGTGGCGGCGGACTGCGGGCGGGCGCTGGCGCTGGGGGCGGTGGCCGTGGCGTGCCTGCTCGGCGGGCTCGGTCTGCCGGTGCTGCTGGTGGCCGCGTTCGGCGTCGGGGCGCTGTCGGTCTTCTTCGACGTGGCGTATCAGGCGTCTGTCGTACGGCTGTTGGACCGCGACCAACTGGTCAGCGCCAACAGCGCGCTCGAAGGCAGCAGGTCGGCGGCGCAGATCGGCGGCCCGGCGCTCGGCGGTGTGCTGGTGTCGCTGCTGTCGGCGCCGGTCGCGCTCGCGTCCAGCGCGCTGTTCTTCGCGCTGTCGTTCGTGTCGATCCGGCGGATTCGGCGCGGCGAGGCGGTGCCTCGGCGCTCGGGACGTACGCCCGCCGTCCGGCGGCGGATTCGCGAGGGGGTCGGATTCGTCGTCGGTGAACCGTCGTTGCGGGCGGTGTGCCTCGCCTCCGCCGCCTTCCAGTGCGCCTTCGCGGCGACGATGACCGTCTATCTGCTGTTCCTGCCCAGGGAGTTGGGCCTGTCGGGCGCTGTCGTCGGGCTGGTGCTCGCGGCGACGGGGCCCGGCGCGCTGGTGGGTTCGCTGCTGGCGGCCCGGCTGCCGGGCCGGTTCGGCCACGGTCCGGTGCTCGCGTGCGCGGCCGTGCTCGGCGACAGCGTGATGATCGGCGTACCCGCGCTGCACGGCGGCGGCGCGCTGACCGTTCCGGCGCTCGTGGCGGTCAACCTGACGTTCGGCGCGTGCGGTCAGCTGGTCAGTGTGACGCTGATGGCGGTGCGGCAGACCGTCACTCCGGACGGGATGCAGGGCCGCGCGGCGGCGACGATCGGCTTCGTCGGCATGGGGACGGCCCCGCTCGGCTCGCTGCTCGGCGGTCTCCTCGCGGCGCAGTGCGGTCTGCGCACCGGCTTCCTGGTGGCGGCGGCGGGCATGCTGCTCTCGCCGCTGGTGATCTCCCTGTCCCCGCTCGCCCGGCTGGGCCGTACGCTCCCCGTCCGCGGAGCGGCGGACGCGTCGGCCCGGACGTGAGCGCGACGGAGGTGGCGCGGGCACCGGGCCCGCGCCACCTCGGTCACACGTGCGTTGCGCGCTCTGTCAGTTGAGGGTGAACTTCTGCGCGGCGCTGCCGTTGCAGTCGTAGATCTGGAGCCGGGTGCCGTTGGCGCCTGCGCTGTTGGGGTCGTCGAGGCAGCGGCCCGACTGCGGGTTGAGCAGCGAGCCGTCGGCCTGCTGCTGCCAGACCTGGCCGCCGACGCCGTTGCAGTCCCACAGCTCGACCTGCGTGTTGTTCGCCGTGCCGTTGCCGTTGATGTCCAGGCAACGGCCGATCGTGCTCAGCGAGCCGTTGGCGTTGTGGTACCAGTGCTGGTCGGCGGCCCAGGACTGGCAGTCCCAGAGCTGCACGGCGGTGCCGTTGACGCCCGTGTCGTCGGCGGCGACGTCCACGCACTTCCCGCCGGGCGCGGGCACCGGGGCGCCGCCCTTGACGGCGAATTTCTGCGCGGCGCTGCCGTTGCAGTCGTAGATCTGGAGGCGGGTGCCGTTCCCGGTGGCGCCGCTCGGCGAGTCGAGGCAGCGCCCCGACTGCGGGTTGAACAGCGAGCCGTCGGAGCGCTGGATCCACTTCTGGCCGCCGACGCCGTTGCAGTCCCACAGCTCGACCTGCGTGTTGTTCGCCGTGCCGTTGCCGTTGATGTCCAGGCAACGGCCGATCGTGCTCAGCGAGTTGTCGGCGTTGTGCGTCCAGTGCTGGTCCTCGGCGTACGTCTGGCAGTCCCAGAGCTGCACGGCCGCGCCGTTGACCCCGGTGTCGTCGGCGGCGACGTCCACGCACTTGCCGCCGGGGCCGGTGATCGTGCCCTGCGGGCCGTTGGGCACATTGGTCTGGCCCGAGTAGCCGACGGAGACGATGTTCGCCTGGACGGCGTTCTCGGCGGCGTCGGTCGGATAACCGGCGACCATCACGCCCTCGAAGAAGGTGCCCATGTTGCGGTTGCTGTTGTCACCGCCGGTGCCCAGGATGATGCCGCCTTCCTGGTGCATCGGTTTGTAGCCGCCCCGGGTCGGCAGCGACCCGTTCCACCAGGTCGACAGGCCCCCCGATTGGGAGTCGCCGCCCTTGATGGCGTACGTCGTCTGCCCGTTGTTCTTCAGCACCGCCGTGACGTAGGCGCTCTTGTTGCCCGCGTTGGCCGTGTTGGAGCCGTTGTCGCCCTGGAACATGCCGTTCTCCATGTCGGCCTCGACCCAGGGGCCCGAGCCGTTGCACGGCGCGAAGTAGCAGGTGGTGGCGATGCTCACGGCGTCCATGTGGCCGTTGCCGGTGTCAGACGGCGTGCTCTCGGCGTTGCCGTAGTCGAAGCAGCAGTCGGAGCCGACGTGGGTGCCGCTGGCGACCATGTAGACGCCCTCGGGCTGGCCGTTGACGGGGACGCCGGAGGCCGCGCCGGTGTAGCGGTAGCCGACGCCCGGCGAGATCCAGATGCCGTACACCTTGTGGCCGCCCGCGCGCACCGCGATCTCGCTCGCGTCCGCCCCGCGGTCCACGCCGCCTGCCGTGCCCGCGGGGCCCGGCAGCAGGTCGTTGTGGCGCGAGGTCTGGTCGTAGACCTTGGAGATGCGGCAGGTGGTGTTGGCACAGAAGATGTCCTGCTGCTCGGCGTTGGCGTAACCGCCCGTGGCCAGCAGCCCGATGTCGGCCCTGCCGCCGTCCGAGGCGCGCGTGACCTGGTACAGCGGGCCGTTGTACGCGGAGAACAGGGCGCGGGTGGTGCTGTGCGCGGCGACGCAGGGCGTGCCCGCCGCGCCGTAGAGGTCACAGGGCAGCGAACCGGCGGCCTGCGCGGTGCCCGGCAGGCTGATGAAGGCGCTGAAGACCAGGCCGAGGGTGGCCACGACCGAGGTCAGCAGGGCTTTCCAGCGGGCGGTGTATCTCCTTTTGCGCATGCGGTGCTCCTTGGGGTGGGGGGTGGAGCGGAGACGAGCGGTGCCTGCGGGGACGGGCGGCCCGAGCCGGGCGTGGGGGCCCGGATCGAACGCCTGGGGGACGTGACGGGTGTGGGAGGGACGTGAAGAACACGCGGGGTCGACCGGCTCGGAAAGTACGCCCCCTGTTCGACCCCGTCAATATTTGTTGCTTTCTTTGGCTTCGGCCGGGCACGACCTGTCCGAATCTGTGGCCCGGCGAGGAGTGCATTACCTCTGTGACACAAGTCAACTGACGTGGTGTAACACGCCGCTGCGAGAGTTCCCGCGCCATGAGCGAAAGGGGACATGACAGATGACACCGTTCAATCGCCGTGACTTCCTGCGCGCCGTCGGGGCCACCGGCGGCGCGGGAGCGATGCTGGCCACGATGGGTGCGCTGGGTCTGGCGCCCGGCGCGGAGGCGGCCACGCGCGGGGCGCCGTACCGCGCGCCGCGGCCGGGCGACTTCCACCTCACCGGCCGCGCCGCCGCCAAGGTCGTCGTGCTCGGCGGCGGCATCGCCGGACTGACGACCGCCTACGAACTGGTCAAGGCGGGCTACGACTGTACGGTCCTGGAGGCCCGCGACCGGCCCGGCGGCCGCAACTTCACCGTACGCGGCGGCGACACCACCACCGACCTGTACGGCAACCGGCAGACCGCCCGCTTCTCCGACGGCCAGTACATGAACGCCGGTCCCGCGCGGATCGCCCAGTGGATGGTCACGCTCGACTACTGCCGTGAACTCGGCGTGCCCATCGAGGTGTTCACCAACGTCAACGCCGACACCTACCTCTACAACGAGTCGGCCGGAATGACCGAGCCCATGCGTTACCGCAGCGCCAAGGCCGATGTGCTGGGCTACGTCAGCGAGTTGCTGGCCAAGGCCACCGACCAGGGCGCGCTGGACAAGGACCTGACCGCCGCCGACCAGGAGAAGCTGGTCGAATTCCTCAAGGACTACGGCGCGCTCGGCAACACCCTCGACTACAGCGGCGGTTCGCGGCGCGGCTACTCGGCCTGGCCGGGCGCCGCGGGCACACCGGGCGTGGTGGCGGGCGACGTGCCGACCGCCTCCGAGATCTTCACGACCGGCGTCGGCCGCTACTTCGCCTTCGAGTTCGAGTTCGACCAGGCGATGCTGATGTTCCAGCCGGTCGGCGGCATGGACCGGATACCCCACGCGCTGGCCGCCGCGGTCGGCACGCGCAGGGTGCGGACGGGCTGCGCGGTCACGAAGGTCACCGACACCGCGCACGGCGTCACCGTCACGTACACCCAGGGGGGCAGGACGCGCACGGTCGACGCGGACTTCTGCGTCGCCGCCATGCCACCGAACATCCTCGCCAAGGTGCCGCACAATCTGGGCGCGGGCGTGCAGTCGGCACTTGAGGCCATCACCCCGTCCTCGGCGGGCAAGATCGGCCTGGAGTACGCCTCGCGCTGGTGGGAGACCGACCACCGGATCTACGGCGGGATCACCGAGACCGACCTCGACGTCACCCACATCTGGCACCCGTCCTACGGCTTCCACGGCAGGCGCGGTCTGCTGATCGGCTACTACAACACCGGTTCCAAGGCCGACTCCTACGCGGCGCTGAGCCCCAAGGCCCGCGAGGCGCGGGCGGTCGCCGCGGGCGTGAAGATCTACGGCGAGAAGTACCGTACGGAGCTGGCCACGTCCTTCTCGCACCACTGGCGGCAGTTCCCGTACCAGGAGGCCGCCTGGCACAGCACGCCCGGCGGACCGGACGCCGCCCGCTACCAGCCGCTCAACGAGCCGACCGGGCACGTGTACTTCGCCGGTGACTGGCTCAGCTACATGGACGCCTGGCAGCACGGCGCCTTCACCTCCGCGCGCAAGGCGGTGACGGCGCTGCACCGGCGGGTCCTGGCCTGACGCACCGGGTCGGCCGCGAGCCGGCGGGGGCGGTACGGGAGGGGTACGGGGCCTGGGCTCAGGCCGCGGGGCCGGTCTCAGGCCGCGGGGGCGGTCTCAGCCCGCGGGACCGGTCTCAGGCCGCGGGGCGGTGGGTGTCGCCGCTCAGCCCGGTCAGCGGCAACCCCGTACCGCCCCAACGGCACGTGACGATCCCGGCGGCGACGGGCACCGCCGTCTCCTCCGGGGTGCGGGCCCCGAGGTCGACGGCCTCACCCGCGTCGAGCGGCCCGCGGATGACGGCCGCGGCGTACGGCGTGCCGCCGGCTCCGGTGATTCCGACGACCCGTGCCACCCGTGGTGTGATGTGGTGATCCATGACAGACCCTTCCACGAGTCGCGAGGAGGGCCCGCGAAGTGCCGGGAGAACCCGCGGGCGTGGGCGGGCGGCCGTGAGCGGAGAGGCGGTGGGTGACGCGATGGCGGTCAACGGGGAGGGCGGGGACGCCCCGCGTGCGTCCGGACCGCCGCTGACGGCCGGTGAGCGGGAGATCCTGCGGGTGCTGCGCCGGTCGGAGGACCTGGACAGCGTGGCGGCCCGCATCCTGGTCTCGGTCGGCAGCGCGATCATCGAGGGCCGGCTGAAGCCGGGCGACGACCTCAACTCCGTGGATCTCGCCCGGCAGTTCAGCAGCAGCCGGACCCCGGTGCGCGAGGCGTTGCTGACCTTGGAGCGCGAGGGCCTGGTCGAGATCGCGGCCCGCAAGCGCCCCCGCGTGCGCCGCCTGGGCCTCACCGAGGTCCGGGAGATCTACGAGCTGCGGTCCGAGCTGTACGGCCTGGTGAGCCGCCGGATCATCGCCCACCGCACGGCCGGTGAGATAGAGGTCTTCGACGGCGTTCAGGCCCGTCTCGAGGAGGCCGCGGCGGCCGGGGACCTGGAGCGGTACTTCTGGCTGATCGTGGACTTCCGCAACACCGAGGCGCGGCTGGCCGGGAACGAGACCGTGCGCGCCGTCCTCGACTCGGTCGGCATCAGGACCCTGCATCTGCGTCACCTCAGCCTCTCCCTGCCCGGCCGCCTCGACACGTCGGTGGAGGACCACCGCAGGCTGGTCCGCGCGTACGCCGACGGCGAGGCGGAACTGGCCGTCGCGCTCACACGGTCCATCGTTCTGCGCGGTCTGGCGGCGGTGGAGCGCTCGGGGTGGACGGGCTCCCCGGACTGACCCGCCGGTCGACATCAGCGGGCCTGCGCGTCGTGGGCGCTCCTGGACCGCGCGGCCCCGCCGGGGCGTCCGCCGCGGTGCGGGCCCGGTCGAGGGCGACCGCTTCGGGGCGGCGGCGGCCACCGCGATCTCATCGGCGATCCTGTCGAGGGCAGGGCTGTCACCTGGCACCGCCCAGGATGTCCGGCCAGCGGCGTATCACGTGGTCGACCAGCTCCCTGCTGGCCTCCGCGACCCGCGGGAAGTCCTTGAGCCGGGTCCAGGGGCGGCAGGCGTCGATCACGGCGCGGGTGTTGAACGGCGGCAGGCCGGGTGCGCGCAGCGGGTCGACCCTGCTCCCCCACGTCTGCCGCATCGTCTCGATGTCGTCGGCGGGGTCGGTGCGGGTGCAGACCGCCCACATCACGTCGTTGAGGCTGCGCGGGTCGACGTCGGCGTCCACGACGACCACGAATTTGTTCATGTACGCGGCCTGCGGGAGCTGCGAGGTGAGGTAGCCCGCCTGTCGGGCGTGACCCGCGTAGTTCTGGTGGATCGACACGGCGAGCAACTGCCGTCCGCCGCCGACCTCGTGGGCCCAGACGCCCTCGACGCCGGGCAGTCCCGACCGCACCAGCGCGTCCTGGATCATCGCGGACTTCATCACGCTGCGCATGTAGGAGTAGTCGTGCGGCGGCTTGCCGGGAGGGGCGCCGAGCAGGATCGGGTCGTGGCGGTGGTAGATCCGCTCGACGTCCATGGTGAGCACGGCCTCGGTGCCGCCGCTGTAGTAGCCGGTCCACTCGCCGAACGGCCCTTCCTGCTCCCGGCGTTCGGGATACAGCCAGCCCTCGACGGCTATTTCGGCGGTCGCGGGGATCGGCAGCCCGGTGACCTCGCCGCGGATCACCTCGACGGGGCGGCCCAACACAGCCCCGGCGTACTCCAGTTCCGACAGTCCTGTGGGCACCTCGGTGCCCGCGACGACCAGCAGCAGCGGGTCGTGGCCGAGCGAGGCGGTGACCGGCGCCCGGCCCTCGCGGGCGAACCACTCGCGGACATGCGCGGCGCCGTGTTTGCCCGCCTCCATGTTGATGCTCGCCGCCCGCCCGCCGTTCTGCACCTGCATGCGGTACGCGCCCGCGTTGAGGACGCCGGTGGCCGGGTCGGTGGTGAAGACGGCGCAGCCGGTGCCGATGTACCGGCCGCCGTCGCTCTCGTGCCATTTCGGCACGGGGAAGGCGAGCAGGTCGGCGTCGGCCGCGGTGATCACGTTCTCGGTGACGGGGCCCCGGTCGACGGCCTCGACGGGGTACTTCCCGGCGTTCTCCACCCACTCGTTGGGGCGGGTGCGCAGCGCCTCGACCAGACCGCGGTCGTCCAGGTCGGTGCCGAGCCGCAGGGTCATGCCGAGCCTGCGGGCGTTGGCCATGCTGGCGGTGAGCACTCGCTGGCCGGGCCGGTAGCCCTCGATGTCGTCGAAGAGCAGCGCGGGCGGCGAGGGGCGTTTGTAGTTGACCTCGGACGCGGCGCCGATCTCCTTGTCCCAGTGCGCGCCGGAGAGGGTGCGGACCTCACCGAGTTCCCCGGCCAGTTCGAGCCAGGTCCGCAGGTCATTGACGTCGTCGAGGGACCTCACGCCACTCGCCTCCCGTTCTCTCATGTGTGTCGCGACGCGATGAAGGTCGAAGAAGCCGCAAGAGTAGTCCGCGAGTTGTACGTCGCCGGTGTCGCTGCGCCCGCGGATGCCCGGGTCCCTCCTCGTCGAGGTGAGCGAGCACCGCCTTTCCCCTGAAGTGTCGACACTCGACCACGGGACCCGATTGAAGCAAAGGGGATACCCCCTGTCCAGGGGCCAGCGATCCGCACCCCCGCACCGTTGAGTGTCGACACTTCTGGTGAATCTGACCGAAGTCTTGTCATGGCCCCGCACGGCTCCTAACGTGTCGCCGCGAAGAAATTTGCTCGACTCTGTTCAGTTCCGTTGAGTCAAAGCGTCGAAATGCCAGCGATCCGCACACGATCAGTCCCACGGCGCGCATCCGCGGACCTCCGGTCCGCCTCGCCCACCCCGCGAGCAGAGGATTCTCCATGCCACGACTCGTCCGCAGGCTGCTCGCCTGCGCCACCGCCTGCACCCTGTGGGGCGGCGCCCTCGCGGGCGCGGCCGTCACGGCCGGTGCGGTGGTCACCGCCACCCCCGCCGCCGCACTCGACAACAGCCTCGCCCGTACGCCCCCGATGGGCTTCAACGACTGGAACGCCTTCGGCTGCGACGTCAGCCAGGCCCTGATCGAGCAGACCGCCGACTACCTGGTCAGCTCCGGTCTGAAGAGCGCCGGATACACCTACGTCAACATCGACGACTGCTGGATGACGCACACCCGCGACGCCGACGGCCGCCTGGTCCCCGACCCGGTGAAGTTCCCCGACGGCATCAAGGGCACCGCCGACTACGTGCACGGCAAGGGACTCAAGCTCGGCATCTACGAGGACGCGGGCACGGCGACCTGCGCCGGGTACCTGGGCAGCCTCGGCCACGAGACGACGGACGCGCGGACCTTCGCGGACTGGGGTGTGGACTACCTCAAGTACGACAACTGCAACAACACCAGCGACGGCACCCGCGAGGACTACGTCAGGCGGTACACCGCGATGCGCGACGCGCTGGCCGCCACCGGCCGCCCGATCGTGTACTCGCTGTGCGAGTGGGGCGTGCAGAACCCGTGGGAGTGGGCCGGTGACGTCGGCAACTCGTGGCGCACCACGGGCGACATCAGCGACAACTGGACGAGCATGCTGTCCATCGCCGAGGACAACATGCCGCTGGCGCCGTACGCGGGCCCCGGCCGCTGGAACGACCCCGACATGCTGGAGGTCGGCAACGGCGGCATGACCGACACCGAGTACCGCACGCACTTCTCGCTCTGGTCGATGATGAACTCGCCGCTGCTGATCGGCACCGACCTGCGCAAGGCGACCCCGCAGACCCTGTCGATCCTCGGCAACAAGGACGTCATCGCCCTCGACCAGGACCCGCTCGGCAGCCAGGCCACCGTGGTCTCCTCCGACGGCGGCCGGTACGTGCTCAGCAAGAAGCTGGCAGGCGGCGAGCGGGCGGTGGCCCTGTTCAACTCGGGCGACCAGGCGCAGCGGATCTCCACCACCGCGCGGGCCGCGGGACTGCCCAAGCGCGGCAACTACTCGGTGCGCGACCTGTGGTCGCACACCGACTACCAGAGCGCGGGCGGCCTGTCCGCGACCGTGCCCGCGCACGGCACCGTCCTGCTGCGGGTCGGCACCGATCCCCGCGCGGTCCTCGCGCCGCCGCTGTTCGACACCGGGGTCACCGGGCCCGACCACATCGAGCCGGGCCACAGCGCGACCGTGTCCACGTACGCCACCGACCTCGGCTCGCTGCCCGCCGCGACGGTGAAGGTGCGGCTGACCGGCCCCGACGGCTGGACGGTCCGCGCGACCGGCGCCACCGGCAGCCTGCTGCTGCCCGGCGGCCGGACCCTCACCACACCGTGGACGGTCACCGTGCCCGCCGACGCGCGGCCGGGCGCGTATCCGGTCACCGGCACGGTCAGCTACCGCGATCTGGTCAACGGCCGTACCGTCACGGTGCCGTTGGTCGGCAGCGTCGCCGTCAAGGTGCCGCCGCCCGCGGGGACCAGCTACCTCAGCGACCTGCCATGGACGACGTCGAGCAACGGGTGGGGGCCGGTCGAACGCGACCGCAGCAACGGTGAGACCGGGGCGGACGACGGCAGTCCGATCACACTCGGCGGCACCGTCTACGCCAAGGGCCTCGGGGTGCACGCGCCGAGCGACATCGCCTACTACCTCGGCGGCGTCTGCTCCACGGTGACGGCGACGGTCGGCGTGGACGACGAGAAGAACGGCAAGGGCACCGTCCGCTTCACGGTCGTCGCGGACGGCACGACGGTCGCCGACAGCGGCGTGGTCACCAACGCCATGGGCGGCAAGGCGCTCACGGCCGACGTGACCGGCGCGCAGAATGTGCGGCTCGTCGTGGACGACGGCGGCGACGGCAACGACAGCGACCACGCGGACTGGGCGGACGCGAAGCTCATCTGCTCCTGACCGCCCACGACCCGGCGCGGCGGCGCGTATCCCTCCCACGCGCCGCCGCCCCGGCCCATGTCAGCCCGTGCGGTGCCGGGCCCTGGCCAGCGCCACCGCGCCCGCCACCGGGGGAACGTCCAGCAGGCGCAGGGTCAGCGAGGGGTGCGCGGCGGCGAGCCGGGCGCGGAAGGCGTCGGCGAGCCGCGGCTGGCGCACGACGACGCTGCCCGCGGCCACCACCGTGTCCCCGACGGCGCCCCGGCCGACGAGCCGGGTGACCAGCAGCGCCAACTGCCGGCCCGCCTCCTCGACCACCGCGGCGGCGAGCGCGGAGCCCGCGTCGGCGGCACCGAAGACGGCGGGCGCGGCCGGGCCCCAATTGCCGGGCGTGGGTTCGTCGTTGACGGTACGGGCCAGCGTCTGCGGGTCCGGGTCGCCGAAGTGGTCCAGCAGCGCCGCGAGCAGTCCGTCGTCGGCCCGCCCGGCGTCGTACGCGGCCAGCGCCGATCTGACGGCGTCCCTGACGATCGCGGGCGCGCCGCCCTCGTCGCCCAGCACCCAGCCCCAGCCGCCCGCGAAGAGCACCTCGCCCGCGGCGTCGGCGCCGACGCCGATCGAGCCGGTGCCCGCGATGACGCCGATGCCGGTGTCGAGACCGGCCGCGGGCACCAGCAGCGCCGCGTCGTTGACGACGACGGCGGGTACGCCGAGGGCTTCGACGGCCGCCGCCAGGTGCGCGCAGTGCCGCTGGGTGTCGCAGCCCTGCGCGCCGATCCCGACGGCGGCGATCTCGTCGCCCTCGGGCACCGCGCCCGTCAGCCGTTCCAGCAGCCAGCGCGCGGCGGTGTCGACCGGCGCCGCCTCCCAGCCGTCGGCCGGCAGCGTGCGGTCGGCGCGCGGCGACGCCGCCGGGTCGGCCAACGGCGCGACGCGGACGGCGAGTTTGGTGCCGCCCACGTCGGCGCCGACAACGACCTTCATACGCCGGGCCGTTCGGCCGCGACCTTGATGTCGGAGTTGTGGAACACGAATTCCTCGATCTCGACTCCCCTGACCTCGGCGACCGCTTCGACGAGGATCTGCGTGACCAGGATTTCGATGATCGCACGCTGCGCGGCCGGGAGGCGCGGCACGGTGACGGGGTGCAGCAGCGGGCCGCCCTGGACGGGCTCGCTGGTGACGAGGACGACCCGGTGGCCGGAGTACGCCAGGGTCTCGGCGACGGCCAGTTCGCGGGTGTCGCCGAAGATGACGTGCACCCCGCCGCCCGCCGACTCCATCGAGCCGTGCAGATACTGCCGGGTGCTCATGCCGGTCGACGGAATCCTGGCGACCTCGCGGAAGAGCAGGGCGCTCGCCTCCGCCGAGCCGACCGCGGGCCCGGTGCCGACGAAGTCCGCGGAGGTCGCGGACGCGAACAGCGGTGCCAGCGCGCGCAGTTGGGGTGTCAGGACGCGCTCGGTGCGGGCGAAGACCTCGCCGAGTCGGGCCCAGCCGTCGTCGATCCGGCCGCCGTCCCAGGCGTCGGCGAGGAGGCCGAGCGCGGCGACGGTCGCGGTGTAGCCGATGGTGGACGCGTAGCTGTCGGGGATGCTGCCGAGGTCGAGCACACCGCTGGCGAGGTCCGCGATCGGCGACGGCACGACGTTGACCACCGCGAACCGTCGCGCCGGGTCGACGGAGTCCAGCACGGCGAGCGTCTCCGCGCTGCGTCCGCTCTGCGAGACGCCGACCACCGGGTGGGCGCTGGCGGGGAAGGGCAGCGGGTGGTCGCCCGCGCCGAGCCGCCAGGAGTGGACACCGCGGCTGCGCAGCGCCCAGACCGGCGCGCACGCGGCGGCCAGGCTGGCGCCGATGCCGACGAAGACCGGTCCCGGCCCCGCCAGCCGGCCCTCCGCCGCCGACGCCGTGACCGCGCCGGTCAGCCGGGTGACCGCCGTGGCGAGGGCCTCCGCCTGGGTCGCGCGGGCCGCCGAGTAGGCGATGTAGCCGTCGGTCATTTCTGCTCCGTTCCTTCGGATGTCCGGGTGGTCGGATCCCAGTGCGGCGGGATCGGTGGGACAGGCGGCGCGGTGCTGTCGATCCGTACCGGCGCGCCGAGGTCGGCGGACTCCTCGATCGCGAGCATGACGTCGAGTACGTGGTAGGCCAGTTCGCCGCCGGCGCGCGGTGGTCGGCCCGCCCGGATCGCGCGGGCCATCTCCAGGACGCCCACGCCCCGCCCGGCCGGGGCGCCGGTCGCGGGGACGGTCCGCCACGGCGCCTCGGGGGTGATGTCGGTCAACAGCCGTGTGGGGCCGTCGAATCCGCTGACCGGGACCTCCAGCACCCCGTCCGCGCCGGTCACTTCGAACAACTGGCGGCGTACCGGCGAGTCGAAGCTGTAGACGGACGTGCCGACCACCCCGGACGCGAAGGTGGTGAGGACGCTGAGGTGCGTGTCCACCTCGACGGGGAAGCGGGCGCCCGCGTCCGGTCCGGAGCCGACGGTGCGCTCCGCGCGCGGCCGGTGCCCCGCGGCGGTCACCGAGGCGACCGGGCCGAGGAGTTGGACGAGCGCGGTGAGGTAGTAGGGGCCGATGTCGAAGAGCGGGCCCGCGCCCTTGGCGAAGAGGAACCCCGGCCCGGGGTGCCAGGCGTCGGGTCCCGGGCCCTGCATCAGCGTCAGTACGGTCCGCGCCGGGCCGACCGCGCCGTCCGCGAGCAGCCGCGCGGCGGTCTGGACGCCGGGGCCCAGGATCGTGTCGGGCGCGTTGCCCACCGCGACCCCGGCGGCGCTCGCGGCGTCCAGGACGGCGCGGGCGCTGTCGCGGTCCAGCGTGAGCGGCTTCTCGCCCCACACGTGCTTGCCCGCCTCGATCGCGGCGAGCGCGACCTCGTCGTGCGCGGCCGGGACGGTCAGGTTGACCACGAGGTCGACGTCGTCGCGGCGCAGCACCTCGGCCGTCGTGCCGGACACCGGGACGCCGTACGCGTCGGCCTGCGCCCTGGCCCGCGCGGGGTCGAGGTCCGCGACGGCCGTGACGGCGAGGTCGGGGTAGGAGGTCAGCGAGCGCAGGTACTCGTCGGAGATGTTGCCCGCGCCGACCACCGCGACGCGGGTCGGCGTCCCGTGCGCGCTCACGCGGTCACCAGCTCACGGAAGTAGGCGGCGTTGCGCTCCACCAGCGGCCATACGTCGCTGTGGTGGGCGACGACCTCGACGACCGGCAGTTCGAGTACGGGGGCGGCCAGCGCCACGACCTCGGCCATCCGGTCGGTGGCGTCGACGCCGAGCACCGGCCGGTCGTTGCCCGGCTCGCGGTCCCGTACGACGTGCAGCAGCCTGACCCGGTCGCCGAGCCGGGGCAGCAGCTCGAAGACGTCGGCGCCGCCGACCCCGGCCCAGTAGACGTCCAGTTCCAGGACGACGGCCGGGTCGAGGAGTCCGGCCAGCACCTCGTAGGCGGGGACGCCGTCCACGCGCTGCGCGAACTCGAAGTCGTGGTTGTGGTAGCCGATCCGCACACCGCGCGCGGCGGCCTGCTCGGCCGCCGCGTTGAGCGTGTCGGCGAGCCGCTGGACCCCGGAGCGGTCGGCGACGCTGTCGGGTGCGACCCACGGGGTGATCACCGTGCCGATGCCCGACTCGACGGCGGCGTCCACGATTTCGGCGGTGTCGTGGCGCAGTACGGAGGAGTGCGCGGTGGCCGCGTGCAGGCCGCTGTCGCGCAGGGCGGCGGCGAGCCCGGCCGGGTCGGTGAGGATGTCGTACGGCTCGGCATGCGTGAAGCCCAGCGCCGCCAGGCGCGCGAGCGTGCCGTCGAGCCGGTCGGGCCCGAGGTCGTCACGCACGCTGTAGAGCTGGATGCCCAGCGGGTGCTCTGCCGTCATGCTCCGGCCTTTCCGTGATCGTCGTGCTGCTGCTGGTGCTTCTGCTGGTGGGTGTGGTCGTGGCGGCTGTGGTCGTGGTCTTCGCCCCGGCCGTCCCGGTCGTCGTGGCCCCGGTGACCGTCATGGCCCTCGTGGCCCTCGTGGCCGCTGTGGCCCGCGCCCTGGGTTCCGGCCGGGTGGCAGTGGTCGCCGCTCGACGGCGGGATGTCGAGGGTGGGATTGCGGCCGAAGAACCCGTACGGCTTGAGGACGAAGCCGGCCGAGTCGACCGGCATGACCGGCCAGTCCTCGGGGCGCGGGAAGTGGGTGAGCCCGAAGGTGTGCCACAGCACGATGTCGGTGCCGTCCACGTCCCGGTCGGCGGCGGTCCAGGCGGGCAGCCCCGCGCCGCCGGTGTGCATGTTCACCAGGTCGCCCGCCGGATAGTTCTCGTCCGGCGCGTACGGCGTCACCCACAGGTGCTTGGTGGCGTACGTGGCCCGCCGGTGGATGTCCGACTCCTCGTCGGCGAGCAGCACGGGCAGGCCCTCGGGGTGCAGCATCCAGCCGACCGGGTTGCCGAGCCGGTTGGTCACCGAGGGGTTGGTGATCAGCCAGGAGCGGTTGCGGGTGTTGTCGGCGAGCCGCTGCGCGCCCGCTTCGGTGCGCAGCCGGGTGACGGTCTGGGTGAAGCCGGTGCCGGTGGGGTTGGCGGGTCCGCGCGGGACGAGGGCGGCCTCGACCTCGTCCACGGCGTTGTCCGTACCGTCGACCGTCATGTCCAGCCGGGCGCTGAACAGGTGCTGGTGGTAGGGGGCGCCCAGGCCGGGGGCGAGTTCCGAGGCGAAGGGGTGGCCGGGGCCCTGGTAGGCCGAGGTGAAGACGACACCGGTCGCCTTGACCTCCAGCTCGATCGCGCCGTCGAGCGAGAAGTACCAGTAGAAGCCGTAGTCGTAGTTGCCGACGGTGACGAAGAAGGAGACGACCAGGCGGCGGTTGCGGCGTGAGTCGGACGAGCCGGTCCAGTTGTCGTAGTGCTTCCAGAGGATGCCGGTGTCCTCCTCGTGGACGCAGATGGCCTGCGGGACGACCCGGACCTCGCCCGCGCTGTCGGCGAGCACGGCGTCCAGGTAGGTGATGTCGCCAATGCAGTCGCAGCCCAGTTCGAGGGAGTTGGCGAAGCCGCCGAGCAGGTATTCGCCGCAGTCGAAGAAGTTCTGGAACCAGCGCTGCGGGCTCGGGTCGCCGTAGGGGACCATCATCTCCGCGATGGAGGCGCGGTAGAGCACGGGGCGCGGCACGCCCGCGTCCTCGATGGCGACGTTGTGCAGGACCAGGCCCTCGCGCTGGTCGAAGCCGATCTGGAGGGACCAGCCGAGCCAGTGCAGGACGCCGTCGTCGTCGACGGTGAAGCTGGGGCCCTCGGGCTGGGTGATCTCGATGGGCTTCAGTCCCGCGCGCGGCGGCTGCCCGACCCACGCGGGGTCGTGGAAATTGCCGTCCTCGCGCGGCACCGGCAGGTCCATGTGGTCCTGGACGTCGAGGACTTCGCGGGTGACGACGTCCACGATCGCGGTGACGCCGTCCACCGGGTGCGCCCACCCGAGGTCGTCGGGGGTCTTCTGCACGAAGGTGAAGCAGCGCTGGAGGCGGCGGCCGGTCTCGCCCTCGCCCGGCACCCCGGCCGACAGCGGATTGACCCGGAGCTGCGTGGGGTCGGTCAGGCCGCGCTTGCGCATGGCGGCGAGCCAGCGCTCGTCGCGGTGCACGATCTCCTCGACCAGCGGGAACTCGGCCAGGACGACGGGGACATGGCCGTCGGTGGCGACGTCCAGTTCCCTGGCGGTCACGACCCGGTCCTGCTCGGGGCAGACGACGGTGTCGTACGAGACCCCGGTGCGCATGTCGATGAGCATCACGCGGAAGCGGCGGGGGGCCACGTCGCCCGCGAGCAGTTCGCGCTTGTCCTGTTCGGCCAGGCCGAGGTACGCGACATGGGTGTCGGGGCCGAGGAGCCCTTCGCGCCGCAGCAGCGCGGTGGTCGCGGTGATCTCCGCCGGCCGCGGCGAGGCGAGGGCCCCCGCGAGAGCCCCGGCGGGGGACCCGGCGAGCGCGTCGGCGCGGGCTCCCGGGACGGCCCCGGCTAGGACGGACGGTTCAGGCGGGGTCGGGGTCACGAGGTCTCCGCATCTGCGAGTGGGTCCGGGCGGCGGGTCGGGGCGAGGGAGGCGGCGCGCGGGCGGCGGGCCGGGGCGGCTGCCGCGACCCCCGGGCGGCGGGCCGGAACCGTACGGGAGCGCGCCGTGGCGGCGGCCTTCGGGTGACGGCTCATGTCGCGTTGCCGCGCGCGAAGGAGGTCCGCAGCCGGTAGCGGTCGCCCGCGTACCGGATCGCCGAGGAGAGCAGCGGGCGCTGGCTCCGGTCGCGGACGATCTGCCGCATCTCCAGCACGGGCGTGCCCGCGGCGATGGCGAGGTGTCCGGCCAGTACGTCGTCGGCCGGGCGCGCCTCGATCGTCGTGTCGGCCCGGTCGAGCTGGAAGCCGAGCCCCGCGATGGTGTCGTAGAGCGAGTGGTCGGTGAAGTCGACCTCGTCGAAGCCGACGGCGATGTCGGCGGGGACGAAGGACTCGTCCACCGCGATCGGCACGCCGTCGAGCATGCGGACCCGGTCGACGCGGTAGAGCGGGGTGCCCGGCGCGATCTGGAACGCCTCCGCCTCGTCGAAGGTCGAGGTGCCCAGTTCGCGGCGGAGCACCCGCGAGGTCGGCACCAGGCCCATCCGGCGGGCCGTCTCGGTGAACGACTCCAGGGTGTTGGGCCACTCCTTGCGCTCGGGCACGCCGACGTACCAGCCGCGGCCGTGCGCCGGGCGCAGCACGCCCTCCTCGACCAGCGCGGTGAGCGCCTTGCGCAGGGTCACGCGGGAGATGGCGAGCATCTGGCACAGTTCGCGCTCGGGCGGCAGCCGTGAGCCGGGCTCGACCTCGCCCGCGGCGATCCGTTCCTGGAGCGCGGCCTTGGCCTGGAGCCACAGCGGCTCCGGGTAGTGCGTGGTGAGCGCCCGGGGCGCCGTGTGCTGCGTGCTCATGCCGGGACCTGGACCTTCTCCCATGTGCCCGAGCGCATGGAGGCGTAGCAGGCGTCGAGGACGCGGTTGACGACATGGCCGTCCTCGAAGGTCTCCAGCGGGGTCTCGCCGCGGGCGAAGCGGTCCACGAAGTGCCGCATCTCCTGGCTGAAGCCGTAGGCGCGGGCCTCCTCGGGCACCGGGTGGACCCAGCCGGTGTCGGCGTCGGCTTTCTCCACCAGGTAGCCCGCGGGGTTCTCGATGAAGCCCCACACCGGGGTCGCCGAGGTGTCGGTGACCAACCGGCCCGCGCTGCCGACCAGTTCGTGGCGCAGTTGCATGCCGCCCTTCTCGATCCACGAGGACTCGACGGTGGCGAGCTGGCCGCCGGCGAATTTCAGCAGCGCGACGGCGGTGTCCTCGCCGGTGGTGCGGTCGGCGTGGGCGAGGGTGGCGCCCCAGGCGAAGACCTCGGTGACGGGGTTGTCCTTGCCGAAGAAGTGCCGGGCGGACTCCACGGTGTGGCAGCCCATGTCGAGCAGGGCGCCGCCGCCCGCGGTCCGCGCGTCCCAGAAGTGCGGGGCGTGCGGCCCGGAGTGCGCCTCGCGGGCGCGCAGGGTCAGCAGGTCGCCGATGGCGCCCGCGGCGACCATCTCGTGCGCCTTGGCGATGTTCGGCGAGAAGACCGAACTCTCGGCGTAGCCGTGCCAGATCCCGGCCTCGCGGACCACCCGCAGGATCTCGGCGGCCTCGTCGCCGTCGCGGGCCAGCGGCTTGGTGCAGACCACGCCCTTGCCCGCGGCGGCGACCGCCCGTACCGCGTCCAGGTGTGCCTCGTTGGGCACGGCGACCACGACGAGGTCGACGGCCGGGTCCGCGCACAGCGCCGCCATGTCGTCGTAACAGGTCGCGTCCGGCGCCCACTTGGCGGCCAGCGCCTGTGCGCGTGCGAGGTCGCGCGAACAGGCGGCGACGAGCGCCGCGTTCCGTACGTCCTGGAGAGCGTCCGCGTAGGTGTCGCCGATGAATCCGGAACCGATGAGCCCGACGCCGATCACGCGTTCCTCTTCCCTCGTCATTCTCGCCCCATGATAGCAAAGTGGTTTTGCATTGGTCTTATAAAGGTACGTCACGTAAAGACCACGGAGTACCACTGTCCGGTGCGGCGCGCATCACGCCTCCAGCAGGCCGTCGAAGGCCCGGTCCAGGTCCTCGTCGACCACCCGCAGTCCGGGGTGGGCGTCGTAGTGCGCGAGCGCCTCACGCGCGCCCTGCGCGAAGGAGACCTCCGGCGCGAAACCGGGGACCAGCGCCCGCAGCTTGGAGGTGTCGAAGAGCATCGAGTGCCGGAAGTCGTGCTCCAGCACGTCCCGCCACCCCGGCACCAGCTCGGCGATCGACTCGCTCGACCGGTGCCGCAGCACCGGCTCCCGCACCCCGGCCGCGGCGGCCAGCGCGAGATGGATCTGGTCCCAGGTGAGGATCGCGCCGCTGACGACGTTGACGCTCTCGCCGATCGCCTGACCGTTGCCGAGCAGCGGGACGAAGGCGCGCGCGAAGTCCCGTGAGTGCGTCAGGGACCACAGCGAGGTGCCGTCACCGTGCACGACGACCGGCCGGCCCGCCCGCATCCGCTCGATCGCGGTCCAGCCCGCGAGCACCGGGATCACCGTGCGGTCGTAGGTGTGGAAGGGCCGCACGATCGTCAGCGGGAAGCCCGCCTCGCGGTACGCCTCCTCCAGCAGCAGCTCACAGGCGATCTTGTCCCGCGCGTAGCCGAAGTGCGGCTGGCGGCGCGGGCTGGACTCGGTGATCGGCAGCAGCGGCACCGGGCGGCCGAAGACCGAGCAGGTGCTGATGAAGACGTACTGCCCGGCCCTGCCGGCGAACAGCTCCCGGTGGTCGCGCACGTCGTCGGGCGTGAAGCCGACCCAGTTGACGACGGCGTCGAACTCCTCCCCGCCCAGCGCCGACGCGAGCGCGGCGGCGTCCCGGACGTCCGCGCGCAGCGACCGTACGCCCTCGGCCGGCGGCCGGACGGGCGCGGACCGCGTCACGATCGTCACGTCGGCGCCGCGCGCGACGGCCTCGCGGGCCGCCGCGGAACCGATCATCCCGGCGCCGCCGAGGAACAGCACCCTCATGCCCGCTCCTCGGTCGGCGCCGGGACGTGCGAGGCGCCGCGGGAGAGCCCGCGGCCGACCAGGTGGTCGTAGGAGCGGCGCAGCGCCTCGAACGTGTCGATGTGCAGCCGCTCCAGCTCGACGATGTGCCAGCGCAGGCCGGACGGCGTGGTCAGCGTGCGCGCCCAGTCGATCCGCCCCTCGCCGATGGGCACCATCACGTCGTCCTCGTAGCTGACGGCGGGGCCGTCCTTGACGTGCACGAAGCGCGCCCGGTCGCCGAGCCCGGCCAGCACCTCGGCCGGGTCGGCGCCGCCCATCTGCGCCCAGTAGGCGTCGAGTTCGACCAGGACGCGGTCGTCCAGCAGGTCGAGCAGCAGGTCGTACGCCTGCCGCCCGTCGAAGACCTGCGAGAACTCGGCGAAGTGGTTGTGGTACGCGATCCGCATGCCGCGCCCGGCGGCGCGCTCGGCGGCCTCGTTCACCCGCTCCACACCGCGCCTGATCGCGTCCGGCGAGTCGAACTCCTCGCGTTCCATGCTCCAGACCAGCACCTCGGCGCCCAGCTCCTGGTTGGTGTCCAGCAGCGCCTCGGCGTCAGGACCGGCGGGGAACGGGGTGTGCGCGCTGGTCAGCGCGAGCCCGGCGGACGCGACGGCGTCCCTGACCCGGGCGGCCCCGAAGTGCTCCACCAGGCCGTAGGTCTCCACGCCCGCGTAACCGATCCCGGCGATCTCGGCGAGGGTGCCCTCCAGGTCGGCGCGGGCCAGATCGAGCACCGTGTACGTCATCACACCGATCTCGGCGGTCACGCGTCCTCCTCCGTACGGCGGGCCGCCCACAGCAGGGCCTGGCGGACCAGGGCGCGCACCGGCGGCTCGCCCCACGAGCGCATGTCGTGGCCGAGCGCCAGATACACCACGCGGCCTTCCCCGGCCTCGCGGGCGTAGAGCACCGGGATCACCTCGCCGTCCGCGCGGCGGCGCGAGGCGAGGACCGTCACGTCGTCGTCGGCCAGCTCGAACTCGTAGTACTCGTCGAAGAGTTCGAAGTCGGACAGGCCGCGTGTGACCGGGTGGTCCGCGACGATCTCGACGGTGTGGCGGCCCTCGTGGTGACCGGGGCCGTGCGAGAGGTAGCGGTTGCCGAGCAGTTCGAACAGCGGCCGGTCGGCCGGGTCGAGCCCGTCGCCCGCCCAGCCCATGATGTTGGCGCCGTGCACGCCGACCAGGCCCTTGCCCGCGCGTACGGCGTCGGCCAGCGCCTGCTGCTGCTCGGTCGCGAAGTGGCCGCCCGCGGTGTAGAAGAGGTACACGTCCGCCTCGGCGGTCTCCGGCCGCGCGTCGACGAAGCGGCTGGTGCCCATCGCCTTGCGGGTCGCGAACCCGGCCTCGGTGCCGAGCTGTTGGAAGACCTCGGCAGCGCTCAGCAGGTCGTGGTGGATGTCGTCGCCGTTCACGATGACCATGGCTCTCGGGGTCGAGAGGTGTGGCATTGCGTTCCTCACAGATGGCTTGGGGTCGTGCGTCGTGGCGTGGCTCGGCGGCCCCCGCCCGGCCGCGGGAGGCGGGCCGGGCGGGGCGGGGAGGGTCAGACGGGCTTGAGCCGCAGGGCGACGACGGGGTTGGGCACCGGGCTGAAGTACGGATTCTGCGGTGTGGGGAACCCGGTGGCCTTGGCGGTGCTCCAGTTGCCGTAGCTGCCCCAGTAGAACATCGGGATCCACGGCAGGTTCTCGACGAAGATCTCCTCGATCCTGTTGATGATCTGCTGCCGCTGCTCGTCCGTGGTCGCCTTGGGGTACTCGGTGAACAGCGTCGCGGCCTCGGCGTTCTGGAACCGCTCGATGTTCTGGAAGGTCGGCGTCGCCTTGCCGACCGGGTAGTACAGATTCGGGTTGATCGTGTCGTTGTAGTACGAGAAGGCGCGCGGCGCGGAGTTGACCGGGTAGCCCATCGTGGAGTCGAAGTTCCCCTTGGACGTCAGCCCGTTGATGTCGTTGACCGTGGTCGTGTCGACGTTGAGCTTGATGCCGATGTCCTTGAGCTGCGAGACCAGCACCTGCACGCGCGCGGCGATGTCGGTGTACGCGGAGGGGAAGCTGATCGAGAACTCGACGCGCTTGCCGTCCTTGCGGTAGTAGCCGTCGCCGCCCTTGGCGTATCCGGCGTCGGTCAGCGTCCTGTGCGCCTTGTCGACGTCCTGGACGAAGTCGACTCCCTTGTACCGGGGGGCGATCGAGGAGGTGTAGGCGGGCATCGGCAGACCGGTGACGCTCGTCGCGGGCGGCGCGCCGCTGGCCGCGCCGACCTGCTTGCGGTTCACACCGAGGCTGATCGCCCTGCGCACCGCGATGTCGCTGAGCGGCCAGCGCTCCAGGTTGGGGATGATGCCGTCGGTTCCGGCGATCGGCGCCCAGTAGTTGTAGTGCTTGTTCCGGCTGAGATACGTCTTGTCGGCATTGGCGATGTACGTGCCGCCCCAGTCCGCGAGGCCCTGGACGAGCGCGTTGGTCATGCTCTCGTTGTCCTTGTACGCCACGAACCGCAGCGAGCTGATCTCCGCCTTCGGCTGCCAGTAGTCCTCGTTGCGCACCAGCAGGAAGCTCTGCGCGGAGAACGACGACAGTTTGAACGGCCCGGTCCCCACGGGGTTCTTGTCGGTGTACGTCGTCGGGTCCTTGACCTTCGACCACAGGTGCTGGGGGACGATCGGCGCCGACACGATGTTGGTGAAGTGCTGCTCGGAGGGCGCGGGGAAGGCGAAGACGACCTGCGCCGGACCGGGCGCGGTGACCGAACTGAAGTCGATGCCCAGCAGGTTGAGCCCCGGATACCGCTTGAGCATCGAGTACGTGAAGACGACGTCGTCGGCGGAGAACGGGGTGCCGTCCGTCCACTTCACACCGGTCCGGAGCTCCATCGTCAGCGTCTTGTTGCCGTCCGACCAGCGCCAGGACTTGGCGAGCCACGGCAGGTCGCGCCCGATGTCGACGGTGTTGATCTGCACCAGCGGCTCGTAGATGAAGCCGCCCTGGCCCTGCGGGGTGTAGGTGAGGCTCTGCGCGGTGTTGGCCAGGAACGGGTTGAAGACCTGGGTGAGGTTGTCGGACTGGCCCGCCACGGTGAGCGTACCCTTGGCGGAGCCCGAGCCTCCCGCGGTTCCCGAACAGGCCGACAGGGCAAGGGTTCCCGCGCCCGCGAGGGCGCCTGCGAGAAGACCGCGTCTCGTCATTCCTGACGCGATCGACGACTGCGTTGTGGTCACTGTGCGTCTGCTCCTTCGGAGGTGGGGACAGCGGAATCGGGTGTGGGGAGAGCGGGTTCGTCGACAGTGGGGTCGGTGACCGAGGGGTCGGTGCCGGCAGGCCGCGCGGCGGAGGCGGTGACGGCCGCCGCGTTCTCTGCGCGCCGCCCGCGCGCCTGCTCGTCGTCCGCGTACAGCCAGCAGCGGGCGGTGTGGCCGTCGGTCAGGTCGAAGGACGGCGGGATGTCGGTGGCGCAGCGCTCCATCGCGTACGGACAGCGCGGGTGGAAACGGCAGCCGCCCGGCGGGGAGATGAGGCTGGGCGGCTGCCCGATGTCCTTGACCCGCGCGGCGCCGCCCCGCGAGGGATCGGGCGCGGAGGCGATCAGGAGCTGGGTGTACGGGTGCGCCGCCTGCTGCGTGACCGCTTCCGAGGGGCCGGTCTCGATGACCTCGCCCGCGTACATCACGGCGGTGTCGGCCGCGAAGTAGCGCGCGGAGGCGATGTCGTGGGTGACGTACAGCATCGCGACGTTGCGTTCCTCGGTGAGGCGGCGCAGCAGGTTGAGGATGCCGAGGCGGATGGAGACGTCGAGGCTGGAGACCGGTTCGTCGGCGAGGAACACCTCGGGGTCGGCCGCCAGGGCGCGGGCGATGGAGAGCCGCTGGAGCTGGCCGCCGGACAGTTCGTGCGGGTACTTCTCGGTGAACTGCCGTGGCGGCACGAGGTTGATCTGCTGGAGCAGGTCGTCGATGACGGCGGTCTGCTCCTTGCCGCGCTTGCCGGGGTGGTGGATGGCCACCGCGCGCTTGAGGGTGCCCGCGATGGTGGCGACCGGGTTGAAGGACGCGAAGGGGTCCTGGAGGATCAACTGCACCTGGCGGACGTGGTCGCGAAAGGCCCGGCCGCGCGGCGACTTCACGGGGACGCCGTGCAGCCGCACCTCCCCGCCGGTGACCGGGTAGAGCTGGGCGAGCAGCCGGGCCAGCGTCGACTTGCCGGAGCCCGACTCGCCGACCAGCGCGGTGATCCGGCCCGCGTACAGGCTCAGGCTGACGTTCTCCACGGCGTGCACGACCTGCGGGGCCGCGCCGCGGCGCAGGCGTCCGCCGCGTACCGGGAAGTGCTTGGTCACGTTGACCGCTTCGAGCACCGGCCGGGCGCCGTCCGCGGCGCGGCCGTCGCGGGCGGCGGCCCCGGCGTTCTTCTTCGTCACATCGCCGCTCATCGCATCTCACCTGTCACGAGTCGGTCCTGGTTCTGGGCGCCGTCCGCGTGCAGCAGGCAGGCGGCGTGCGAGGTGGCGCCGTCCGGCCCGGTGATCCGCAGGAGCGGCGGTACGTGGCTCCCGCAGGCGTCGAAGGCGAGCGGGCAGCGCGGCTGGAAGGCGCAGCCGCTGGGCAGCCTGCGCAGGTCGGGCGGCGAGCCGACGATGCCGGTCAGCTCCCGCTTGGGGCCGCCGAGGGTCGGGAAGGACGCCAGCAGGCCCCGGCTGTAGGGGTGTTGGGGGCGGCGGTAGAAGTCGTCGGCCGCCGCCGTCTCGACGATCTTGCCGCCGTACATCACGGCGATCGTGTCGGAGAGTTCGATCAGCAGCGACAGGTCGTGGGTGATGAAGACGACCGAGAAGCCGAGCCGGTCCTTCAGCTCCATGATCTTCTCGATGATCTGCCGCTGGATGACGACGTCGAGCGCGGTCGTCGGCTCGTCCATCACGATGATCTCGGGGTCGAGCGCGAGGCCGATCGCGATCATCGCGCGCTGCCGCATGCCGCCGGACAGCTCGTGCGGGTAGGAGCCCGCCCGGTCGGCGGGGATGCCGACGATGCCGAGGAGTTCGACCACCCGGGCGGCCCGTTCCTGCCGGGTCATCCGCGGCCGGTGCGCGACGATGACGTCCTCGATCTGCTCGCCGATCCGCATGATCGGGTTGAGCGCGTGCATGGCCGACTGGAAGACGATCGACAGCTCCTCCCAGCGAAAGCCCCGCAGCTCGGCGTCGCCCATCGCGAGCACGTCCACGGTGTCGCCGTCGGGTTTGGTGTAGACGATCCGGCCCTGGGTGATCTCGGCGGGCGGCTTGTGCAGCCGGGTGATGGCGTACGCGAGGGTGGACTTGCCCGAGCCCGACTCGCCCGCGATGCCGAGGACTTCGCCGCGCCGCAGGGTGAACGACACGTCGCTGACCGCCGGGGTGCGCTCACCGCCGTCACCGACGTACTCCACCCGCAGGTCGCGGACGTCGAGGACGACGTCGGTGCTGTCCGGGGTGAAGGGCGTGACCTCGGTGCGGCGTTCGGCCGGGGTGTGGTTCTTGATCCGGCGGGCGCGCTTGGCGGCGACCTGGCCGCGCTGGGCCTTCTTGGTGCCGATCCCGGCCTGGCGCAGCCGGGGGTTGATGAACTCGTCGATGCCGAAGTTGACCAGCGACAGGGCGGTGCCGAGCAGGGCGATGGCCAGGCCGGCGGGGACGAACCACCACCAGGCGCCGGTCAGCAGCGCGCTGCCGGTCTGGGCCCAGTACAGGATCGTGCCCCACGACCACTGGGTGACGTCGGCGAGGCCGAGGAAGGCCAGGGTCGCCTGGGTGAGGATCGCGAAGTTGACGGTGCCGAGGAAGGACGCGGCGATCACCGCGAGCTGGTTCGGCAGGATGTCCTTGAGGATGATCCGCCAGGTCTTGTCGCCGGTGGCGCGGGCGGCCTCCACGAAGTCGCGTTTGCGCAGCGAGAGCGTCTGCGCCCGCAGCACCCGCGCTCCCCAGGCCCAGCCGGTGAGCGTGATGACCAGGATGATGCCGAGCGAGCCGCTGTGCGGCAGATACGCGGCCAGGATGATCGTCAGCGGCACGCTGGGCAGCACCAGGAACACGTTGGCCAGCAGCGACAGCACTTCGTCGCCGAGGCCGCCGACGTATCCGGCGGTGACGCCGACGATCACCGACAGGAAGGTGGCGAGGACCGCGGCGCCCAGGCCGACGAGCATCGAGGCGCGGGCGCCGTAGAGCATCTGCGACAGGACGTCCTGGCCGTTCTGGGTGGTGCCGAGCCAGTGCGCGGTGGACGGTCCCACGAGGGTGTCGTCGCTGACCGTCGAGGGGTCGTACGGCGAGATCCACGGCGCGACGACGGCCAGGACGACGAAGACCAGCACGACCGCGAGGCCGATGAGGGTCAGCGGTGAGCGCAGCAGGCGCGACCGGAGGCGGGCGGATCCGCCGGCGGGCTCGGCGGCGGTGTCGGCGGTGTCCGCCTCGGCGAGGGCGGCGGCTTGCACGGCCATGGATCAGCTCTCCCTTGTCCTCGGGTCGAGGAACACGTACGCGATGTCGGCGATCAGGTTGGCGATCAGCACCAGCACGGTGATGAGCAGGAAGATCGCGGACATCAGCGGGTAGTCGGCCGCCTGTGCGGCCTTGAACAGCACCGACCCGATGCCGGGGTAGTTGAAGACGACCTCGGTGACGATGGAACCGCCGATCACGAAGCCGAGCGACATGGCGAAGCCGGAGAAGGACGGCAGCATCGCGTTGCGGGCGGCGTAGGTGTACATCACCCGGCGCCTGGGGAGCCCCTTGGCCTCGGCGAGCCGTACGTAGTCCTCGCTGAGCGTGGTGACCATCATGTTGCGCATGCTGATCAGCCAGCCGCCCACGGAGGCGACGGTGATGGTGACGGCGGGCAGGACGGCGTAGTTGATCGCGCTGCCGATGAACCCGGCGTTCAGGCCGATGGTCTGGTCGAGCCCGTAACCGCCGGACAGCGGGAACCACTTGAGGGTGATCGCGAAGACGTACACGATCATGATCGCGAACCAGAAGTACGGGATCGACGACAGGAAGGTGGTGATCGGTATCAGCGAGTCGAGCCAGGTGCCGCGCTTCCAGCCGACGAGCATGCCGAGCGTGGTGCCGATGACGAAGCCGAGCACCGTGCAGATGGTGACCAGGATCAGCGTCCAGTACATGCTCTGCCCGAGCACGGTGCTCACCTGCGACGGGTAGTAGGCGTACGAGGTGCCGAAGTCGCCGGTGAAGATGCTGTGCCAGTAACTGACGTACTGCTCCCACAGGTTCTTGTCGGACTCGCCGAACAGCACCCGCAGGGCCTGGACTGCGGAGGGGCTGAGCTTCCCGTGGAACTGCTGGATCAGGTTGTCCGCGGGGTTTCCCGGCATGACGCGCGGGATGACGAAGTTGAGGCTGATGGCCGCCCACGCCGTGAGCAGGTAGAAACAGATCTTCCGGAAAAGGATGCGCATGGGTCAGTTCCCTCGGGCTTCGAGGCGGCACGCCCAGCGGGCCGCGCGCCGGACGAGAAGGCGCACGGCGGGTTCTCCCCAGCTCCGCATGTCGTGGCCCAACTGGAGGTAGCAGACACGTCCGTTCCCGAATTCGCGGACGTGCAGCAGGGGTTCGGTGCCGCCGGGGGTCGTACGGCGGGCGAGGGTGAGCACGCCGGGCGCGGTCTCGACGTGGTAGTGCTCGTGCGTCAGCTCGAACGGCGGTATTCCGGCGGTCACTTCGTGTGCGCCGTCGAGGGTGACGGTGAACCGGCTCTCGTGGGGCGGTGGCCCGTGCGAGACGTACCGGCTGCCGACCAGGTCGAACAGGTCCGCGTCCACGGTGGTGGAGTGCAGGGCGATCAGTCCGGCGCCGCCGCGGACCGCGCGGGCCAGGCTCGCGCGCTGTGCGTCGGTGAAGCGGCCCAAGGCCGTGTAGAGCACGATGAGTTCGGCGTCGACCGGGCCGTCGAAGCGGCCGGTGCCGACGGCGGTACGGGTGACGAATCCCTCGTCGGTCAGCAGCGTCCGCACTTCGCGGGCGGCGGTGAAGAGGTCTTCGTGGACGTCGTCGCCGCTGAAGACGGCGAGGGCGGTGGGGCTGGCGGTTCTCGGCATCGTCGGGCCGCTCGTTTCAGTAGGTGGAGCGCAGTTCGCCGGTAGGGCTCCAGTAGCCCTGCGCACGCCCGCTGAGCAGGGCGTTGTCCATGCGGTCGAGCGGCAGCGGCACGCGCCGCCGGGACCGGCTGCTCTCGTAGGTCGCGAAGACCAGTTCGGCGCCGCGCAGGCCGTGCTCGGCGTCGAGGGCGGGCTTGCCGCCGGTGCGCAGGCTGTCGACCGCGTCCCGCACCGCCTCGGCCGTGGCGGCCACGATCGCCGGGTCGACGCCGCGGTCCCAGGTGCGGGGGTCGGTGTCGAAGGGTGAGTCGTGGACCAGGTCGTCCTTGCCGAAGCGCTGGATCAGGCAGCGCGCGCCGCGGATGTCGGCGCGCCCGCGGGTGCCCTGGATGATCAGCCCCAGGTTGTTCTGGAGGTTGAGGACCGGGGTGTGCGGTTCGCGTCCGGTGGAGACCACCGCGCGGACGCCGTCGGCCCAGCCGATCTGGGTGACCGACGCGGTCTCGACGAAGGCGCCGTACACATAGCGGTCGAGCGTCACGTCGAGTTGGCCGAAGACCCACTCCGGTGCGGTGTCGCCGCGGTGGAAGAGGATCAGGTCGAGGATGTGGGTGCCCCAGTCGAAGAGGTTCGGGCAGTACCCCTCGATGGTCACGACCTCGCCGATCTCGCCCCCGGCGACGGCTTCGCGGGCGAAGCGCTGCACGGCCTCGAAGCGGCGCTGGAGGTTGTAGGTCAGTTGCGTGCCGGCGTCGGCCGCGACCCGCGTCATCTCCAGGGCCTCGCCGTACGACAGCGCGACCGGCTTCTCGCAGTGCACCGCGCGGACCCCGGCCGCCGCCGCGGCCCGGACGATCTCCGGGTGCAGGGCGGGCGGTGTGCAGACGCTGACGACGTCGGGCCGTTCCAGGACGAGCAGTTCGCGGTAGTCGCGGTACGTCCGCGGTACGCCCAGCTCCCCCGCCAGGTCCTCCGCGGTCCGCTCGTCGACGTCGGCGAGGGCGACGAGCTCGACGCCCGGCACCGCCCTCAGGCCGAGGCCGTGCACCCGGCCCTGCGAACCCGCGCCGATGACTGCCGCGGTGACGGATGCCATCCGCTCTCCTCCCCTGAGTCCCGCCTGAAGTGAGTCCCGCCAGGACCGCTTCCGGGCCTGTCGAGGGCCCGGACAGCGGTCGTTGGGTATGTGCCAAAGCCATACCACTTGCCGCCATCGTAATACGAAAGCCGGTCCTGTCTAGAGGGTGAAGCAGACCAGAATGCCGGGGAAACCGGGCGCACTTCGCACTTTTCAGCCACAGACAGGCACAATTCCGCCGTCACCTCGGCTGGATTCCTACGACACCACTACTGACCACATAGAACCACTTCGCTACGCTGGTCCCCGGTCGTCACCGACCCCGTCACCCCGCTCGGCCCGCCATCCCCGCCCAGCCGTCACACCGCCAGCCGTCACACCACCAGCCGTCACATCACCAGCCGTCCCACCACTCAGGCCAGGAGATCCGTATGAAGATCAGTCAGCTCGTCGGCCCGCGCACCTCGGAGGTCGTCGCGGCCGACGACCCGGTCCCCGGCGCCGACCAGGTGCTGGTCGAGGTGCTGGCCAGCGGGGTCTGCACCTCCGACATCGGGCCGTGGCTCTCGCACGACCCGGCCGCGCCGCCGGTCAGGCTGGGCCACGAGATCGTGGGGCGGGTGGTCGGCACCGGCCGGGACGCGGGCCGCTGGGCGCCGGGCGACCTGGTGACCGGGCTCGGCGGCGAGGGATTCGCGACGCTCGCCGTCATGGACGCGCACGCCGTCCTGCCGGTACCGGCCGGGATCGAACCCGCGCACGCGATCGGCGAACCGGTCGCCGACCTGGAGGAGGCGCTGGCCCGTACGGGCGTACGCGCGGGCGACCGGGTCGCCGTCGTCGGCCTCGGCTTCATGGGCCTCGGCCTGGTCCAGCTCGCCAAGCGGCACGCGCCGGGGCTGCTGGTGGGCGTCGACCCCGACCCGGCCCGCCGCGAGCGCGCCCTGCGGCTCGGCGCCGACCTCGTCTTCGCCCCCGACGACCTCCCGGAGGAGTACCGGAAGGACACCGGACGGGCCACCGACGCGCGGCTCGCCGTGGTCCTGGAGGCGACCGGCACGACGAGCGGGCTCGGCACGGCCGGCAGCCTGGTGCGGCCCTTCGGCACCCTGTGCGTCGTCGGCTACCACCACACCGGCGACGCGATGATGGACATGAACCTCTGGTACAAGGCCGTCACCGTCGTCAACGGCTTCTGCCCGGACCGCACCCGGCTGATGGGCGCCATGCGCGACGCGCTCGCGCTGATCGGCGAACGCCGCTTCAGCTACGCGCCGTTGATCACCCACCGCTTCGGCCTCGAAGGCGTGGACGACGCCTTCCGCGCCATGACGGCGGCCGGTCCCGACTTCGTCAAGGGAGTGCTGGTGCTCTGACCACGCGCACGGCTGAGGTCGGCACACCGGTCCGGCCTCAGCCCGCGGCTCAGCCGTACGAGCGCCCGCGGCTCAGCCGTACGGCCGCCCGCGGCTCAGCCGTGCGAGCGCGCGAAGGACGTACGCAGCCGGTACCGGTCGCCCGCGTACTGGATCGTGGACTCGAACAGCGGCTCCTCGTCGGAGCCGACCGCGATCTGGTGCATGACCAGAAGCGGATCGCCCGAGGCCATGTCGAGCTGTCCCGCGGCGCGGTCGTCGGCCTTGGTCGCCTCGATCGTGCTGTCCGCGCGGACCGGCTCGACCCCGGCGGCGGAAAGAGTCGCGTACAGCGAGCGGTCCGCGAAATCGACGTCCTCGATGCCGGGCACCAGAGCGAGCGGAATTCGCGTCAGGTCCAGCGCTATCGGAACACCGTCGAGCAGCCGTACCCGCTCCAGCCGGAACAGCGGAGTGCCGGGCGCGATACCGAGCCGCTCCGCCTCGTCGATGCTGGCCGGGCTCGCCTGTGCCATTAATACCTTGGAGTGCGGCTTCAACCCCATTCGTGCCGCGGTCTCGCTGAAGGATTCCAGGCTGTTCGGCCATTCCTTCTTCGGCGCCGACTGCGTCACGTACCAGCCACGGCCGTGGGACGCGCTGAGCACGCCCTCCTCCACCAGGTGACCCAGGGCTTTCCTCAGTGTGACCCGGCTGATGCCCAGTTGACGGCAGAGCTCCCGCTCGGGCGCCAGCCGCATTCCCGGCCTCAGCTCGCCCCGGTCGATTTCGCTGCGGATCAAATTCACCGCCTGGATCCACAGGGGTTCTGGATAGCCCGGCAGGATAACGCCCGCGACCTCGCGAGAGTCGTTCATACGTGAGGCCCCCATAATGACGCGCTCGCGACCTCCGGCCGCCGACGCCGTAACTGATGAACAGCGACGCTCAGGATAGCTTTCCGCCAGGTGGTCTGACCAGTTCCACGGGTCCCGGCGGCGGGACGGCCGGAACCGGCCGGTGCGAGCGGGTCCGCTCCCGCGCCCCGAATGCTTGAATGCCGGAGTGAATACGACATCGGGCGGCATCGATGTGCTGCGGGTCTTCTGCGGCCCCGACCGGCGGTACGGCAACCCGCTCGGCGTGGTCCGCGACGGCTCGCGCTACCCGGACCGCGCGGCACGGCAGGCCCTGGCCGGTGAACTCGGCTTCAGCGAAACGGTGTTCGTGGACGACCCGGAGCGCGGCGCGGTCGACATCTACACGCCGGGGCTGCGACTGCCCTTCGCCGGGCACCCGTTGGTCGGGGTCGCCTGGCTGCTCGACGTGGAGGTGCTCGAACCCGAGGTCGGGGAGGTCTTCACGCGCGACGACGGGGAGTTCACCTGGATCACCGTCCGCGCGGAGTGGGCGCCGCCGCGCACCCTGCGCGAGTACGCGCTGCCCGCCGAGGTCGACGCGCTGGACGTGCCGGAGCCGGGCGAGTGGGTGTACGCCTGGGCGTGGCAGGACGAGGCCGCCGGCCGGATCAGGGCGCGCGCCTTCCCCGGCCGCGGCGACGGCATCGACGAGGACGAGGCGACGGGCGCCGCCGCGCTGCTGCTCACCCGGCAGCTCGGCCGCGCGCTGCACATCACGCAGGGCCGGGGCTCGCAGATCCTCACCGCGCCCGGTCCTGACGGCACCGTCGAGATCGGCGGCCGGGTGTGTCTGGAGGCGGTCCTTCCCGCGCCGCGGGCCCGCTGAGCCCGGCGCTGAGCCCGGCGCGGAGGCCGTCCGTCGGCGTCACAAGTCGCGCGTTCCCCGTACACCGCCTTGACTGGTGGCGTTCGTGGCGTTCGTCGCCGCCGTGTTCGCGGTGCTCGCCATGTCCGCCTGTCACAGCCGTGTCCGCCGTGTCCGCCGTGGAGGTCGCGTATGGCCGCCGCACCCTCCGGGCCCCCGGGCCGTGAGAAGGGCCGGGCCGACCGCGAGAAGGGCCTGGTCGGCCGTACGGTCGCGGGGGCGGCCGGGCGCGCGGCGCGCTGGAAGGCGCGCGGGCTGCGGCTGCGCCATGCGGCGGAACGCCGCTTCCCCGTCATCACCGAGCTGACCGCCCGCCTGCTGTCGGTGAATCTGCTGGACGCGGGCACCCGGCTGGCCGCCCAGCTCTTCCTGACCGCCGTCCCGCTGCTGTTCGTGGTCGCGGCCTTCGCGCCGAAGACCGTACGCGACCAGCTCGTGAGCACCGCGCGTAACGTCTTCGGCCTCACCGGGGCGTCGGACGAGCAGCTCAGGCAGGTCTACAGCGCGAACGGCGGGGATCTGCGGCAGACCATCGGGGTGATCGGCGTCCTGATGGCGCTGCTGTCCGCCACCGCGTGCAGCCGGGCGATGGCGCGGGTGTGCGAGCGGGCGTGGGGGCTGCCGCGCGCCTCGGTGCGGGTCGCGGTGTGGCGCTGGGTGGTGTGGATCGCCGCGTGGATGGTGGCGCTGGTGCTCCAGGGGCCGCTGCGCGACGGCTTCGGCGTCGGGCTGTGGCTCGGCCTGCCGCTGACCTTCCTCGCGGACGTCCTGGTGTGGTGGTGGACCCAGCGGCTGCTGCTGAGCAAGCGCGTCGCGTGGCTGCCGCTGCTGCCCGGCGCGATCCTCACCGCACTGGCGATGACGGCCCTGTCGGTGACCGCCCGCCTCTACATGCCGACCGCCCTCAACCGCAGCCTGGCCAATTACGGCTCCCTGGGGTCGGTCTTCACGATGCTGTCCTGGCTGATCGCGATCTGCGCGGTGCTGACCTTCACCATCACCGCGGGCGCCGTGCTGGCCTCCGAGCCGCCGCTGGCCTCCCTCCTCGGACCCGCCGGCGGCACGGACCCGCGATCGCGCCGGAATGCCGGTGCGGACCGCGTCATCTAGCGTGGTCAGGGCGGGGGGACGCCTCGCGGCGGGCGCACCGCGGCGGGGGAACGGCGAAAGGTGCCCTCATGCGTCGCTACCCGCCGATCGCGGACCACGGCCTCATCGGAGACCTCCAGACCAGCGCCCTGGTGTCGTCGCGGGGCGTCGTCGACTGGTTCTGCGCGCCGCGCTTCGACTCGCCGAGCGTCTTCGCCTCGCTCCTCGACCACGACCGCGGCGGCTACTTCTCGATCGCGGCCGCGAGCCCTGAGGCGAGGGTCAGGCAGCTCTATCTGCCGGACACCGCGGTGCTCGTCACCCGCTTCATGACCCCCGACGGCGTCGGCGAGGTCATCGACTTCATGCCGGTGGACCGGCCGGAGACCGCCACCGACCGGCACCGGCTGCTGCGCGTCATGCGGGTGGTGCGCGGCACGGTCCGCTTCGCCCTGGAGTGCAGGCCGCGCTTCGACTACGGCCGCTGCGACCACCGGCTGCACGTGAGCGACGACGGCACGGCCAGATTCGGCGCGTCGGGGGCGTGGGCGTACCTCCAGCCGGTCGGCCCGCTGGACCTCGAACGCGACGAGGAGGACGTCCGGGCCGCGGTCACGCTGGAGCAGGGCGAGATGGCCGCCGCGGTGCTGACGGTGTGCGCGGCGCACGGCGAGCCGCCCGAGCCGGTGACGGTGGACGGCCTGCGGGCGGAATTCGACGGGGCGCGGGAGTTCTGGCACGGCTGGATCCGGCAGTGCCGCTACCGGGGCCGCTGGCAGCAGGCGGTGAACCGCTCGGCGATCACCTTGAAGCTGCTCACGTACGCGCCGACCGGCGCTCCGGTCGCCGCCGCCACCATGGGCCTGCCGGAGCAGGTCGGCGGCGAGCGCAACTGGGACTACCGCTATACGTGGGTCAGGGACGCGTCGCTGTCGGTGAACGCGCTGGTCGACCTCGGTTTCACCGCGGAGGCGGACGCCTTCCGCCGCTGGCTCGGCGGGCGGCTGCGCGCGGGCGGCACGGTCACCGGCGAGCCGTTGCAGATCATGTACCGGGTGGACGGCGACCCGCACCTGGCCGAGGAGACGCTGGACCACTTCGAGGGCTACCGCGGCTCCGCGCCCGTCCGGCTCGGCAACGGGGCCGCCGACCAGCTCCAGCTCGACATCTACGGCGAGGCCGTGCACGCCCTGTCCCGGTCGCAGGACATCGCCCAGCTCGCCGGGTGGGAGGGCTGGCGGGCCTTCTCCGGGCTGCTGGACTGGCTGGCCGCGCACTGGGACCGCGCGGACGAGGGCATCTGGGAGACCCGCGGCGGGCGGCAGGACTTCACGTACAGCCGTCTGATGTGCTGGTCGGCCTTCGACCGCGGCATCCGGCTGGCCGCGGAACTCGCCAGGCCCGCCGATCTGGAGACCTGGACGACGGCGCGCGACACGATCATGGAACAGGTCATGGACCGCGGCTGGAGCGAGAAGCGGCACGCCTTCGTGCAGCACTACGGCAGCGAGGTGCTGGACGCGTCGCTGCTGCTGATGCCGGAGGTCGGCTTCGTCGCGCCGAAGGAGCCGCGCTGGCTGTCGACGCTGGACGCGATGGACGAGGAGCTGGTCTCCGACAGCCTCGTCTACCGCTACGACCCGGGCGCGTCCCCCGACGGGCTGCGCGGCGGCGAGGGCACCTTCTCGCTGTGCAGCTTCCTGTACGTCGGCGCGCTCGCCCGCGCCGGGCGCCTGGGCCCGGCCCGTTACGCCTTCGACAAGATGCTCACCTACGCCAACCACGTCGGCCTGTTCGCCGAGGAGATCGGGCCGACGGGTGAGCAACTGGGCAACTTCCCGCAGGCGTTCACGCATCTGTCGCTGATCACGGCGGCGACGGCGCTGGACGAGGAGCTGGACAGGTCCGAGTCCTGACCGCCGGGCCCTGCCGCCGTCAGGGCGTCGTCGGGCCGCCGCCGTGGACGGTGGTGCTCCTGATGTCGCGGCCCTGGATGACCGGGGCGTGGAACACCCCGTCGTTGACGGTGTTGTTGACGACGCTGACCGAGCCACGGCCGGCCGCCGGGGCCAACTCCTCCAGCAGCAGCCGCAGTTCGGCGGCGGCGGCCGGGTCGTCCCGCAGGACGCGGCGCAGCCGGGTGCGCCAGCCCGCCTCGATGTCGGCGGCGGCGTCCGCGTCCCCCGAGTCCCTGGCGGCCGTCAACTCGGCGCGGGAGAGCTGGAGTTCGTCGAGAGCGGCGGTCTCGTCCCCGGCGCGTGCGGCGGCCCCGGTCGTACCGTCGTCGGCTGCCGTACCGTCCTCGGCCGCCGCCCCGGCGCTGCCGCCGCTGCCGCGTGCGAGGAACCGCGCCAGCCGGTCCCGTACCTGTGTCCAGGCGTCGGACGCCATCAGTGTGACCACCTGCGTCGCGCCCGACGCGGCCAGTGCCGCCAACTCCGCGTCCACGGAGCCCCCCTTCGTCCGCCGCCCCGCTCATCCGCGGGGCCGCCGCCACCAGCGTAGGGCGGGCGGGCCCGCCGCGGCAGACGGTCTCCGGCCGCGTACCGGCAGGGGACCGCCCGCGTGATCGCGTACGGGGACGGGGGTCGCCGGGCGGGACCGCGATACGGCAGCATGTGGCCCATGAGCGACTTCCTGGTGATCGGTGAGTGCGTAGCGGACATCGTCCGGACCCCCGGACAGCCCGATGTGCCGCATCCCGGCGGCAGTCCGGCCAACGTGGCGTACGGGCTGGCCCGCCTCGGCCACGCCACCGCGCTCCTCACGCAGCTCGGCGACGACCCCTCGGGCAAGCTCATCACCGACCACCTGCGGTCGGCGGGCGTACACCTGCTCGCGGACGGCCGGCACGACGTCCGCACGCCGACGGCGGTGGTCACGCTCGACGAACAGGGCGCGGCGCGCTACGACTTCGACATCGCGTGGACGCTCGGGCCCGTCGAGCCGCCTACCGCGCTCCGGCACGTCCACATCGGGTCGATCGCCGCCGTGGCGGAGCCGGGCGCGGCCACCACCGTGGACCTCGCCGCGCGGCTGCGCGCGGACGCCACCGTCAGCTACGACCCCAACATCCGGCCGGAGTTGATGGGCACGCACGAGCAGGGTGTCGCCGGAGTCGAGCGGTGCGTGGCGCTGAGCGACCTCGTCAAGGCGAGCGACGAGGATCTGGAGTGGCTGTATCCGGGCGAGCCGGTCGCGGCGGTCGCCGCGCGCTGGCTGGCGGCCGGGCCCGCCGTCGTCTTCGTAACCATGGGCGGGGAGGGCGCCGCCGCCTTCACCCGTGACATCGAGGTGACGGGCGCGCCGGTGCGGACCGAGGTCGCCGACACCGTGGGCGCGGGCGACTCCTTCATGTCCGCGACGCTGGACGCCCTCACCGGCCTCGGCCTCACCGGCGCCGCCGCCCGGCCCGCCCTCGGCGCCCTGGACAAGGCGACCCTCGCCCATGTGCTGCGCCACGCGGGCACCGCCGCCGCGCTCACCGTCTCGCGGCCCGGCGCCAACCCGCCCACGACAAGGGAGTTGCGGGCGGCGCTCGCGTAGGCCACTGGGGCAGCGGAGGTGTGACGCCCAACGGCCGGGGACCCGATTCGCCCCGGATCGGGCAGCCCGTACGGCCCGGCTGGACGGCGTGCCCCCTATCACCGTGACACCGCGCTCTTCTAGCCTCCCCTTGAAGATCGATCAGCCCACCGAGGGGGGACTTGCGTGGACGCGTCCGCGTACCGCATGGTCGTGTGGACCGAGCAGGACTACGTCACGGCCGCCGCGACGGCCGACCGGCTGGTCGCGGAGTGGCTCACCGACGCCAAGGGTTATCCGGTCACGGCGCTGCACGACGGCCGCAACGAGATAGCCGAGCACGTGACGCTCGACCGCGACACCGATTCGGGGCAGCAGGGCGCGCACAGCCGCTGGCGATTGCGGGAGAGCCCGCCGGCATTGCGGGCGACCTGGCAGTCCACGCTCATCGTCCGGACCGACATGGCCGATCCGGGCCGCACCTGGGTGCAGCTCGATGTCGAACACCGGCCGGACTCGGCGGAGATACCGCAGATCCGCGCGTCCAAGCCGCGGCTGGCCGACGCGATACTCGACGCCCTGGACACGCACAGCGGCATCGCCGAGATCCGCGCCCGCGCCAGCTTCATCTACGCCGGTGACGTGAAGGAGGTGGTCGAGGAGCTGACCGACCGGGAGCGGCGGCTGCCCATCGTCGTGGCGAGCGTGCCGTACGGGACCGACGCCGACGAGTGGCTGGAGAAGGTCGTGGACCGCGCCTTCACCCAACTCGTGGGCCGCGCGGTGCTGTACGTGCTGACCCGCGAGGCGCAGGCCGCGTTCAACAAGGCGCTCGAACACCATCCGGTCTTCGGCGGCGGCATCCGTACGTACATGCCGCGCGTCGACCCCGCGTGGGCCGCCGACGGGCAGCGGCACCCGGTGATGTCCCGCGCCACGGTCGAGGCCGATCCGGTACGGGCCGCCACCGTGCTGACCGCGCTGCCGCGCAACCAGGCGGCCCGCATGCCGCTCCCCCAGCCGCTGGCCCGCCTGCACGCCCAGCGCCCGCGGCCCCGGTCCACCGAGCACGGCGACGAGATCGCGCGCCTGCGCGCCGACCACGAGAGCCTGATCGCCCTTCTCGACGAGGCGGCGGAGGCCGAGGCCGCCCGCTACAAGCAGGTCCGCGAGCTCCAGCACGACCTCGCCGACGCCAACTGGCTCGCCGAGGAGTTCTACGCCGAGCGCCGCGCCGCCCAACAGCAGGTCCGCGCGCTCCAGTTACGTCTCCAGCAAGTCGGCGCCTACGAGGCCGCCTTCGCCCCCGTCGAGGAGGACGAGAGCGAGGCGCTGCCCGGCAGCTTCACCGAACTCCACGCCCGGCTGCACCAGTTCCCCACCCTGCTCTTCACCGGGGACGCCAAGGTGATGACCGGTCTCGACGACCGTTCCAAGCCCAACTGGGTCAACGTCTGCTGGGAAGCGCTCCAGGCTCTCGAGGACTTCGCCGCCGCCTCGGTGGCCGGCCGCGCCCGCGGCGACTTCCGCTCCTGGTGCCAGGATCTCCCCTCCGGCTGCCACCCCTTCCCGGCGGGCAAGGTCCTGATGAAGGAGTCCGACACCGTCTGGCGCAACCTCTCCTGGCGCAAGGAGCGCACCCTCCCCGTGCCCCGCGCCGTCGATCCCTCCGGCGCGGTCTACATGGAGGCCCATCTGCGGATCGGTGGCGGCAGCACCATCTCCCCGCGGCTGCACTTCTTCGACGACACCGCCAACACCGGTCTGCTCTACATCGGCCACATCGGACCGCACCTCACCAACACCCGTACCTCATAGCGCCGGCAGGTGGGCTTCGACGCGGGCGACGGCCTGCGGGGTGCCGGTGAAGAGGTGGGCGCGCATGCCCGCGCTCTCGGCGGCGGCGATGTTGGGGGCGTGGTCGTCGATGAACAGGCAGTCCGACGGGCGGACTTCGAGGCGCTCGCAGGTGAGCGCGAAGGCGCGGGGGTCGGGCTTGGAGACGCCGATCTCGTGGGAGTAGACGATCTCGTCGACCAGTGAGTCGAAGCGGTAGCGGGCGGTCTCCCGTTCGCGGGCGCCGACGAAGCTGTTGCTGAGGATGCCGAGGCGGCAGCGGGAGCGCAGGCCGCGGACGTAGTCGATGAGTTCCGTGTTGGGGGCGCCGAGGTATTCGGCCCAGAGGTCGGACATGAAGGACTCGACCTGGCGGGCGTCGAGGCCGAAACGGGCGCCGACCTGGGCGCGTACCTCGGGCTCGGTGATCGCGCCGACCGCGCCGGCCTCCCAGACGTCGTCGAGACGGCGGTCCACGGTGCCCGGCGGGAGGCCGAGGCGCTCGTCCCACCGCTCGATCCAGCCCGTCGGCGGTGTGATCTCCAGGACTCCGCCGATGTCGAGGATGACGCAGCGCTCTGTCGTGGAGGGTCCTGTCGTCTTCATGGAAGGTCCTCTCGTCCGGTTCCGCGGCGTGCGGTACGCCCTGCCCTCACGGTGGGCCCTCACCTTCGGTGAGGGTCAAGGCGGTGACGGGACCCGCGGACCGCCGCCGGGTCCGGGGATCGCGACCAGGCCCGCCGACCGCCGCCGGACCCGCCGTCCGTCTCCAGGCCCGCCGACTGCCGCCGGGTCCGGGGACCGCGACCGCGGTGATTCGCGATAGCTTTCGCAAAAGGCGGACCGGCACGGCGTTACGGCCGCCGGGAGCGCGAGCGCGGGAGACCAGAGGATGGCGGCGGCGGAACCGGGGCACGAAGCCGACGGCGACACAGGCGGCGGCACAGACGGCGACACAGACGCAGGCGCGGGGAGCGGCGCGGGCGGCGGAGGCACGACGACGCTCGCCGAGATCGCGCGGCAGGCGGGGGTGTCGGTCTCCACGGTCTCCAAGGTGCTGCACGACCGCTCGGACGTGGCGTCCAGGACCCGCGCCAAGGTCCAGCGGCTGCTGGAGCAGCACGGGTATCTCGCGCGGCACCGCCCCGCGGCGACGGCGCTGGCGGCGGGCGGCCTGATCGACTTCGTGATCAACGAACTGGCCAGCCCGTGGGCGGGCGAGCTGATCCGGGGCGCGGAGGAGTCGCTGCACGCCGAGGGGCTGGGCATGGTGGTGTCGGCGACGCACGGCCGCAGCCGGCTCACCCGGCAGTGGCTGGACTCGCTCGCCACCCGTCGCACGCGCGGCGCGATCCTGGTGCTGCCGGAGCTGATGCCCGCCCAGCACGAGGAGTTGCGCAGGCTCGGCCTGCCCTTCGCGCTGATCGCCCCGGCCGACGAGCCCGCGCCCGGAGTGCCGTGGGTGGGCGCCACGAACTGGCCGGGCGGGCTGGCCGCGACCCGCCATCTCATCGGGCTCGGCCACCGCAGGATCGCCGTCATCAGCGGGCCGCCGGAGCGGCTGGCCTCACGCGCCCGCGTGGACGGCTACCGCTCGGCGCTCGACGAGGCCGGGCTGCCCTTCGACCCGGCGCTCGTCCGCCACGGCGACTTCACCCACGAGCCCGCGCACCGGCACGCCCTGGACCTGCTGGGGCTGCCCGACCCGCCGACCGCGGTCTTCGCGGGCAACGACCAGCAGGCGCTGAGCACCTACCGCGCCGCCGCCGCGCTCGGGCTGCGCGTCCCGGCCGACCTGAGCGTCGTCGGCTTCGACGACCTGCCCTTCGCCGACTGGGTCACCCCGCGGCTGACCACCGTACGCACCCCGCTCGCCGACATGGCCGCGCTCGCCGCCCGGATGGTGCTCCAGCTCCTCGGCGGGGAGCAGCCCGCGTCGACCAGGGTGGAGGTCGCGGGCGAGCTGGTCGTCCGCGAGAGCAGCGGGCCGCCGCCCGTACGGTGACCAGGCCGCTGGACCAGGGGCGGGTCAGCGCTGGACCAGGGGCGGGTCAGCCCTGGGCGAGGGCCGGGTCCAGCCAGAACAGCTCCCAGTGGTGGCCGTCCAGGTCGAAGAAGCTCCGGGTGTACATCGGGCTCTCGTGCTCGGTGCGCTTGGCCGCCGTGCCGCCCCCGGCCACGGCCGCCTCCGCGATCCGGTCGACCTGCTCCTTGCTGTCCAGGCCCAGCGCCACGATGGCCTCGGTCGTGGTGGCGGTGTCCGCGATCTCCTTCTCGGTGAAGGTCCGGAAGAAGGGCTCGACCAGCAGCATCGCGTAGATGTCGTCGCTGATCACCATGCAGGTCGCGTTGTCGTCGGTGAACTGCGGGTTGAAGGTGAACCCGGCGGCGGTGAAGAAGGCCACGGAGCGGTCGAGGTCCTTCACGGGGAGATTGACGAAGATCTTCGTGGACATGGGTGCCTGCCTTACGTTCCGCTGGTCGGTGTCACGGGAAGGTCGTGCGCTTCACCGGGGTAGACCGGTGCGCGGCGCGGAACTCATCGGTACCCGCGGGCCGTCTTCGCCTCACTCCCCGCGCAGCAGGGTGTCCACGGCCCGGCCGAAGACGAGCCGTCCGGTACGCGCCGTGACCGCGTCGAACGCTCCCGGCAGCCGCCACACCCGCAGCTCCTCGCGCCAGCGCACCCACGAGCCGGTATCCGCGCCCGTACCCGTACCCGTACCCGTACCGGTGTCGTCCGGCCGTACGTCGATCTCCGCCCAGCCGGTGACGATCCGGCCGGTCTTCTCCAGGCGGCAGAATCCGGGGCCGCCGTCGACCGGCGGCTCCCAGCGCACGATCCGCATCGGGTCGTCGAACCCGGCACCGCCGAGCCCGGTCCGCGCCACGAAGGCCGTGCCGACCCCGTCGGGCGGCGGCGTCAGCACGCTGATCCGGGTCAACGGCACGGTGGCGGTGTGCCGTTCCCAGTCGGTCAGCCGCCGCCACGCCTCGGCGACGGGCAGCGGGGTGCGGCGCTCGACCACGAAAGGGGACATAAGGCCAGGGTAGGGCGCGCCGCCGTCAGGACCAGCCGGTACGGGTCCGCAGCCAGTCGAGCGCGACGACGCCCTGGGCGTGCTGGAAAGGGCGCAGTGTCGGCAGGCCGGGCGGCGCGGGCCGTCGCGCGTGGCCGAGCAGGAAGCCGGCGAAGGCGGCCAGCACCGCCGTGACGCCGTCCGGGTCGGCGCCCGCGGCCACCGGGTGCCGGTCGAAGATCTCGGCGGGGGGCGGTCCGCCCTGCATCCCCACGCTGGGCAGCATCAGCAGCAGGTCGAACCAGGGCGCCGCCAGGCAGGCCCACGGCCAGTCCACGACCATGACGCGGCCGTCCGCGGTGAGCAGCAGATTGTCGGCCCGCAGGTCCGCGTGGGCCAGGGTCTTTCCGGCCGCCGCCCGCGCCCATCCGGCCTCCAACGCGGCCAGTTCCGCCAGATGGCGTACGGCCCAGGGGTCGAGGCCCGTCAGGTCGTCGGTGCCCGCCGCGTGCTCGGCGGCCAGGGCGCGCCAGCCGTGGAAGTTCTCCGCGTTCGCCTCCGCCACGGGCGGGACCTCCACCGGGGACGGTGTGAGCAGCGTCGCGAGGTCGCCGACCGCGGCCAGGACGCGCTCCAACTCGGCCGCGTCCCACGGCTGTGCGGGCGTGCGGCCCTCGATGTCCTCGAAGAGCAGGACCACCCAGTCGTCCCGCTCGAAGGAGGCCAGCAGGCGCGGGGCCGGGACTTCACGGGGAAGCGCCGCGGCCACCGCGGCCTCCGCCCGGTGGATGCCCGGGCTCTCCGGATTCGCCGCCGGGGTCACGGCCTTGACGAACGCCCTCGTCCCGTCCGTCAGCCGCAGGCGGGCCGCCACGCCCGGCGAGAAGCCGCCGGCCTGCGTCTCCGCCGCCGCGACGCGTGCCCCCAGGCGTGCCTCGGCCTCTCCCCGCACCCCCGCGGGCACGTCCCCCCACTCGGCTCGCACACCCTGTGCCCCCACGGCCCCGCTGTCGGTCGTCATCGCCCCATCCTCCCCACCCCCCGGGGCCCGGGGCCACCGCGTTTCGGGAGGCGCGGGTCCTGAGGGGTCGGTCGGTCGCGGCGCGGACGGGGCCGGGTCAGGGGGTGGGGAGGTAGCCGGTGGTGTGGCCGTGGGTGAGGTAGCGGGTGAGGACCGTGTCGGTCAGGGGCGGGAGGTGGACGCCCGCGGCGGCGGCTTGCGCGGCGGTGCGCCGCGAGTCGAAGCGGCGGTGGTGGGAGGGGGCGGAGCCGGCGGGCGGGGCGTCGTCGCCGAGCAGGAGCTGGGCGGCGTTGTCGGGCTGCGCCGCCACGCGGGAGCGCCACCGCGCCACCGGGACGGTGGGCAGGTCGTGGCCCAGGCGGGCGGCCACTTCGAAGACGGTCCGCAGGTCGGGGGCGTCCGGGTTGGTGAGGTGGTACACGGGCATGGCGGTACTGGTCCCGGCGGAGCGGGCCAGTGCCACGACGGCCGCGCTGACGTAGTCGACGGGTATCCAGTCGGTCGAGCCGTGCGGCAGGTCCGGCACCGCCCCGGCCTGGAGGCAGCCCTTGATGAGCTGCCAGAGCAGGTCGCGGTCCTGGCAGGCGCCGGTGGCGGTGTCGCCGCTGATCCGGCCGGGTCGGTAGACGGTGACCGGCAGACCGCGGGCGCGCGCCAGGTCGACGATCCCCTCCGCCACCCACTTGCTCTGCGCGTAGCCGCCCGGCAGGTCGGCGGCCGGGCCGGTCGGCGTCGACTCCGTGACGGGCGCGGCGTCGGGATCGGAAGACGGGGCGTAGACGCTCGTGGTCGAGATGTAGTGCATGCCCGGTGAGCCGGAGTCGGCGAGCAGCCGCAGCAGTTCCTCGGTACCGGCCACGTTGGGGGCGCGCAGATCGCCGTACGGGGCGGCGAAGTTGACCCGGGCGCCGTTGTGCAGCACCGGGCCGAGGCGGCGGGCCAGGGCGGCGCGGTCGTCGGGCGACAGGCCGAGGCCGGGGGCGGCCAGGTCGCCTGGGACGGGACGGACCAGGTCGGCGTAGGCGGGGCGCCAGAGGCCGTAGCGCTCCAGGTTGGCTCGCAGCCGGTGCGCCGCGTGGTCCGGGCCGTCGGCGCGGACCAGGCAGTCGACGGGGCCGTCCGTGGCCTCGATGAGGTCGCGCAGCAGGAACGCGCCGAGGAAGCCGGAAGCGCCGGTCAGCAGGGGGCGGGCGGCGGGGCGGGAGCGGGTGGGAGCGGGCACCGGCGCGGTCCGGCGCGCACCGCCCGTGATGTCGGGGGCGAGCCGGACCTCCGCGAGGAGGTACGACGCGACCGGGTCCAGCGGTCCCTCGCCCGGGCCCTCGCCCGGCCCGGTCGGCGTGGTGTCCGGCGCCGCCGGACCTCTGTCCGCCGCGCCGTCCAGCGACCGGATGACGCCTTCGACCGTCGGCGCCGCGAACAGCGCCCTGAGCGAGGGCCGTCGGCCGCACCGCTCCTCGATCCTGCGGGCCAGGGTCACCGCGAGCAGCGAGTGGCCGCCGAGGGCGAAGAAGTCGTCCGTCACCCCGACCTCGGGCACGCCGAGCGTCTGCGCGAACGCCGCGCACAGCTCGCGTTCGCGGTCGGTGGCCGGGGGCCTGGACGCGGCGGGCGCGGCGTGACCGGGTGCGGGCAGGGCACGACGGTCGGTCTTCCCGTTGGGGGTGACCGGCAGCGCGTCGAGCCGGACGCACGCGGCCGGGATCATGTGGCCGGGCAGCGTGTCGGCGAGCCGGGCGCGGATCGCCGCCTCGTCGGGGGCCGTCCCGCCGCGCGCGGCCACGGTGTAGGCGACCAGGCGCCGGTCGCCCGGCCGGTCCTCGCGGACGACGACGCAGGCCGCCGCGACGCCGGGCAGCGCCGTGATCGCGGCCTCGATCTCACCGGGTTCCACCCGGAATCCGCGGAGCTTGACCTGGTCGTCGACCCGGCCGACGTAGACGATCTGGCCCTCGGCCGTACGGCGCACCAGGTCGCCGGTGCGGTACATACGGCCGCCGGAGCGGTCGAACGGGTCGGCCACGAAGCGGGACGCGGTGAGGGCGGCCCTGCCGAGGTAGCCGCGGGCCAGTCCCGCGCCCGACACGTACAACTCGCCGATGACACCGGACGGGACGGGTGCCAGCCGGTCGTCCAGTACGTGCACGCGGGTGCCGTCCACGGGCAGGCCGATGGGGACCGCGCGGTCGGGGGCGAGGGCGCCGTCCGCCTGCTGGAAGCCGCTCATGGTGGCGCAGACGGTCGTCTCGGTGGGACCGTAGGCGTTGACGAGGTACCGCTCGCGCGCCCAGGCCCGCGCCAGCTCCGGCGGGCACGCCTCGCCCGCGAGCACCAGAGTGATCCCGGTGGGCAGGGAGCCGGGCTCCATCACCGCGAGCGCGGCCGGGGGCAGCGTGAGGTGGGTGACGCCGCGCGTGCGGACGGCGTCCGCGAGGGCGGGTCCCGGCAGCAGGGCCTCGCGTTCCCCGATCTCCAGGCAGGCGCCGGACAGCAGCCCCATGCACAGCTCCCAGAACGCGGCGTCGAAGCTGACCGACGCCATCTGGAGGACCCGGCTGCCGGGACCGGCCCGGAGCCGGTCGCGCTGCGTCCTGGCCATGGCGCCGACGCCCTGGTGGGTGACGACCACGCCCTTGGGCCGGCCGGTGGAGCCGGAGGTGTAGATGACGTACGCGGGATGCGACGGGAGCGCACGCGGCGGGACGGCGGTGTCCCCGCGCGGCGGGACCGGCGGACCGTCCGCCTCGGGGCTGTCGAGCACCAGGCGCGGTACGGCGGTCTCCGGGAGGCGGGCGCCGACGTCGGCCGTGGTGAGGAGCAGCCGCGGCCCGGCGTCGTCGAGCATGAAGGACAGCCGCTGGGCCGGGTAGTCGGGGTCGAGCGGCAGATACGCGGCACCGGCCTTGAGGACGCCGAGGAGGGCGACGACGAGGTCGTTGGTCCGGGGCAGCGCGACGGCCACCCGGTCCTCGGGGCCGATCCCCCGCGCGAGGAGACGGCGGGCCAGGGCGTCGGCGCGCGCGTCGAGTTCGGCGTAGCTGAGGGTGGTGGCCGCGTCGCGCACCGCCGGGGCGTCCGGGGCGCGGCGGACCTGCCGGGCGAAGAGTTCGGGGACCGTCGAGCGGGGCAGGTCGTCGGCCGGTCCTGTGCCCAGGGCGGCGATCCGGGCGCGTTCGCCGGGGCCGAGGACGTCGTAGGTCCGCAGCGGGCGGCCGGGGTCGGCGGTGACCTCGCCGAGCAGGACGACGAGGCGCTCGGCGAGCGCGCCGACCGTGGCCTCGGTGAACAGCTCCGTCGCGTAGTCCACGGTCGCGCGCATGCCGCCGGACGGGCCGGACGCGCCGGACGCGTCCTGACCGTCCGCCGTATCCGTACCCGTACCGGCGGGTGTCTCGGTGAAGGTGAACGACAGGTCGAATTTGCTGACGCCCGGATCGACGGGCAGGCCGGAGACGGTGAGGCCGGGCAGGTCGAAGGGGGCGGCGGGGGCGTGGTTCTGGAGCACGAGCATGGTCTGGAAGAGCGGGTGGTGGTTCTGCGAGCGCGCGGGGTTGAGCAGTTCGACCAGCCGCTCGAAGGGGACGTCCTGGTGGGCGTAGGCCGCGAGGTCGGCGTCCTTGACGCGGTCCAGGAGTTCGAGGAACGTCGGGTCGCCCGTCAGGTCCGTGCGCAGCACGAGGGTGTTCACGAAGAAGCCCACGAGGTCGGTCGCGGCCTCGTCGGTGCGTCCGGCGACCGCCGTGCCCAGCGGGATGTCGTCACCGGCTCCGTGCCGGGACAACAGCAGTGACAGGGCGGCCTGGAGCACCATGAAGACCGTGCAGCCGCGGCTGCGGGCGAGGTCGGTGACGCGCCGGGCCACGGCGGGGTCCAGGACGAAGTCGTGGCTGGCGCCGGTGTGCCGGGGGACGGCGGGGCGCGGCAGGTCCCACGGCAGTTCGACCAGGTGCGGCAGGCCGTCCAACGCCTGCTTCCAGTACCGCAGTTGGCGGGCCATGGCGCTGTCGGGGTCCTGCTCGTCGCCGAGCAGCCCGCGCTGCCAGAGCGTGAAGTCGGCGTAGTCGACGGGCGGTTCGGCCCAGGCCGGGGCCCGCCCGCCGACGCGGGCGCGGTAGGCGGCGGCGAGGTCACGGGCGAGGGGCGCCATGGAGGACCCGTCGGAGGCGATGTGGTGGATCACCAGGACCAGGACGTGGGCGTCGTCGGCCAGCCGCAGCACAGTCGCCCGCAGCGGCAACTGCCGCTCGATGTCGATCGGTTCGGCCGCCGCGGACCTGACCCGGTCGTGCAGCTTGTCCGGCTCGACGGTCTCCGCTGCCAGGACGAGGCGGACGTCGTCGGCCGCCGTGATGAGCTGGCGCGGTCCGCCGTCGTGCTCGGGGAAGACCGTGCGCAGCGCGGAGTGCCGGACGACGACATCGCGCAGGGCCCGGCGCAGCGCGCCGGTGTCGAGGGGCCCGTCCAGGCGTACGGCGAAGGGGATGTTGTACGTCGCCGAGGGCCCTTCGAGGCGGTGCAGGAACCACAGGCGGCGCTGGGCGTACGACAGCGGGAGGACGGCAGGGCGGGGCTGGGGGACGAGCGCGGGCCGCGCCGGGCGGCGCGCGTCCTTCAGCGCGGTCGCGAGGGCGGCGGCGGTGGGGTGGTCGAACAGCGTGCGGATCTCGGTCTCGGCGGCCAGGGCGGTCCGGATGCGGCCCACCAGGCGGGTGGCGAGCAGCGAGTGGCCGCCGAGCGCGAAGAAGCTGTCGTCCGGGCCGACCCGGGGCACCCCGAGCACGTCGGCGAACAGGCCGGTCAGGATCTCCTCGTGGGCGTCGCGCGGGGCCCGGACCGGGGCCAGGTCAGGGGCGGCGGGCGCGGGGAGGGCCGCCCGGTCCAGCTTGCCGTTGACGGTCAGCGGGAAGCCGTCGAGCACCTGGATCGCGGTCGGCACCATGTAACCGGGAAGGTGGCTGCCGACGTGCGCGGTGAGCAGGTCGGGGTCGGGGGTGCGGCCGGGCGCGGGGACGACGTACGCGGCGAGTCCGCGACCGCCGGGCAGGTCCTCGCGCACCATGACGCAGGCGGACCGCACCGACGGGTCGGCGCGCAGCACCGCCTCGATCTCGCCGGGCTCGATGCGGTGGCCGCGCAGTTTGACCTGCTGGTCGGCCCGTGCGACGTACTGGAGGGCGCCGTCGGGCTGTTGGCGCACGAGGTCGCCGGTGCGGTACATGCGGTCCCCGGTGGCGGCGAACGGGTCGGCGACGAAGCGGGTGGCCGTCAGGGCGGGCCGCTCCAGGTAGCCGCGCGCCACGCCGGGGCCCGCGACGTACAGTTCGCCCTCGGCTCCCGGCGGGACCGGGCTCAGCGCGGCGTCCAGGACGTAGGCGCGGGTGCCGTCGGTGGGGCCGCCGATCGGCGGCGCGCCGTCGGGGCCGTCCTCGGGACGCACCTGGTGGCGGGTGGCGAAGGTGGTCGTCTCGGTGGGCCCGTACACATTGAGGACGGCGGTGCCGGGGTGGGCGGCGGCCAGGCGTTGCAGGACGCCGGGGGCGGCGGCCTCGCCGCCCGAGGCGACCGTGCGGAGCAGGCCGAGCGCGTCCGGGTCGGCCTCGGCGACGAGGTTGAACAGGGAAGTGGTCAAGAACGCCGACGTCAGGCCGTGCCGGGCCACGAGGTCCCGGAGCACGGCGGGCTGGAGGGGGCCGGGCGGGGCCACGACGACCCGGCCGCCGCTGAGCAGCGGCGCCCACATCTCGAAGGTGGAGGCGTCGAAGACGTACGCCGAGTGCAGCAGGACGGCGTCGGCCGCGCCGCCGTGCCAGACGCGGTCGGCGGCCAGCGCGGCGATGTCGGCGTGGGTGACGCCGACGGCCTTGGGCAGGCCGGTGGAGCCCGAGGTGAACATCACGTACGCCAGCCGGGCTCCCCCGGTGACCTCCGGCAGGGTTCCGGGGGCGGCGGGCGCGCCTGCGCGGACCCGACCCGCGGCGTCCACGGTCAGCGTCGGCAGGGCGGTGGCGAGACCGCGGACCCACGGATGGGCGGCGGCGGCCTCGTCGACCACCAGGGCGCGCAGTCCGGCCGCCTCGGCGACACGGGTGAGCCGTTCGTCGGGCCAGCGCGGGTCGAGCGGCACATAGGCGGCGCCCGCGCCCAGCACGGCCAGGGACACGGTGACCTGGGCGGCCGAGCGCTCCGTCATGACACCGACGCGGCTGCCGGACGCGGTGGTGAGCCCGGTCAGGGCGCGAGCCGTCTCCCCCGCGACGTCGGCCAGTTCGCGGTACGACAACGGCTCGCCCGCGCCGGTCACGGCGGGCCGGTCGGGGTGGTCGGCGGCGTGGCGCAGCACGGTGTCCCAGACGCTGGTGTCCACGGTGCCGACGGGGAGCGGGGCGCCGCGCCCGAGGGCGAGCAGCCGTTCGCGCTCGCCGTCGAGGAGGACGTCGACGGTGTCGGCGCGGCGGTCGAGGCCGTCGGCCATCGCGGTCAGCACGCGCCGCACGCGGGCGACGGTGCGGGCCACGTCGTCGTGGTCGAGGACGGCGGCCCGGTAGCCGAAGGTGATCCTCAGCCGGTCGCCCGGCGCGATGGTGAGGGTGAGCGGGTAGTGGGCGGCGTCCGTGCCGGTGAAGCCGGTGAGGTCGAGGCCGGGCAGTCCGCGCCGGGCGGTGCTCAGCGCGGCGGCGTCCACCGGGTAGTTCTCGAAGACCGCGAGGGTGTCGAAGAGTTCGTCCAGTCCGGTGACGCCGCGGATCTCGGTCAGGCCCAGGTACTGGCTGTCCAGGAGGCGGCCCTGTTCGGCCTGGAGCCTGGTCAGGAGCGCGGCCAGGGTCTCGCCGGGCTCCAGGCGCAGCCGTACCGGCACGGTGTTGATGAACAGGCCGATCATCGATTCGACGCCGGGTATCTCGGGCGGGCGGCCGGAGACGGTGGTGCCGAAGACGATGTCGTCGCGCCCGGTGAGGTGCGTCAGCAGCAGTCCCCAGGCGCCCTGGACCAGGGTGTTGACGGTGAGCCGGTGGGCGCGGGCGGTCTCGCGCAGCCGGGTCGTGGTGGCCGCGTCCAGGTCGAGGACGAGCGTTCCGGGCAGGTCGTCGGTGGCGGCCGTCCGCGTCCGGCCGGGCCCGGCGAGCAGGGTCGGGGCCTCCAGGCCCGCCAGGGCGGTGCGCCAGGTGTCCAGGGCGGCGGCGCGGTCCTGCCGGGCGAGCCAGGCCAGGTAGGTCCGGTAGGGGGTGGGGCGGGGCAGCGCGGTGTCGTCGCCGCGGCTCGCGTACAGCTCGAACAGCTCCCGTACCAGCAGCGGTGTCGACCAGCCGTCGAGCAGGATGTGGTGGCTCGTCATGACCAGCCGCGACTGACGGGGGGCGGTGCGCACCAGGGTGAACCGCATCAGCGGCGGGGAGGTGAGGTCGAAGCGCCGGGTCCGGTCGGCGGCGAGGAACGCGCCGAGCCGTTCGCCCGCCGCCGCGCCGTCCCGCACGGTCAGATCGAGTTCCTCCAGCGGTACGGGGACGTCGGCGGCGACCGCCTGTACGGGCTCGTCCAGGTCCTCGTGCAGGAAACCGACCCGCAGGTTGGCGTGCCGCCGCAGCAGGGCGCCGATGGCGGCGCGCAGCGCGGCGACGTCGACGGCGCCTTCGAGGTCGAAGACGAATTGCGCGGTGTAGACGTCCACGGCGGCGGAGTCGTACAGCGCGTGGAAGAGCATCCCCGACTGAAGCGGTGTCAGCGGAAGTACGTCCTCCAACTGGAACCCGGTCACTTGTGTCCACCCCACTTGTTCTGAAGCCGGTCGATCTGGGCCTGGTCGAGCGAGACCAGCGGTAGGTCGGAGGGCGTGTAGCCGCCCGCGTCGGGTTGTTCGGTGTGCTCGGCGATGGCGCGCAGGGCGCGTCCGAAGGCGTCGGACAGGGCGTCGATCTCCTCTTCCGCGATCAGGTCGGCGGCCCACGTCCACCGGGTCACCAGGCGCGGGCCGTCGGGCAGGTCCTCGGTGTGCGCGTTGATGTCGAGGACGTGGTGGACGGGCATGTCCGGGTCCTGGGCGCGCGGGCCGCCGCCGTCGAGCAGCACTTCCCAGTCGGCGCCCGCGTCCTGCCGCGCGGCCCCGGCGGTGTCCTGGTGCGAAGTGGTGTACCGGCCGAGGTAGTTGAAGCCGATCTGCGGTTCCGGCAGGGCGGCGAGCCGGGGGCGGGTGGCCGGGTTGAGGTGGCGCAGCATCCCGAATCCGAGGCCGTGGTCGGGCACGGCCCGCAACTGCTCCTTGACGCGTTTGAGCGCGCGGTCCACGAGCGCGGGGCCGAAGCGCCCGGGGTCGCGGGGATCGACGGGTCCCGGATCGACGCTGACCGGGTAGAGGCTGGTGAACCAGCCGACGGTACGGGACAGGTCGACGTGGTCGGCGATCTGCTCGCGTCCGTGGCCCTCGACGTCGAGCAGCACGCCGGTGCCGCCGGGCAACGGGCCGCCGTCGGCCGCCCGTTGGGCCTGCCAGGAGTTCAGGGCGAGGGCGAGGCCGGTGAGCAGGACGTCGCCGACTCCCGCGTGGAAGGCGGCGGGCACGTCGGTGAGCAGCGGCGCGGTCCAGGTGGCGGGCAGCCGGGTGGTCACCGTGCGGGTCCGGTCGGCGGTGTCCAGGTCGGGGTGGAGCGGCCGGTTTCCCAGGCGGGGCGCGGGGGTGCTCAAGGCCCTTTCCCACAGCGGGAGTTCCGCTTCGCGCGCCGGTTCCAGCGCCTGGGCGGCGAGCAGCCGCGCCCAGCCGCGGTAGGTCGTGCCGACGGCGGGCAGGCCGTCCTCGGGCGCACCCGAGGTGACGGCGTGCCAGGCGGTGGCGAGGTCTTCGGCGAGGACGCGCCAGGAGACGGCGTCGACGGCGAGGTGGTGCACGACCAGCAGCAGCCGTCCGCGCGCGTGCGGTCCCGCGTCGCACCAGACCGCCTCGATCACGTGGCCGTCCGCGGGCCGCAGCCGCCGCCGGGCCCGCTCCCCCGCCTCGGCGAGGACGGTGCGGACGGCGTCGGCGTCGAGCCCCGCGACATCGAGACGGGTGAGGCGTCGGCGGATGCTCACGGCGCCGGGCGGCAGCACGTCGAGCACGGGGCCGTCCTCGCCGGTCCTGACGGCCCGCAGCCGGAGCGTGTCGTGGTGGTCGATGAGGCGCTGGAGCGTGGCGGCGACGCTGTCCTCGTCGGCTCCCGCGGGCGTGCGCAGCACCCCTGACTGGTTGTACCCGTCGATGGTGCCGGGCCGTCGCAGCAGCCACGCGGCGATGGGCGTGGCCGGCAGTTCGCCGGAGCCGGGTACGGCCTGGGCCGGCACGTCCTGACCGAGGGTTCGGGCGACGGCCGCGATCGCCTCGGGCGTGCGGTGCGCGAACACGTCGCGCGGTGTGACGCTCAGCCCGGCCTCCCGTGCGCGGCTGACGAGCTGGATCGAGAGGATGCTGTCGCCGCCGAGACCGAAGAAGTCGTCGTCGGTCCGGACGGTGTCGGTGTGCAGCAGCGCGGCGAAGACCTCGCAGAGGACGCGCTCGGACGCGGTGCGCGGCTGTCCTCCGGGCCGGGCGGCGGCGGGCCGGGCCGGAGCGGGCAGCGCCTTGCGGTCGGTCTTTCCGTTGGGCAGCAGGGGCAGCGCGTCCAGCGGGACGAAGACGGCGGGTGTCATGTAGGCGGGCAGTTCCGCGGCCAGGCGGTCGCGCAGTTCGCGGTCGGTGGGGGCGCCGGGCCGGTCGGGGACGGTGTAGGCGACCAGGCGCCGCTCCCCCGGTATGTCCTCGCGGACCAGTACGCACGCGGCGGCGATCCCGTCCAGGCCGGTGAGGGCGGCCTCGATCTCGCCGGGTTCGATGCGCAGGCCGTTGAGCTTGACCTGTTCGTCGGCGCGGGCGACGAAGGTGAGCTCGCCGTCGGCGCCGTATCTGACGAGGTCGCCCGTGCGGTACATCCGGGCGCCGCCGGGTCCGTGCGGGTCGGCGACGAACCGCGCCGCGGTCAGCGCCGGGCGGCCGAGGTAGCCGCGGGCGAGACCGTCGCCCGCGAGGTACAGCTCCCCGGTGACGCCGGGCGGCACGGGCTGGAGGCCGCTGTCGAGGACGTAGGCGCGGGTGTTGTCGACGGGGCGGCCCAGCGGGACGCTCTCCCCGTACCCGTCGGTGCCCTGCCGCCCGTCCCACCGGTGGGCGGTGGCGTCGATGGTGGCCTCGGTCGGGCCGTAGAGATTGTGCACCCGCGCCCGCCAGTCGCGGCCGACGCGCTCCGCCAGTGTCCGGGTCAGCGGCTCGCCGCCGCACAGCACCGCGCGCAGGCTCTCGGGCGCGTCACCGGGGTCGGTCTCGGCCAGCAGGAGCGAGAGGTGCGAGGGCACGAACTGCGCGACCGTCACCTCCGTCTCGCGCATCAGGGCCAGCAGTCCCGCCGGGTCGTGGTTGGCCGCGGGCGGGACGGGGCAGGTGGCACCGCCGTGGAGCAGCGGCAGCCAAGTCTCCCAGACGGAGGCGTCGAAGCTCGGTGAGGTGCGGGCGAGGACCCGGTCGTCGTCGGTGAGTTCGAGGTGGGCGGCCATCCACGCCATGTGGTTGGTGACGGAGCCGTGGGTGACGACCACGCCCTTGGGGCGCCCGGTGGAGCCCGACGTGTAGATGACGTACGCCGCGTCGCGCGGGTCGGCCGCCACAGCAGTCCGACCGTCCGCGCCGGTGCTCACGGCCCCCGGGTCCAGGTCCACGTCCACATCCAGGTCCAGGACGGGTACGGGCAGGTCCCGCGGCGCGGTGGCCCCGCGGGTGAGCAGCAGTACGGGACGGGCGTCGTCGATCATGAAGGCGATACGGGCCCGCGGGTACTCGGGGTCGACCGCCAGATAGGCCGCCCCGGCCTTGGCCACCGCCAGCATGGCGACCGTCTGGTCCGCGGTGCCGGGCATCGCGAGGGCGACCAGGTCGCCGCGGCCGACCCCGCGACCGCGCAGGCGGTCCGCCAACTGGTCGGAGAGCGCGTCAAGTTCGGTGAAGGTCAGGGTCCGCGCGCCCGCGCGCACCGCGACGGCCTCCGGGGTCCGGGCGCGCTGGGCCTCGAACGCCGAGGGGATCGTGCCCACAGCGGGCCGGAGCGGGCCGTACCCGGCCGCCAGCAGCGCCGCCCGCCGGTCGGCGGCCAGGACGGGGGCGGTGTGCACCGGCCGCTCCGGCTCGGCGGCGAGCGCGCCGAGGAGCCGGGTGAGGCGGTCGGCCAGGCCGTGCGCGGTGGAGTGGGCGAACAGTTCGGTGGAGAACTCCAGGACCGCGTCGAGACCGGCGGGCGCGTTCACCTCGTCGCGCTTCTCGGTGAAGGTGAACGTCAGGTCGAACTTGCTGATGCCGGTGCCGACATGCTGCCCGGTCACGGTGAGGCCGGGCAGGTCCACGGCGGCGTCGGCCTGGTTCTGGAGCGCGACCATGGTCTGGAAGAGCGGGTGCCGGTTCTGGGCGCGGACCGGGTCGAGGCTGTCCACCAGGCGTTCGAACGGAATGTCCTGGTGGGCGTAGGCGGCCAGGTCGAACTCCCGCACGCGGTCGAGCACTTCGCCGAAGGTGGGGTTCCCCGACAGGTCGGTGCGCAGCACGAGGGTGTTGACGAAGAAGCCCACCAGGTCGTCCAGCGCCTCGTCGGTGCGCCCGGCCACGGGGGTGCCGAGCGGGATGTCCTCGCCCGCGCCGTGCCGGGAGAGCAGCACCGCCACACCGGCCTGGAGCACCATGAACAGGCTGCACCCGCGCGCGCGGGCGAGGTCCGCCAGCGCCCGATGGGTACCGGCGTCCACGGCGAAGGAGAACGCGTCGCCGCGATGCGAGGTGACGTCGGGGCGCGGCCGGTCGTACGGCAGGTCGAGGAGTTCGGGAGCGCCGTCGAGCGCGCCGCGCCAGAAGTCCAGTTGGCGCGCGGCCCGGCTGGACGGGTCGTCCTCGGCGCCGAGCAGTTCCCGCTGCCACAGCGTGTAGTCGGCGTACTGCACGGCGAGTTCGGTCCAGCCGGGCTCCTCGCCCGCGACGCGGGCCCGGTACGCCAGGCCCAGGTCACGGGCGAGCGGGGCCAGCGACCAGCCGTCGCCCGCGATGTGGTGGACCAGCAGGACCAGGACGTGGGCGTCGTCGGCCAGCCGCAGCAGCCGCGCCCGCAGCGGGAGGCCGGTGCTCACGTCGAAGGTGTGCGCCACCTCCGCGCTCAGCGCCTCGTCCAGCCGCCCGGGGTCGGTGTCGCGCGGCGCGAGGTCGATGTCCGCGTCGTCGGCGGCGCGCACCACCTGGCGTGCCACGCCCCGTGTGTCGGGGAAGACCGTGCGCAGGCTCTCGTGCCGCTCGACGACGTCGGCCACGGCGCTCGCGAGGGCGTCCGCGTCGAGCGGACCGTCCAGCCGCAGCACCATCGGCACGTTGTACGTGGCGCTGGGCCCCTCGAACCGGTTGAGGAACCACAGCCGTTGCTGCGCGAAGGACAGCGGCAGCGGGTCGGGGCGGGAGGCGGCCCGCAGCAGCGGCGTCCTGGCCCGCCGCGCGTCGTCGAGAGCGTCGGCGAGCCGGGCCGGGGTGGGATGCTCGAACAGGGCTCTGACCTCGATCTCCACACCGAGCGCGGTGCGGACGCGGGCGGCGAGGCGGGTGGCGAGCAGCGAGTGGCCGCCCAGCGCGAAGAAGTCGTCGTCGGCCGCCGCGGCGGGCAGTCCGAGGACGTCGGCGAACAGGCCGCGGACGATCTCCTCGCGGGCGGTGCGGGCGGCCGTCGTGCGGACCGGCGCGCGGCGGGCGGGTTCGGGGAGCGCGTGCCGGTCGACCTTGCCGTTGGGGGTCAGCGGCAGCGTGTCGAGGAGGACGAAGGCCGACGGCACCATGTAGGCGGGCAGCGAGTGGCCGAGGGCGCTCGCGAGCGCACCGGCCTCCGGGCGGCCGTCGGCCGCGGGCACCACGTAGGCCACGAGCCGGCGGTCACCGGGGGTGTCCTCCCTGACCATGGCGAAGGCGTCGGCGACCCCCTCGCAGCCTGCCAGCGCCCCTTCGATCTCGCCCAGTTCGATGCGGTAGCCGCGCAGCTTGACCTGGCCGTCGGCGCGGCCGACGTACTCCACGTGGCCGCCCGGGGTCCAGCGCACGAGGTCTCCGGTGCGGTACATCCGGCCGCCCCCCGTACCGAACGGGTCGGCCACGAAGCGCGTGGCGGTCAGGTCGGGGCGGCAGATGTACCCGCGCGCCACGCCGCGTCCTGCCAGGTACAGCTCGCCCGTGACACCGGGCGGCACCGGACGCAGGTGGTGGTCGAGGACGTGACCGCGCATGCCGTCCAGCGGGCGGCCGATGGGCGGCGGCCCGGTCGGCAGATCGTCGGTGACGTGGTGGCGGGTGGCGAAGGTGGTGGTCTCGGTGGGCCCGTACACGTGCAGGAGTCGCGCTCCGGGCGCGACCCGGGCGACGCGCTGCATCAGGTCGGGCGAGGCCAGTTCACCACCGGCGCAGACGAGCCGCAGCCCCGCGAAGGCGCCGGGATCGGTCTCCGCGATCACGTTGAACAGGGCGGTGGTCAGGAAGACGGCGGTCACGCCGTGCTCGTGGACGGCGTGGTCGAGGACGTGTGCCTCCAGGGCGCCTTCGGGTGCGACGACGATCCGGCCGCCGCTGAGCAGCGGCGCCCAGATCTCGAACGTCGAGGCGTCGAAGACGTACGCCGAATGCATCAGCACCGCTTCCACCGCGCCGTCGTGCCACGCGGAGTCGGCCGCCAGCGCCAGGACGTCCCCGTGCGTGACGCCGACTCCCTTGGGCAGACCGGTCGAGCCCGAGGTGAACATCACGTACGCCAGGGTCGCGGGGCCGGGCACGGGGGTCGGGGCGGCGGGGCGGCGCGCTCCGGACAGCACCCGGCCGAGCCGGTCCACGACCACGACCGGCGTCCCGGCGGCGGCGACCCGGGGCGATCGCGCGGCCTCCTCGCCGACGACGAGGAGGCGGATGTCCGCGATGTCGGCGACCTGGCTGTGGCGTTCGTCGGGCCAGCGCCCGTCGAGGGGGACGTAGGCGGCCCCGGAGCGGACGATGCCGAGGGACACCGACACCACCGCGGCGGACCGGTCGAGCAGCACACCGACCCGCGTCTCCGGACCGGCCCCGAGACCGGCGAGCACCCCGGCGAGGTCGGCCGAGATCCGGTCGAGTCCCGCGTAGTCGAGGGTGGTGTCGTCGGCGACGACGGCCACGGCGTCCGGCGTGCGCCGCGCCTGGGCGGCGAAGGCGGCGGTCAGGGTGCCGTCCTCCGGGCCGGTCGGCAGGGCGCGGCCGGTGCCCCAGCGCGTGATACGGGTGTGTTCGTCCGGCGTCATCAGGTCGTACGCGGCCAGGCGCAGGTCCGGATCGGCCACGACCTGTTCCAGCAGCCGGACCAGGCGCGCGGCGAGGGTTTCGACGGTGGCACGGTCGAAGAGGGCGGTGGCGTACTCGATTCCGGCGCTCAGGGAGCCGTCCGCATCGGGGGCCCCCGCGGGCTCCTCGGTGAAGGCGAAGGTGAGGTCGAACTTGCTCAGGCCGTTGTGGACGAGGCGGTCCTCGACGGCGACGCCGGGCAGGTCGGGGCGGGGACTGTCCTGGTTCTGCAGGACGAGCATGGTCTGGAACAGCGGGTGGTGGTCGCGCGCTCTGGCGGGGTTGAGCTCCTCCACCAGCCGCTCGAAGGGTATGTCCTGGTGCGCGTAGGCCGTCAGGTCGAACTCCCTGACGCGGGTGAGGAGTTCGGCGAAGGTGGGGTCGCCGGACAGGTCGGTGCGCAGCACGAGGGTGTTGACGAAGAACCCGACCAGGTCTTCGAGCGCCTCGTCCGTGCGGCCCGCCACCGGGGTGCCGAGCGGGATGTCGTCCCCGGCGCCGTGCCGGCTCAGCAGGGTGGCGACGGCCGCCTGGAGCACCATGAACAGGCTGCTCCCCGACTGCCTGGCCAGCTTCAGCAGGCCGTCGCGCACGGCGGGCGGCACGTCGAAGGCGTGCACCGCGCCCCTCGGGTCGACGACGGCCGGGCGCGGCCGGTCCGAGGGCAGGTCGATCAGGACGGGCAGCCCGTCGAGGGCGGCGCGCCAGTGGTCGAGCTGTTCCCGCAGCAGGCTGTCGCCGTGGGCGGCGGGGTCCTCGACGGCACTGTCGCTTCCGTCCTCGGCGAGAAGGGCGTGCTGCCACAGGGTGTAGTCGGCGTACTGGAGCCGCGCGCCGGGCGCCGTGCCGCCCTCTTCGCCCGCCAGGCGCGCCCGGTAGGCGTCGCCGAGGTGGCGGGCGAGCGGGGCCAGCGACCAGCCGTCGCCCGCGATGTGGTGCAACACCAGGACCAGGACGTGGTGTTCGGGCGCGGAGCGCAGCAGCAGCGCGCGCAGCGGCAGGTCCGTCCCGACGTCGAACGGCTCCTGTACGGCGTCCAGGACGGCCGCCTCCAGCCGCGAGGGGGCGGTGCTCGTGACGGGCAGCGCGGGCGCGGCCGTGTCGGCCGGAAGGATCAACTGGTGCGGTACGCCGTCCCGTTCGGGGAACACCGTGCGCAGCGCCTCGTGCCGGGCGACGGTGTCGCGCAGCGCGCCGCGCAGGGCGTCCGCGTCCAGGGCGCCCCGCAGTTGCAGGACGAGCGGGATGTTGTACGTGGAGCTGGGGCCCTCCAGCCGGTTGAGGAACCACAGGCGGCGCTGGGCGAACGACAGCGGCAGCGGGTCGGGCCGCCGCGTGACGGGCAGCACCGCGGGTCGGCGGCGGCCCGGCGTGTCCAGGACGCGGGCCAGCTCCTCGACGGTCGGGTGCTCGAACAGCCTGCGCAGGGTGACGTCGGCGTGCAGCAGGGTGCGGATACGGCTGACGACGCGCATCGCGAGCAGGGAGTGCCCGCCGAGGTCGAAGAAGCTGTCCCCGGGCCGTACTTGGGGCACTTCGAGGACGTCGGCGAAGATCCCGGCGAGCAGTTCCTCCTGGAAGGTGCGCCGTCCCGGTGCGCTCGGGCCGCCGGTGCCCGCGGCGGGCTCGGGCAGGGCGCGGCGGTCCACCTTGCCGTTGGGCAGCAGCGGAAGGGCGTCGAGCACGACGACCGCCGAGGGGACCATGTGGTGGGGCAGCGTCCCGGCGAGCGCGTCGCGCAGGCCGGGACCCTGTGGTGCCGGGTCGCCGGTGACGGCGTACGCGACCAGGACGGGCCTGCCGGGGACGTCCTCGCGGACGACGGCGCAGGCGGCCGTGACGCCGGGCAGGGCCGCCAGTTCGGCCTCGACCTCGCCCAACTCGATCCGGAAGCCGCGGAGTTTGACCTGGTCGTCGGCGCGGCCCCGGTATTCGAGCAGGCCGTCGCGGCTCCACCGCACGAGGTCGCCCGTCCGGTACATCCGGGCACCGGCGGCGGAGGTCGGGTCGCCGGGGTCGGCGGTGGCGGCGAAGTCAGCGCCGGTGGCGGCGAGGTCGGCGGCGAAGGGGTCGGCGACGAACCGGGCGGCGGTCAGCCCCGGCCGGTCGAGGTAGCCGCGCGCGAGGTTGGGGCCCGCCAGGTACAACTCCCCCGTGACACCGGGCGGGACGGGCCGCAGCCGGTCGTCGAGGACGTACCCGCGCATGGTGTCGACGGGGCGGCCGATCGGCACGGTCTCGGACGCGGCGGGCGCGGCGGACGGCTCGTCGGGCGCGGCGGGCCGGGCGTGCGGGCCGGTGGGCGCGGTCGTCGCGTCCGGCACGCGGTGGGCGGTGGCGTCGATGGTCGCCTCGGTCGGCCCGTAGAGATTGTGCGTCGGCACCCGCCACTGGGCGGCGACCTCGGCCGCGACGGCGCGCGGCAGCGGTTCGCCGCCGCACAGCACGGCGCGCAGGTCGGGCAGCGGGGCGTGGCTCCCGGCCTCGGCGAGGACGAGGGCGAGGTGGGAGGGCACGAATTGGGCGAGGGTCACTCCGAACTTGCTCATCCAGGAGACGAGTTCACGGGGTTCCTCGTTGGCCTCGCGCGGCAGCACGCAGACCTCGGCACCGTTCACCAGCGGGAGCCACACCTCCCAGACGGACGCGTCGAAGCTGGTGGAGGTGCGGGCGAGCACCCGGTCGTCCGCGGTGACGTCCAAGTGCCGCGTCATCCAGGCCATGTGGTTGGCCAGCGCGCCGTGCGGGACGACCACGCCCTTGGGGCGGCCGGTGGAACCTGAGGTGTAGATGACGTACGCGGGGTCGGCCGGATGGGACGGTCTCGGGTCCCGCGCCATGGGGCCGGCCGCCATGTCGGCCGGGTCGTCGAGCGCGAGCCGGGGCGGGCCGCCGACGGGCAGGTCCTCGCGTATCCGCCCGGTGGTGAGCAGCAGGACGGGCCCGGCGTCGTCGAGCATCTGCCGGATGCGCGCCGCCGGGTACCGCGGATCGACGGGCAGGTAGGCCCCGCCCGCCCGCAGGACCGCCAGCATGGCCACCACGGTGTCCACGGACGGCGGTACGGCCAGGGCCACGACGCTCTCGCGGCCGACCCCTCGCTCGCGCAGTACCTGGGCGAGGCTGTCGGCGCGGGCGTCGAGAGCGGCGTAGGTCAGGCTGGCGCCCGCGTCGCGCACGGCGACGGCGCCGGGTGTGCGCAGGGCCCACTCCCGGACCGCCTCGGGCACGGTACGGGTCGGCAGCGGTCGCCGCTCGCCCTGTCCGCGGCCGAGGAGCCGGGCCCGCGCGCCGGGCGCCATCGGCTCCAACGCGCTGACGGCGAGGCCGGGTTCGGCCACCGCCTGGGTGAGGACACGGACGAAGCCGTCGCACAGGTCGCGGGCGGTGTCCGGGTCGAAGAGGTCGGCGGCGTACTCCAGATACCCGCTGATGCCGCCGGCCTCGGCCGGGTCGCCGTCGGGGTCGGGGTCGGCCTCCGTCAGCGAGAGGGTCAGGTCGAATTTGCTGATCCCGGTGTGCGCGGACCGGTCGTGGACGGTGACGCCCGGCAGGTCGAGCCGCGCCTGCCGCTGGCTCTGGAGGACCAGCATGGTCTGGAAGAGCGGGTGGTGGTCGCCCGAGCGCTCCGGGTTCAGCTCCTCCACCAGCCGTTCGAAGGGCAGGTCGGCGTGGCCGAAGGCGGCCAGGTCGAACCGCCCCACCCGGTCCAGCAGTTCGCGGAAGGTCGGGTCGCCGGACAGGTCGGTGCGCAGCACGAGGGTGTTGACGAAGAAGCCGACCAGGTCGTCCAGCGCTTCGTCGGTACGTCCGGCCACCGCGGTGCCCAGCGGGATGTCGGTGCCCGCGCCGTACGCGTGCAGCGTCACCGCGAGGGCCGCCTGGAGGACCATGAACGGGGTACGGCCGCACGCGCGGGCGAGCCGGACCAGCGCCGTGTGCGTGGCGGCGGGCAGTTCGATCGGGTGCGCGCCGCCGCGGTGGGTGGGCACCGCGCGCCGGGGCCGGTCGAGCGGCAGGTCGAGGAGGTCGGGCGCGCCCGCCAACGCCTCCCGCCAGAAGGCGAGTTGGCGTGCGCCCAGGCCGTCCGGGCCGTCGCCGCCGAGCAGTTCGCGCTGCCAGAGCGTGTAGTCGGCGTACTGCACGCGCAACGCGGGCCAGTCGGGGGCGTCCGCGCCCGCGGTCCTGGCCCGGTAGGCGGCTCCGAGGTCACGCACGAGCGGGGCCAGCGACCAGCCGTCGGCGACGACGTGGTGCAGGACGAGGACCAGGACGTGCCGGTCGGCGCCCAGCACGAGCAGGTGGGCGCGCAGCGGGGCGTCCCCTGCGAGGTCGAAGGGGAGCGAGGTCAGGTGCCGTACCGTTTCCTCGGCCCAGGCGGCGGCATGCTCCTGGCGCTGCTCGCTTCCCCGGCCCGCGCCGGCTTCCGCGCCTTCCGCGCCGTCGTCGCGTGCTGCCGCTGCCCCGCCTGCCCCGTCTGCCCTGCCTGCCCCGCCTTCTTCGGACGGCGCGTGCGCGACCGTGAGCGGGACGAGCGCCGCCGCGTCGGCGCCGTGCCGGATCACCTGCCGGGCGACGCCGTCCTCCTCGGCGAAGACGGTGCGCAGGCTCTCGTGCCGGTCGACCACGTCGGCCAGCGCCTCGCGCAGGGTCCGCACGTCCAGGTCCCCGTCGAGCGCGAGGACGAGCGGGACGTTGTACGTGCTGCCGGGGCGGCCCTCGACGCGGTTGAGGAACCACAGCCGCTGCTGCGCGAAGGACAGCGGCAGCGGGTCGGGGCGCTGGCGCGGGGCGAGGACCGGTCCGCGGGCGCGGGCGGTGTCGAGGACCCCGGCGAGGGAGGCGACCGTCGGGTGGTCGAAGAGGGTGCGCAGGTCGAGTTCGGCCCCCAGCGCCGCCCGTAACCGGCCGGTGAGCCGGGTGGCCAGCAGTGAATGGCCGCCCAGCGCGAAGAAGTTGTCGTCGATGCCGACGGCGGCCACGCCCAGGACGTCGGCGAACAGCCCGGCGAGCACCTCCTCGCGCGGGGTGCGCGGGGCACGGCCGGTCGCGACCGCGGCCGGCGGCACGGGCAGGGCGCGCCGGTCGACCTTGCCGTTGGGGTTCAGCGGCAGCGCGTCCAGCGGGACGAACACCGAGGGCACCATGTACGACGGCAGGGCGCGCGTGACGTGCCGGACCAGGGACTCCTCGTCGGGGCGGCCGTCGGCCGACGGCACGATATAGGCGGCCAGCCGCCGGTCGCCCGGCGCGTCCTCGCGCACCACGACGCACGCGGCGCGCACACCCGGCGCGGTGAGCAGGACGGACTCGATCTCGGCGGGCTCGATGCGGTAGCCGCGGAGCTTGACCTGGCCGTCCGCGCGGCCGACGTACTCCACCTGGCCGCCCGCGGTCCAGCGCACGAGGTCTCCGGTGCGGTACATCCGGCCGCCCCCCGTACCGAACGGGTCGGCCACGAAACGGGTCGCGGTCAGGTCGGGGCGGCCGACGTAGCCGCGCGCCACACCGGAGCCGCCGACGTACAGCTCCCCCACCACGCCGGGCGGCACCAGGCGCAGGGCGTCGTCGAGCACGTACAGGCGCATGCCGTCCAGGGGCCGGCCGATGGGCGGCGGTCCCGGCAGCGGGTCGGCGGTGACGTGGTGGCGGGTGGCGAAGGTGGTGGTCTCGGTGGGCCCGTACACGTGCAGCACCGTCACGTCGGGCGCGCCGACGGCCACCCGTCGCAGCAGGTCGGGAGCGGCGGCCTCGCCTCCGGAGCAGACCAGGCGCAGTCCGGCGAACGCCGTCGGCTCCTCCTCGGCCACCAGGTTGAACAGGGCGGTGGTCAGGAACAGCGCGGTCACCGCGTGGCGCTCCACCATGTCGCGCAGGACCGGTGCGTGCAGGACGCCTTCGGGTGCGACGACGATCCGGCCGCCGCTGAGCAGCGGCGCCCAGATCTCGAACGTCGAGGCGTCGAAGACGTACGCCGAATGCATCAGCACCGCTTCCACCGCGCCGTCGTGCCACGCGGAGTCGGCCGCCAGCGCCAGAACGTCCCCGTGCGTGACGCCGACGCCCTTGGGCAGACCGGTCGAGCCCGAGGTGAACATCACGTACGCGAGCCGGTCGGGATGTCCGGCCCTCGGCGGCGGCGTCGGGGACGGCGGCCCGCCGCGGACGACGGCGCCGGTCCTGTCGACGACGACGACCGGCAGACCGGCCGCCGCCTCCTTCACCCACGGCTGCGCGGCGGCGGCCTCGTCGACCACCAGGGCGCGTACGCCCGCGACGCCGCAGACGCCGCTGAGCCGTTCCGCGGGCCAGGCCGGGTCCATCGGCACGTAGGCGGCGCCCGCGCCCACCACGCCGAGGGTGGCGGACACCACCGCGGCCGAGCGTTCCAAGAGCACCGCGACCCGGTCCTCCGCGGCCACGCCCCAGCCCGCCAGGGCGTGGGACAGGGCGTCCGCGGTGCGGGCGAGTTCGCGGTAGGAGAGCGTGCGGGCGCCGTCCACGACGGCCGTCGCGTCCGGGGTCAGGCGCGCCTGGGCGGCGAACGCCTCGGGCAGGTTCGCCGTGACGGTGCGCGGCGGCAGTTGCGCGCCGCGGCCCTGGGCGAGGACCGCCTCGGCCGCGTCGTCGTCCAGGAACGGCAGGTCGCGCAGCAGGGTGTCGGCGTCCGCCGCCGCCAGAGCGGTGAGGAAGGAGACGAGAGCGTGCTGGTGGAGCAGGACGTCGTCGGGGTGGTAGAGCGCCGGGGCGGCGTCCAGCCCGATCAGCGGGCCTATGCCCTCCGACCGTTCGGAGACGAAGAGCGACACGTCGTCGACGGGTCCGATGGACAGCACGCGGGAGGTGGCGGGGCTGCCCGCGAGGTCGAGGTCGAAGTTGTAGGGCATGACGTTGACGACGAGATCGGTCAGGCGCGCGGCGTCGTCGCCCGCGTCCACCTCGCGGGCGAGCTGTTCGCGGGAGTAGCGGCGGTGGCGCAGGGCGCGGGCCATCTCGGCGGACACCGACCGGATCAGGTCGCCGACGGTCCGGTCGGCGGGCAGGCGCAGCCTGATCGGCAGCACGTTGGCCGTCATGCCGACGGCGTGCCGCAGCGCGCTGTGCCGGCCGTTCGAGGCCAGCCCGACGGTGACGTCCTCGCGGCCGGTGGCCCGCGCGACGTACGCGGCGGCCGCGCTCACCACGACGGCCGTCCAGGTGGTGCGGCGGGCGGAGCCGAGCCGTCGCAGGCCGTCCAGGACGGCGACGGGCAGCGACTCGCCGGTGTGCAGCGGGGCGGCCGGGCCCGCGCCCGGCCCGGCGTCGTCGCCCGCGTCCGGCAGGTCCGCGGCGCGGCGGCGGATGAGCGGCGCGCCGCCGCGGGCTTCCGCCTCGTCCGCCGTTCCCGCCGTTCGTGCCGTTCCCACCGGTGCCGCTGTCCCGGCCGTCCCGGTCGCGTCCGTCCCGCGTTCGGCGGTCGGCCCGGCGAAGGCGTCGATCCAGTACGCCCGGTCCGCGCGGTGGCGCTCCGACCCGAGGTACGCCAGCTCGTCCGCCACCAGCTCGCGCAGTGAGGCGGCCGGGAGGTCGACCGCGGCGATGTCCTCGCCGCGGACCGCACGCGCGTAGAGGTCGGCCACGAGGTGGTTGACCACGCCGCCGCTGAGGCCGTCGATGGCTATGTGGTGGTAGCGCACGTACCAGTAGCGCAGCCGGGGGGCCAGACGCAGCAGCGCGAAGTGGTGGGACGGGGCGTCGAGCCGGTCGACGGTGGCCATGTCCCGTGCCATGTACGCCTCGGCCTCGGCCGCCGGGTCCTCCGCGCCGGACAGGTCGATCAGGCGGACCCGGTCGGTCGCGATGGCCGGGCGTTCGGTGACGTACTGCCGGACGCCGTCGTCGCCGGTCTCGAACCGCAGGTGGAGATTGTCGCAGTGGGCGACGGCCCGGCCGAGCGCGGCGGCGAAAAGAGCCTCGTCGAGGTCGCCGCGGATCTCCAGGCATTCCCCGATGTTGTACTTCGGGCTGTCCGGATCGATCAACTGCCCGTACCAGACACCTTGCTGGGCCGACGTCAGTTCGAAGAGATCCCGGGAAACGCTGTCCGCCGGGAAGGAACTGTCTTCTGAGAAGGAGCTGTCTTCATGCATGCCGGTCGACCCCTTCGGGGAGATTCTGGAACGGTGCGGAGAAACGACGAAATCAGCCCGTCGATAAAAAGGCCGCCGACGCCGTGCCGAGGGAGGCGGGCCGAAAGCGCGCCCGCGTCATCGCGTCGGGCACTCGGGTTCCGCCGGCGCGGCGATTCGCGGCGAGGGGCGTTCCCTGCCGCGCGCGGCGGATGACGCCGCGAAGGACCGGGTGATGGTCCCGGTGAAACACCCGCGACGAAAGAGAGCATTCACGGACCGAAAGTGATCGCGTGCGGTCACCTTCGGTCGGACCCGCTCACCGAGGCGGCGGGAAGCGCGAGGGACGGGGTCGGGGGGGGGGGGGGGGGGGGGGGGGGGGGGGGGGGGGGGGGGGGGGCGGGGCAGGAGGGGCCCGCGCCTCGACCGCGCCGCCGACGTCGG
>NZ_JBVHMF010000012.1:108028-162025 GCF_055558595.1 Streptomyces sp. NPDC025721 | reverse complement strand
CCCCACCCCCCCCCCCCCCCCCCCGCCCGCCCCCCCCCCCCCCCCTCCCCCCCCCCCCCCCCCCCCCCCCCCCCCCCCCCCCCCCCGGGACTCCGCCTACCGGACGTCCGCCTCCATCGCGCGCACCAGGCTCGTGGGCCGCATGTCGATCCAGGACTTCTCGATCGCGTCCAGGCACTCCTGACGGGATCTCTCCGGGCCGTCCGCGTGCCAGCCGCCGGGTTGGTCGAGATGTGCGGGCCACAGGGAGTGCTGTCCCTCGTCGTTCACCAATACGACGAACCGAGCCGAGTCGTCGTCGAAAGGATTAACCATGGCCGCTCCACCTTCCCTCAGTTTTCCGTTTCTTCTCGCCGTACGGGCCCCGGTAAAGCGCGGGGCGGCACAGCCCTGTCCCTATTCGCATCATCGTCAGAGTACAACAGCCGACTTCTTCGGACGGAAAGACTGCCGGGAGGCCGACGATTGGCCGGTTTCACCTGTTGGGGGTACGAACTTCCTCCTGACCTGATTCAGATCGAAGAACCGGGGTATATAGGCCCCGGCGGCGACGGACATATTTTCGATTACCGGGTGCACCCCGCCCCGAACTGCACCTTCTTCGACGGCGGCGGAGCGGACCGGCCAGGCCGTAGATAAATGCCAGGGCATCGCATCACGTAAAGCTCGCCGCCTTGGCGCCCGAAACGACGGCGCGGAATCGGCGGCGCTCGTTAATGGCCAAATCCGTACATCGGTAATCGACCGGGCGGCATCACGGATTATTCGGCAAGAGCGGCTGGCATAGGCCACCGGATTCGGTGATTCCGCTCCGCGGGGAATTCGCACGTCACAGGTGCGCGCCAGGAAATGCGCCGTGCGGGCGCCGGGTGCCGCGCGCCCCCCGCGCGCCGGTTGCACTCGGGGCACGGGAGGGGCGCGTGAGGGGCGTGGGAGCTGAGATCTACGACCTTGCGCGTACGGCGACGCGGACGCGCGTAGGCGGACTGCTCAGCATTCCTGGTACGCGCGGCGACGCGTGACCGCCGGACCGGCCGGACGGCCCGGTGCGGCCCGGTCCGGTCCGATGGGTCGTCGGCGGCAACGGCAGCAGCGGCGGCAGCGGCAGCGGCAGCGGCAGCGGCAGCGGCAGCGGATGAGCGTCACCGCCCGTGCGGTGTCACCAGGCGGAGGGGGCGTAGTCCTTCAGGAAGCAGCCGTAGAGATCCTCGCCGCGTTCGCCCCGGACGACGGGGTCGTAGACGCGGGCGGCGCCGTCGACGAGGTCGAGGGGGGCGTGGAAGCCCTCGGCGGCGAGCCGGACCTTGTCGGGGTGGGGCCGTTCGTCGGTGATCCAGCCGGTGTCGACGGCGGTCATGAGGATGCCGTCGGTGTCGAGCATCTCCTGGGCGCTGGTGCGGGTGAGCATGTTGAGCGCGGCCTTGGCCATGTTGGTGTGGGGGTGGCCGGGGCCCTTGTAGCCGCGGCTGAACTGCCCCTCCATGGCGGAGACGTTGACGACGTACTTGCGGCGCGCCGCGGCGGCGGCCATGGCGGGCCTGAGCCGGCTGACGAGGACGAACGGCGCGGTGACATTGCAGAGCTGGACTTCGAGGAGTTCGACGGGGTCGACCTCGCCGACGGTCTGCACCCAGGTGTTGGTGGGGTCGAGGTCGGGCACGAGCCCGCCCGCGTCGATGGCGGTGCCCGCTTCGATCCTGGCGAGCGAGGCGGAGCCGCTGACGAGCGCGAGGCCGGTGACGTCCTGCGCGGTGAGGGCGTCCTCGCGGCGCGGGGCCGGGAGGGCGGCCGCGGTCTGCGCGCCGCTGCCGAAGGCGCCGAAGACCTGGGAGGCGGGCAGTTCGCCCGCGGGCAGCGGCGCGGACTCGGCGGCGACCAGCTCGCGGTAGGCGTCCGGGGAACGGCGTACGGTCTGGGCGGCGTTGTTGATCAGGATGTCGAGCGGGCCCGCCGCCGCGACCGAGTCGGCGAGGGCGACGACCTGGGCGGGGTCGCGCAGGTCGATGCCGACGATCTTGAGCCGGTGGATCCACTCGTCGCTGTCGGGCATGGCCTTGAAGCGGCGGACGGCGTCGTTGGGGAAGCGGGTGGTGATCGTCGTGTGCGCGCCGTCGCGGAGCAGCCGCAGCGCGATGTACATGCCGATCTTGGCGCGTCCGCCGGTGAGCAGCGCGCGGCGCCCGGTGAGGTCGGTGCGCGCGTCGCGGCGGGCCCGGTTCTCGGCGGCGCACGACGGGCAGAGCTGGTGGTAGAAGGCGTCGACCTCGACGTAGCGGGTCTTGCAGACGTAGCAGGAGCGGGGCCGCTCCAGGATGCCCGCGATCTCCGTGCTGACGGAGGTGGTGAGCTGGATGCCGAGGGTCTCGTCGTCGATCCGGTCGGCGGCGCCGGTCGCGGTGGCCTCGGTGACGGCCTTGTCGTTGGCGGTCTTGGCCGCCCGGCGCTCCTGGCGGCGGCGCTGCTTCACCGACCGGTAGATGCCCGCGGTGGCCCGGCGTACGGCGATGGCGTCGGGGTGGTCGACGGGCAGCGTGTCGAGCTCGCCGAGTACGGCGAGGCAGACCGCCATCCGCGCGGGATCGATGCCGGGCACGTCGGCGAAGCTCTCGGCGCCCTCCACGGCCTCCGCGCCGTCCGTGTCCTCGGCATCACCGATCGGTTCCTCGTAGGCCCCGTGGCCGTGAAGGTCCTGCGTTGTCGCCGTCATCCCGCCGCTGCTCTCTCCGTATGTGCCCATGCGATGCCCCCGCGTGCCCCGCCCCGGCCGAACTTTACGTTTGCACCGGTAGCAGCTCCAAACCCGGCCGCAGGACCCGGCGGTACCCTCGGGTCGTTTCCGCCGCGCAGGAGCCGCACCTGGAGGTCCGTTGAGCGCCAGCAGCCCGCTCGCCGTCCCGTACGACGCGCCCTTCGGGGTGCGCAATCTGCCGTACGGGGTGTTCAGCACCGCCGACGAGCCCGCCGCGCGGCGGATCGGGGTGGCGTACGGCGATCACGTCCTGGACGCGGGGGCCGCCGCGCGGGCGGCCGGGGCTCCCGCCGATCTGGCCGCCGCGCTCGGCGCGGACTCGCTCAACCCGCTGCTGGCCGCGGGCCGTCCGCTGTGGACGCGGGTCAGGGCGGCGCTGACCGCGTGGCTGACCGAGGACACCTACGCCGACGCCGTCGAGCCGTGCCTGCTGCCGCGCGCGGAGCTGACGATGCACCTGCCGTTCGAGGTGGCGGACTACGTGGACTTCTACGCCTCGGAACACCACGCCGCGAACATCGGCCGGATCTTCCGGCCGGGGTCCGAGCCGCTGACCCCGAACTGGAAGCATCTGCCGATCGGTTACCACGGACGGGCGGGCACCGTCGTGGTCTCCGGCACGCCGGTGGTCAGGCCGTGCGGGCAGCGCAAGGCGGCGGCCGATCCGGCGCCGGACTTCGGCCCCTCGCGGAAGCTGGACATCGAGGCGGAGCTGGGCTTCGTGGTGGGCGCGCCCTCGCCGCTCGGCGGCCGGGTGGCGCTGGCCGACGCGGACGCGCACGTCTTCGGGGTGTGCCTGGTCAACGACTGGTCGGCGCGCGACCTCCAGGCGTGGGAGTACGTCCCGCTCGGCCCCTTCCTCGGCAAGTCCTTCGCCACGTCGGTGTCGCCGTGGGTGGTGCCGCTGGCCGCGCTCGCGCAGGCCCGTACCGACCCGCCGGTCCGCGACACCGAGCCGCTGCCGTATCTCGACGACCGCGCGGCGCGACCGCCGTACGGCCTCGACATCGCCCTGGAGGTACGGCTCAACGGGCATCTGGTGTCCCGGCCGCCGTTCGCCGCCATGTACTGGACGTACGCGCAGATGCTGGCGCACATGACGGTGAACGGCGCGAGCCTGCGGACCGGGGACTTCTTCGCCTCGGGCACGGTCAGCGGTCCCGACAGGGAGACCAGGGGCGCGCTGATGGAGCTTGCCTGGAACGGCGAGGAGCCGCTGGAGCTGCCGGACGGGACGCGCCGGTCGTTCCTGGAGGACGGCGACGAGGTGGTGATCAGCGCCACCGCGCCCGGCCCCGGCGGTGCGCGGATCGGCCTCGGCGAGGTCGTCGGCCGCGTCGAGCCCGCCCGCCCCTGACACACACCCGCCTTCAGCGGACCGCGCCCCCGGACGGCCGCGCCTCTAACAGACCGGTCGCCGCTTCCGGTGCCGCCACTCCCGTGTCCGCCTCACCTCTCCCACCACTCTCCCCCGTACGGCGCAATCCCATCCGGCACAGCCGGTTCACACGTGCTTCCGTGTGAAGGAGCATGCGGAGAGCAGAAGACGCATGGCCAAGAGCGGGACGAGCTACAGCCGGTCCATACGGCGGCCGGCGGGAAGCGGGAATCCATGGCGACACGTGCACGCTCAGGACTTCTGGGCGAACTGTCGGCGGAGTTCGTCGGGACGATGATCCTCATTCTGATCGGTGTCGGCGTCGTGGCCCAAGTCGTCGGCGGCGGCGCGCTGACCGATCCGAAGGGCGGTCTCGGCGACCATGACAGCATCGCCTGGGCCTGGGGGCTCGGCGTCACCCTCGGTGTCTACGTCGCCGCGCGACTCAGCGGCGCGCACCTCAACCCGGCGGTGACGCTGACCCTGGCGGTGTTCAAGGGCTTCGACTGGAAGAAGGTCGCGCCCTACGCGCTGGCGCAGACCGCGGGCGCCTTCGTCGCCGCGCTGCTGGTGCGCTGGAACTACTCCGAGATCCTGGGCCACGCCGACCCGGGCCACACCATCAAGACGCAGACGGTCTTCGCCACCCTGCCGGGCAACGGCTCGCTGACGGCCGGTGTCCACGAGTGGGGCGCCTTCCGCGACCAGGTGATCGGCACGGCGATCCTGCTGATCCTGATCCTCGCGGTCACCGATGTGCTCAACACCGCGCCCCGCGCGAATCTCGGCCCGTTCATCGTCGGCCTGATCGTGGTCGCGATCGGCATGGCGTACGGCGCCAACGCCGGTTACGCGATCAACCCGGCGCGTGACCTCGGCCCGCGGCTGGCCAGCTACATCACGGGCTACAGCACGGCGTGGCGCGACCAGTGGGGGAATCTCTACTTCTGGGTGCCGATCGTCGGACCGCTGATCGGCGGCGTCCTCGGCGGCGCGATCTACAAGATCTTCGTCGGCCGCTTCCTGCCCGAGGCCCCGCCGGAGCCCCCGGGACGCGCCCCCGCCTCCGAGGCCGCCGCCGAGGTCTGAGCCCGCGGGTCCACGAGGTCCGTACACCCCCGCGGTCCGTACGCGGGGGTCACGTACACGGCGGCCGTGCGGACGGCGGTCACGCACACCGCGGTCACGTACACCGCGGTCCGGTACACCCACGAAAGGCAGGAAGCACCCATGGCGGACTTCGTCGGCGCGGTGGATCAGGGAACCACCAGCAGCCGCTTCATGATCTTCGACCACGACGGAAACGAAGTGGCCAAGCACCAGTTGGAGCACACCCAGTACCTGCCGAAGCCGGGCTGGGTGGAGCACGACCCGGTGGAGATCTGGGAGCGGACCAACGTCGCGATCCAGAACGCGGTGCGGTCGGCCGGTATCTCGGCCTCCGACCTCGCGGCGATCGGCATCACCAACCAGCGTGAGACCACCGTCGTCTGGGACCCGCGCACCGGTCGCCCGTACGGCAACGCGATCGTCTGGCAGGACACCAGGACCGACTCGATCGCCAAGGCGCTGGAGCGCGACGGCCACGGCGACCTGATCCGGCGCCGGGCGGGCCTGCCGCCCGCGACGTACTTCTCCGGCGGCAAGATCAAGTGGATCCTGGAGAACGTCGACGGGGTCCGCCAGGCCGCCGAGCAGGGGCACGCGCTGTTCGGCACCACGGACTCCTGGATCCTGTGGAACCTCACCGGCGGTCCGAACGGCGGCATCCACGCCACCGACGTCACCAACGCCAGCCGCACGATGCTGATGGACCTGGAGACGCTGGACTGGGACGAGGAGCTGCTCGGCATCTTCAACATCCCGCGCGCGATGCTGCCGACGATCCACGCGTCGTCGCACCCCGAGGCGTTCGGCACCACCCGCACCTCGCGCCCGCTGAGCGCGCCGATCCCCATCACGGGTGTGCTCGGCGACCAGCAGGCGGCCACCGTCGGCCAGGTCTGCTTCGCGCCGGGCGAGGCGAAGAACACCTACGGCACCGGTAACTTCCTGCTGCTCAACACCGGTACGGAGGCGGTCCGCTCCGAGCACGGTCTGCTGACGACCGTGGCGTACAAGTTCGGTGACGCCCCGGCGGTGTACGCGCTGGAGGGCTCCATCGCGGTGACCGGTTCCGCGGTGCAGTGGCTGCGCGACCAGATGCACCTGATCAGCGAGGCCGCGGAGAGCGAGCGGCTGGCGAAGACCGTCGAGAGCAGCGACGGGATCTACTTCGTGCCCGCCTTCTCCGGGCTGTTCGCGCCGTACTGGCGGTCCGACGCGCGCGGCGCCATCGTCGGCCTCGCCCGCTTCCACACCAACGGCCACCTGGCACGGGCCACGCTGGAGTCCATGTGCTACCAGAGCCGCGACGTGGTCGAGGCGATGGAGCAGGACTCCGGTGTGCACCTGGACGTGCTCAAGGTCGACGGCGGTGTCACGGCCAACGACCTGTGCATGCAGACCCAGGCCGACGTCCTGGGCGTCCCGGTCAGCCGTCCGGTGGTCGCCGAGACCACCGCGCTGGGCGCGGCCTACGCGGCCGGTCTCGCCACCGGCTTCTGGCGCGACACCGACGAGCTGCGCGAGCACTGGCACGAGTCGCGCCGCTGGGAGCCCCAGTGGAGCGAGGAGCAGCGCGCCACGGGCTACAAGGGCTGGAAGAAGGCCGTGGACCGGACCCTGGACTGGGTCGACGTCGAGTAGTCCGGCGCCCGGGCGGCCCCCGGCTCTCCGCAGCCGTCCCCGTACGCCCCGCCGGTCCCACGACCGGCGGGGCGTCCGCGTGTCCGCGGCCCCGACGTACCGGCCCAGCGGGCGGTACGGTCGCCCGCCGGTCGCTACGGGCAGCTCTCCACGAGCCGGGACAGCGCCCAGCCCGCGCCGATGACGCGGACGTCGGGGCTGGGCGACGCCGACCGCGGGGTCCCGGCGGTCGGGACGTCGGGGACGGCGGTCGGGACGACGCCGGCCCCGCCGGGCGGCGCGGTGCGCTGCGGGCCCCCCGGATTGGCCGCCACCGTGCACACCACCTGGTCCATGGCCAGCGGCGAGAGGCGGTCGACGCCCGCGGGCAGGCGCACGACGGTGGTGACGCCGTCGAAGGCGATCACGGGCGGGCGCGGCAGGGACGGCAGTCGCGTGGTGAGCGTCGTCGGGTCGGCGTCGCCGGGACCCGCGAACAGCAGCCGCAGCGCGACGACCGGACCGGCGCCGTCGGGCGCGCGGCGGGGAACCGCCCGCAAGGTGTCGTCGGAGAGGAAGTAGACGCTGACGCCGGGGGTCATGCCCACCGCGGGCTCCCCGGCCTGGATGACGCTGGTCGGCGGGACGCCGCAGGCCGTGAGCGCGGCGGCGGACGCCAGGCAGGCCAGCGGACCGGCGGCGCGCCTCACCGGACGTCCTCGCTTCCGAAGGCGGCGGATTCAGCGGAACCAGCGGAATCAGCAGAACCGACGGAACCGACGGAACCGGCGCGGTCCCCGGCGTCGGCGGTGCCCGCGGCCGAGTCGCGGCGCAGCGGCAGTTCGACGGTGAGGACGGAGCCGCCGCCGTCCGCGTTGCGGGCGGTGATCCGGCCGCCGTGCAGCCGTACGTTCTCGGCCGTGATGGCCAGGCCGAGGCCGCTGCTCTCACTGCGGGTGCGCGAGGTGTCCGCCTTGTAGAAGCGCTCGAAGATGTGCGGCAGGGCCGCCTCCGGGATGCCGGGACCGGCGTCCCGTACCTCGATCACCGCCCACGCTCCCCCGGCGGACCGCCCGCCGACCGCGTTCAGGGACAGCACCACGGGCGGCGCGCCGTGCCGCAGCGCGTTGCCGACGAGGTTGGCCACCACCACGTCCAGGCGGCGCGGGTCGACGCGGGCGCGCAGGGCGCCGGGCGCGGGCAGCCGGGTGTCGACCTCCGCCAGCCAGCCGCGCGAGACGAGGGTGCGGCGCACCGACTCGGCCAGGTCGATCTCGTCCAGGTTGAGCCGCGCGGCGCCCGCGTCGAAGCGCGACACCTCCATCAGGTCCTCCACGAGCCGGGCGAGCCGTACCGTCTCCTCGCTGATCAGGCCGACCGCGGTGGCCGTCTCGGGGTCGAGGCGGCCCGCTCCCTCGTCCAGCACGTCGGTGACCGAGGACATCGCGGCCAGCGGTGTGCGCAGTTCGTGCGAGACGTCGGCGACGAACCGCCGGGCCTGCGCCTCCAGCCGCCGCAGTTCGGTCACCGAGCGCTCCAGGGCGGCGGCCGTGTCGTTGAAGGACCGGGAGAGGTCGGCGAGTTCGTCGGAGCCGTTGACGGCCAGCCGTACGTCGAGGTGGCCCTCCGCCATCCGCCGGGTCGCGCGGCGCAGGGCGCGTACCGGGCGCAGCACGCCGCGCGCGGCGAAGAGCGCCAGGACGACCGCGAGGACCACGGCCCACAGCGCGGCGTCCTTGATGGCGGTGATCATGGCCTGGACGTACGCCTGCTCGGTGTCCTGCGGCACGATCAGGTACATGACGAGGCCGGAGAGCGTCAGCGACTGGTTCTCGGCGGCGCGGTACGCGACCGGCAGGCCGACGACGAGGACCGGGCCGTCGTCGGTGCTCACCCGTTGGAAGACCGCGGCGGCCTGGTCGCGCACCGACCCGAGGAGTTCGGGGGTCAGCCGCTCGAAGGCGTTCTCCGGCGCGGATCCGGCGCGGCGCTCCCCGTACGTGGCAAGGACCTGCCAGCGCTGCGACTGGTGGGCCCTCGCGACCTGGATGACCAGCGAGTCCATCGCCGCCTGGTCGGGCTCCGCGGGGATCGCGGGGGCCAGCGCGTCGACGCTGTCGCGGAACTGCCGGATGACCGCGTCCTGGCTCTGCTGGAGCACGCCGGTCCGCGCCTCCCTGAAGGCGAGGGCCCCGGTGCTCAGCGCGCTGACGACCGCGACCAGCACGAAGGCGACCACCAGCCGGGTGCGCAGCCCGCGCAGCGCGAGCAGGGCCCTGGAGACGGCGGACCTCATGGGGTCGGCTGGAGCGGCCGCGCGTACGGCGCGCGGAAGCGGTAGCCGAAGCCCCGTACGGTCTCGATGTAGCCGGACCCGGCGCCCGGTCCGCCGCCGAGCTTGCCGCGCAGCCGCTTCACGCAGGCGTCGACCAGCCGGATGTCGCCGTGGTAGCTGTGCTCCCAGACCGCTTCCAGGAGTTGCTGGCGGCTGAGCACCTGTCCCGGCGAGGCCGACAGGGTCAGCAGCAGCCGCAGTTCCGAGGGGGCCAGCGGTACGTGCTCGCCGCGCAGGGAGACCCGCAGCCCGGCGCGGTCGATGGACAGGTCGCCGTGCGACTCCTGCCGGGGCCTGGTGCCGTCGGCGCCGGGTGCGGCGATCCGGCGCAGCACCGCGCGTATGCGGGCTTCGAGCACGCGGGCCTGTACCGGCTTGACCACGTAGTCGTCCGCTCCGGCCTCCAGGCCGACCACCACGTCCACGTCGTCGCCGCGCGCGGTCACGATGATGATCGGGACCTGGTCGTGCTCGCGTATGCGACGGCAGACGTCGAGTCCGGCGATGCCGGGGAGCATGAGGTCGAGCACGACGACGTCGGGCCGGAAGGGGCGCAGGTGGCTCAGGCCCTCCTCACCGGTCGCGGCGGCGAGGACGTCGTGTCCCTGGTGGCGCAGGGCCAGCTGCACGCCCTTGCGGACCGCGGGGTCGTCTTCGACGAGCAGAACGCGGGGCATGCAGGTCAGTATGCGTGAGGTCCGGGCGGGCAGGGCCGTGAGAGGGGCTCGGCCGGGCAGCTGTTACGAAGGGGTCATACAGCGGCCGTCCGCCGCCGTGGTTACGCTTTCGTGATCTTCTGGGCCAGGGGCCATCACACGCGGACCGCAGTGTGAACAGCCATGCACCGGGAGAAGAAACGGAAATCGGCGGGGCGGGCGGGGGGCGGCGGCGCCCGTACGCGGCGTTCCCTGGCGACCCTACGGCGGCGCAGGCGACGGCGGACGACGTACACCCTCGGCACGCTGGCGGCGGTCGGGGTGGCCGGGGCGCTGCTGGTCGCCGCGCACGGCGGGAAGGACGGGAAGGACGGGAAGGGCGGCCACGCGGCGGACGGGGCTACGGCGGGTTCGCCGCCCGCCGCCACCGAACCGGCGAGGACGCCGGCGGCGCCTTCCACGTCACCCGCCGGGCGGGCGCCCGCGTCCGCGCCGTCGTCCGCGCCGTCGTCCGGCACCGGAGGCAACGGCGTCTTCGACACCGCCCAGGCGTCGGGGACGTCGGTCGGCACCGGCACGCTGCGCCGCTACAAGGTGCAGGTCGAGCAGGGCACGGGCGTCAGAGCCGCCGACGCGGCGCGCGAGATCGAGAGCATCCTCGGCGACCGGCGGAGCTGGATCGCCGACGGCCACGACGCCTTCCAGCTCGTCTCCGGCGGCCAATACGACTTCGAGGTGAAGATCGCCAGCCCGGACACCGTGGACCGGATCTGCGGGGCGGCCGGGCTGCACACCCGCGGCGAGGTCAACTGCGATGTCGGCGACCAGGTGGTGGTGAACCTCAAGCGCTGGCGGACCGGTTCGCCGCAGTTCCCCGGGCCGCTCCACGAGTACCGCGCCCTGATCGTCAACCACGAGGTGGGCCACCGCATCGGGCACGGCCACGAGGGGTGTCCCGGCCCCGGGCGTCCGGCGCCCGCGATGATGCAGCAGATCGACGGACTGCACGGCTGTGTGGCGAACGCGTGGCCGTACGACGCGCACGGCACGTATCTGGCGGGACCGCCGATGCCCTGACATCGATGTCCGCACCGGTGTGTCGCGCGCGGAACGGCCCCGGAACGCCTGAGCGTTCCGGGGCCGCGATCCGTTCGTCAACCACCCGGGACCCGTTCGTCAACCGCCCGGGACCCGTTCCCCGGGCCGCCCGGGACGCGTGTCCGGACGGTCGGGGACCGTGGTCCGAGGGTCAGTTGGCCACCCAGGTGGCCCAGGACATGTTCCAGCCGTTGATGCCGTTGCTCGGGTCGATGACCTTGTCGGGCGAGTGCACGACCTCGACGACGTCACCGATGAGCGAGTGGCTGTAGAACCAGGCGGCCGGGGTGTCCGGGTCGCCGCCGCCCTTCACGTCGTGCAGGCCCACGCAGCCGTGGCTGGTGTTCTCGTGTCCGAACACCGACACCGGGCGCCAGTAGTTGCCGTGCGCGAAGGTCCCCGAGTCGGACAGCCGCATGCCGTGCGGCACGTCCTTGATGTGGTAGGAGTTGCCGAGGCCCACGGTGCGGGAGTCCATGTCCACCACCGGGTCCTTCTCCTCGATCACCATCTTGCCGTTGTACGTGGTGTGCTGGGGGTCACCGAGGCTCGCCGGGTACGTCTTGTACAGCTTCCCGCCCCGGTAGATCTTCAGCGTCTTCGCGGTGTTGTCGGCCACCGAGGTCTGCGAGCGGCCGATGGTGAAGCTCACGTCCTTCGACTGCTGGCCGTAGACACCGGGCGACATCTGCACACCGTTGAGGTTCATGTGCAGCGTGACATTGGTGCCGGGCGCCCAGTACCTCTCCGGCCGGAAGTCGATCCGCTGGTTGCCGAACCAGTGGCCCTCGACGGGCACCTGCGGGTCCGCCGTGACGGTGATCCCCTTGTGCGTCGCGGCCTGGTCGGCGACCGGCTTGTTGAAGCGGATCGACACCTCCATGCCCACGCCGTACGTCGAGCCCGGATCCACGTTGAACACGCCGTAGTTGACGGCCTGGGGCTTCAGCGTGGTGAACGACGACCGCTGTACGGTGCTGCGCCCGGCCGAGTCCACCGCCTCCGCGTTCACGGTGTACTTGGTCGCGGTGCGCAGAATGCCGGACGGCTTCCAACTGGTGCCGTCCGCCGATATCGCGCCGTCGACCGGCCGGTGGCCGGCCGCGTCGGTCACCGCGATCTTCACCAACTTGCCCTTGGCGGCCGTGATCTTGAGCGCGCCCGTGGTGTCCACCCCGGTCGCGCCGTCCTTGGGCACGATGCTCAGCGCCACCTGCGAGGCAGGCGTCGTCGTGGCACCGCCCGACGCCGAACCCTTGCCGTCCTGCTTTCCCTTGTCGGTCGACGCGCCCGCGCTCCCGCTGCAGGCGGTCGCCCCCAGCAGGACGGCGCCGAGCGCCAACGCCAACATCCCCTTCGCCACCCGCCGCTTACGCGAGCCCTGAGCGGCGGTGTCAACCGCCGTTGCCGTGATCAATCGAGTCTCCCCATCTCGCCGGTCGCACTATAGGAGAGTACGACCGCCCCAGCGGTTGCAGGTGCCGCATGACTGATACCCAACCCTTAGGCGGCGGTCGGGCGTACGCCGAACGGGTTGCCGGGACGGGCGCCGTGGGCGCGCCCCGGCGACGGACGCCGACGCGGAGCCGAGGATTTGACGACTTCGGCCGGGCTCATGGCCCCGGCGTACCAGAAGGGCGGACAGCGTTGACGGGCACGGGGAGCAGTCGGGTGGTACTCGACAGGCCGGGCAGGCACGGCATCGTGGAGGAGTTGCGGGACGCGATCACATTCAGGGCCGTCCTGGTCATGCTGGGCGTGCTCCTGCTGCAACTGGGCTTCGCGCTGTCCTACATGGGCGCCTTCCACTCGCCCAAGCCCCACCGGGTGCCGATCGTCGTGGTCGCACCGCAGGCCGCGGCGCGGGACGCGGTGGCCCGGCTCAACGCCCTTCCCGGTGAGCCGGTGCACGCCGTCGCGGTCGCCGACCGCGCCGAGGCCAGGGCCCGGCTGCTGGACCGGCGCACCGACGCCGCCGTCGTCGTCGACCCGCGCGGGACGACGGACACGGTCCTGGTCGCGTCCGCGGGCGGCCCCTCCGCCTCGGACGCGGCGACCCAGGTCGTGCGGCTGGCGGGACAGGCGCAGCACCGTGAGGTCGTCGTACGCGACATCCGCCCGCCGGTGAAGGGCGACTCGCGCGGCCTGTCGTCCTTCTACCTCGTCCTGAGCTGGACGATCGGCGGCTATCTGGCCGCGTCCGCGCTGAACATGGCGGCCGGGTCGGCGCGCCCCACCCTGCGCCGCGTCCTGGTGCGGCTGACCGCGATGCTGCCCTACGCCTTCGTCTCCGGCATCGGCGGCGCGGTGATCGTCGGTCCCGTCCTGCACTGCCTGCCCGGCGCCTTCTGGGACCTGGTCGGCATCGGCACCCTGATCGTGTTCGCCTCGGGCGCGGTGGGCGTCGCCCTCCAGTCGGTGGCGGGCACCATCGGCCTCGGCCTGACCATCCTGATCTTCACCGTCCTGGGCAATCCCAGCTCCGGCGGGGTCTATCCGGCCGCTCTCCTGCCGCCCTTCTGGCGGGCCATCGGCCAGATCCTGCCGCCGGGCGCCGGGACGACCGTGGTCCGCAACACCGTCTACTTCGACGGGCACGACATCACCAGGTCCCTGTGGATCCTGGGCGCCTGGGCCTTCGGCGGCATCGTCGTGTCGGTGCTGTCCGCCGCCCTGCGCGACCGTCGCCGCCCCACCCCCATGCCCCTCCCGGCGACGGTCTGACCCTCGGCCGCGTCCTCATGGCGATACTCGGCCTGGACTCGCTCCGCGGGGCCATGTTCCTGTTCCGGGGGCCGAACCGCCTCACGCCCTGACCGGGCCGGCCGCCCCGCCGTACCACCGCACCCCGACGGCGGTGGTACGGCGGGCGCGCGTGCCGCGACCGGTGGTCAGGCGGAGAAGCTGCCGACTCCGGTGACGTGAGTGCCGTAGCCGGCCGGAAGGACGCCGACGCCGGTGGTGGGAAGGGTCGCCGGGACCGTGCAGAAGGGGTCGGCGAAGACCTTGACCGGCTGGTCGGTGAGGTTGTCCAGCACATGCGCCGTCAACGGGAGTCGCTGACAGCCGGTGGGGTCCTGGTAGACCTTGAGCGGCTGGCCCTCGACGGAGAAGACGACGACCTGGCCGGTGGCGGCCTGGGCGGGAGTGGCCGCGAGGCCGACGACGGCCGCCGCGGCCATCGCGATCATGGTGGTGCTTCGACGCATGACAGGTGCCTCCAGTGCACGTGATTCGCGGGTGGGACATGTGCGCCGAATCACGCGGGTCGGCCGGTGGGTGCCGGGCTCACCGCGCGCTTCGGACGAGAGGGGTGGGCCGTGCGCGCGGCGACGCGTCGCGCGGCCAGTTCCGCCGAGCGGACCGCGCCCTCGCTGCTGGGCCGCAGGAGAGTCCAGTCGCCGACGTAGTCGACGGGCCCCGCGGGCCGGGCGGCGAAGGCCGCGCGCAGGCCCAGCGCGGCGGGAGTGGCTTCGGGCAGGCCGCACCGGAAGCGGTGCACGAGCGTGCGGGTGGTGGCCTCGCCGAGCCCCGGCAGAAAGCGTTCTGCCTCGCCGACGAGCGTACGGGTGACCTCGGCGTCGTCGGCGTCCAGCAGGCGGGGGCCGATCGCGGGCGAGGCGAAGAGGCTGACCATCCCGCGGCCCGGCGGGACGCGCCCCTCGGCCTTGAGGTGGTCGAGGAGCAGCCCGCCGCAGATCCGGCTCTCGGTCGCGGGCACGGACAGGGCGTAGCTGGGGGCGCGGGTCGGGCTGGGCAGCGGTCGGTCGAGAAGGCAGACGGCCTTGAGCATGGGGGTGAAGGAACAGGCCGCCAGATAGGCGCGTTCGTCAGGCGACGGGTCGGCGTACAGGGACAGCGCGACCGGTGCCGGTACGGCGATCAGGATCTGACGCGCCGTCAAGATCCCGCCGTCGGCGAGGTGCAGCCGTGCCTCGTCCGCGCCGGCCCGCTCAACGGCCGTGACCGAGCTGCCGAGTTGTACGGGGACCCGTTCGGCCAGGGCGCGCGGGAGGGTGTCCATGCCGGTGGTGTAGGTGGTCCAGCGGGCTCCCGCGCCGCCGACCGCGAGCAGCGTGGCGAGCATGGGGGCGGCGGCCGAGCGTTCCGAGTGCCAGCCGAAGCAGTGGCCCGACAGCGGCTGGAGCAGGCGGTCGTGCACGTCGGGGTGGTAGGCGCGGGCGTACTCGGCGAGGGTGGCCGTGCCGGGCGGCGCGAGTTCGGGCCGGTCGGCGTCGAAGTCCCCGCGGCGGCGCAGCAGTCGGGCGGTGAAGCGCAGCCAGTCCAGCCGCCCGCGCCAGGACATGCCCGCCCCGGTGAGCAGCCCCGCCGGGTGGCCGAGCCGGGCGTGGGCGCGGCCCTCGTGCCAGAGGGCGAATCCGGCCCGCACCGGGGTGAGGTGTGCGGGCGGCACGGCGAGTTCGTCGATGAGGCGCCAGGTGGCCTGGTAGCCGCGGGTGGCGATGGTCTCCGCTCCCTCGTCGACGAGGCAGCCGTCGACGAGGGAGCTGGCCATGCGTCCGCCGACGCGTGGGGCGGCCTCGAAGACCCGCACGGAGCGGCCCGCCCGTTGCAGCCGGTAGGCGGCGGCGAGGCCGCCGATGCCGCCGCCGACGACCGCGACGTCGAGGTCCGTCACGTCCATCTCCCGGTTCCGTGGGTGGCGGTGCCGGCGAGGTAGCGGTCGCGCAGCTCGTGGCGGCGGACCTTGCCGGTGGCGGTGCGCGGGACGGCGTCCCAGTCCACCGTGAGGGGTTCGGCGAGCGCGGGCAGGTCGCGTACGGCGTGCCGCCAACGGGCCGGGTCGATGGGCGCGTTGACGACCAGGACGGTCTGCGGGTCGCGGTCCACGACGCCGAGGACGACGGCCTCCTCGACCTCGGGCAGCCGGTCGTGCAGGACGTCCTCCAGTTCCACGCAGCTCAGCCCCGGGATCATGTCGACCTCCCGGTCCAGCAGGATCAGCGAGCCGCCGCGCGTACGGACCGCGAGGTCTCCGGTGTTGAACCAGGGCCCGTGCGCCTTCTCGTCCCAGCGGTCCTGTTCGCCGAGGTAGCCGAGGCAGCGGGCCTTGGTCCGGGTGAGGACGAGGCCGACCTGTCCGCGCGGCACGGGTTGGAAGGTGCGCGGGTCCACCACCCGCAGGCCGACCCAGCCGGGGACCGGACGGCCGAGGTCGCGGGTGGTGGGGTGGCGCTCCGCGCGCCGGGCCAGCGCCCCTCGGGTGAGGAAGCGGAAGGTGAGCGGCCCGGTCTCGGTCTGGCCCCAGCCCTGCATCCACAGCGGCCGGGCGCGCCGGCTGGCGTCGAGGAAGACCCGCACGGTCGGCGGGTGGACGGCGTCGAAGGTGGAGATGTACATGCGCACGTCCCGGAAGGGACTGTCGGGCTCGGCGGCCAGGCGCTGCCAGCGCACATACGTGGAGGGCAGCGCTTCCAGGACGGTGGGCGGGTGCGCGGTCAGGGTGCGGCGGGCCGCGTCGGGATCGGAGTCGGCGACGATCACGGCCTCGCGGGGCTGGTGCCACAGCGCGCTGACGGTCCAGGCGAGCGCGCGGCCGTGCGCGAAGGAGATGGCGCTGGCGACGGTGTCGCCGGCGCGCGGGGTGACCACGGGCCAGCGCCTGGCCTCGAATCCGGCGAGCCGCCGGATGAGCGTCGTGGTGGAGTGGACGACCAGCTTGGGCACGCCGGTGGTCCCCGAGGTGTGGTGCACGGCCAGCGGCTCGCCGTCACCGCGGCGGTGGATCGGGGCGAGCGGCCGGGCGGGCAGGTCGTGGAAGGAGCGGACCGGCTGGGGCGGCCGGGTGTCGTCCGGTACCGAGTCGTGCAGGCTCGCGCTGTCCAGGGTCAGCGTGCACGCGCTGTGGCGCGCCAGCTCGACATCGGCTCGGGCGCCCTTGCGCAGCAGGTGCGTCTGGGTGACCAGGACGGCGGGGCGCAGCCGTTCGAGCAGGGTGTCGAGCACCTCGGGGACGAGGTGGTCGGAGAGCAGCGCGGGGACGGCGCCGATCCGGACGGCGGCGCAGGCGAGCAGGACGTAGTCCCAGTGGTTGCGCTTGACGACGGCCACGTGGTCGCCGGGGCCCGCTCCCGCCGCGGCGAGCCGGGCGGCGGTGTCCCGTACCAGGCCGGCCAGTTGGGGCACCGTCCACCGGGTGCCCTCCTCGGGCGCGAGGTCGAGGGGGCGGCTGAGGTGGACGACGGTCGGCGAGCCGCGGCGGGCGAGCGCGTCGAAGACGATGCCGGGGTCGAGGGGCTTGGTCACCGGGTCACCGCCAGCAGCAGGTCGGCCGCGATCATCAGCGCGGTGGCGAGGCGGTGCAGCCGGATGCCGCGGGTGCGGGCCCCCAGGACGTCACCGCGCCGATTGCCGCGTACCCACTGGCGGGCACGCAGCACGAGGACGGGCGACATGAGCGGCGGGAACCACCACGGCGCGATCCCGGCGGCGGCGGGGACGACGATCAGCAGGGCCTCCAGCCCGGAAACCCCGGCGATGAAGGCGGAGTTGCCGCGCTCGGAGGCGACGGCGGCCACGGTCAGCCGCCCGACCGCGTGGTCCCCGTCCCGGTCGTTGATGTTGGAGTAGACGCCGAACAGCACGGGGCCGAGCCCGAAGATCAGCGCCTGCACGACGACGAAGCCGGGTGCGCCGCCGTTCAGCAGGCCGAAGAGCGGCAGCACATAGCCCCAGCCGAGCGCGGCCAGGAAGATCTCCTGGCCGCCGCGGTAGCTGAACTTCAGCCACCAGGAGTACTGGAACCCGAAGAGCGCGCAGGCCGCCGTGCCGAGCACCGCCCACAGCGGCCGGGCGGGAGCGGCGAGGACGGCCGCGCCCCAGAACAGCGCGCACAGCGCGACCGCCGCCCAGCCGAACCGGATCGCCTGCCGCTCGGTGAGCGTCCCGGCGACCAGCGGTTTACGGGCGAGGCGGCGGGCGGCGGCGTCCGGGCCGTAGTTGGCCGCGTCGCTGCCGTCGCGGTAGCCGGTCACGTCGTCGAAGGCGACCATCCCGGCCACCATGGTCAGTTCGCCCAGGAAGAACAGGACCAGCACGAGCGCGGCGCGTCCCGTGGTCTCGGGCCGCAACCCGGCCCCGGTGACGACGCCGAACGGGACGAGCATCGCGGCGGCCAGCGGGATACTCAGGTAGTAGTCGAGGATGTCCAGCTTGGCCAGCTTGGCGTAGGCGCGCCAACTGCCGGGCGCGATCGGCGAGGTGTCGGCGGCGGGAACGGCGCCGACGGGGGGCCTGGCCGCGGTGTCGAGTACGGGCGCGGGTTCCATGGGCGGGTGCTCCTCCTGCGGTGCGGTGTGGCTCAGGCGCTGCTCAGCGCCGGGGGGCGCGTACCGGGTCTTCTGGCGGGCGGGCGAGGGCCGCGGCGGCGAGGGTGCGGCGGCAGACCTTGCCGGTGGCCCCGAGCGGCAACCGGTCCAGGTGCAGCACGAGTTCGGGCAGCTTGCGCCGGGCCAGACCGCGCTCGCCGGTCAGATACGCGGACAGCGCCACGACGGTCAGCGGCTCCGTGCCCGGGCGCTGGACCAGGAAGGCGCACAGCCGCTCGCCGAGATCCGGGTCGGGGACGGGTACGCAGGCGGCCTCGGCGACGTGCGGGTGGGTGTGCAGCTCCTCCTCGACCTCGGCGGGGCTGATCGTCCAGCCGCCGCGGATCACGGTCTGCCTGATCCGGTCCAGGACGCGCAGCGAACCGTCGGCGTCGAAGACCCCGAGGTCACCGGTCCTGATCCAGCCGTCGTCGGTGCGGTAGCGCAGGTCGAGGTCGGGCGCGCCGACGTAGGCCAGCGGGCTCATCGGGCCGCGGGCCTGGATCTCGCCGCTGTGCCCCGCGGGCAGCGGCCGGTCGTCGGCGCCGCAGACGCGCAGGTCGGTGACGCGCGGGTCCGGGTGTCCGACGCGGCGGACGTCGCCGTCAGAACCGGTCCAGGTGATACGGCAGTTCACGCCGTCGCTCGACCCGTAGACGTTGGTGACCGGGCGGCCGAACCGGCGCAGCGCGGCGGCGAGGACGGTGGAGGTGAGCGGGGCGCCGCTGGAGACGACGGCCCGCAGCGAGCCCAGGTCCTCGCCGGGCACGGTGGGGTGGTCGGCGATCCGGCCCAGCATGGTGGGTACGGCGACGACGTGGGTGGGCCGCCAGTCGGTGACGGCGCGCAGGGCGGCGCCGGGGTCGAAGCGGTCCAGCAGGTGGAGGGTCGCGCCGCAGCGGGCGAGGGCGACCAGTCCGAAGGAGCCGAAGGAGGAGGCGAGCGGGACCAGGACGAGCGCGGCCGGGACGCCGTCCTCGGCGCTTTCGCCGGTGCCGGGGTCGCCGCCTGGCGTGTCCTGGCCGGTGCGGGTGGCCGTGTCGTGTCCGGCGCCGCCGCCGCGCAGCACCGCGTCCACGTAACTGCCGCGTCCGCCGAGCAGCGCGTTGTGGCTGTAGGCGGTCATCTTGGGCGCGGCCTCGGAGCCCGAGGAGACCAGGACGCGGGCCGGGTCCTCGGGGTCCACGACGGCGGGGACGCATCCGTCGGGGTCGCCGTAGAGGAGTTCCCCGACCGTGGTGAGGCGTTCCAGGTACGGGAGCGGGCCGTGCCGGTGGTCCAGTGGGGTGTCGCTCACCATGTAGCGGGCGCGGGACAGCTCCAGCAGGGCGTGGCTCTCGCGGGTGCCCTGCCCCGTGGGCCAGGGAAGGGCGACCGCGCCGACGGCGGCGACGGCGAGGTCCGTGGCCAGCGCGGGCCAGCCGCCGTTCAGCCGGATGCCGACCACATCGCCGGGGCCCGCGCCGAGCGCGCCCAGCGCCGACGCCATCCCGCGTACCCGCACGTCGAGTTCGCGGTAGGTCAGCGCGAGGCCGGGAGTGCGTACGGCCGTCCGGTCGCCGTGGTCGCGTACGTGCTCGGCGAAGGCCGCGTACAGCCCCGTGTCGGGACACTCCTCACGCCGGGCCCAGCGCCGCCGCAGCGGGGCCGGGACCGTGTCGCGCAGCACGAGGCCGTTGCGGGACCGCCATGTGCGTCCGGCCGCCGCCCGTACGGGAGGTGTCGCGTCGGTCGGCGTCTCCACCGGAGTGGTCATCGGTGGAACTCCCAGGGGTTTGCGGCCCGCGTGCACAGGTCGCGGTCGAGGGCGGGCGCGAGGCGGGGGTCCGCCGCGAGGTCGGTCAGGTCGGCGCGGTCGGGGACCGTCGTCCGCGCGGGAGCCGAGCGGAACCGCGGCCCGCACAGCAGCCGGGCGGCGGACAGCAGCGAGGAGGTGACGGCCTGTCCGCGCCCGGTCCGCCGGGCCGCGAGCAGCCCCGCGACGGCGCCTTCCGCGCAGATCACGCCGCCGAGCACGTCGGTGAGGGTGAGCAGGGACGGTGTCGGCGGCAGTCCCGGCGGGGTGACCAGGGCGGCGAGGCCCGTCCACGCCTGTACGGGGAAGTCGGTGCCGACCGGAGGCCGGGAGCCGCGCTCGTCGCCCCAGCCGGAGGCGGCGGCGTGCACCAGGCCGGGGCGGTGGGCGGTCAGGGTGTCGGCGTCGAGCCCGAACCGCCGGTCCTTGCCGGGGGCCAGGCTGTGCAGGAACACCTCGGCCCCCGCGAGGAGTTCGCGGACCGCGGCGCGGCCGGACGCGGTGGTGAGATCCGCCTCCACCGTCTCCTTGCCGTCGTTCAGGGCCGTGAAGCGGGCCGATGTGCCGCCCGCCATGGGCGGCACGCCCCGCATCGGGTCGCCGCCCGGCGGCTCGACGCGGACGACGCGCGCGCCGAGCAGCCGCAGCAGGTGCCCGGCGAGCGGGCCCTGGACGCGGCGGCACACCTCGACGACGGTCACCCCGTCCAGCGGCGCCCCGGTACCGGGCGCGGCCTGCGGCGCGGCCGGCGGGCCGGTGGGGCGCAGCCGCCAGGGCCGCTCGTCGCCGTCCGCCCACGGGGGCGGCTCCGCGGCGACCGGGGTCAGATCCACGCCGATCGCGTCGGCGAGGCGGCCGAGTTCGGGGAAGGGCAGCCGGGCGACGGCCTCGTGGAGGGCGGGCGGGAGCGGGCAGACCGCGGTGGCGTACCGCTGCTGGAAGGGGAGCCAGCCGCGCGCGGCGTCCGCGCGGTCCACGCCGAGCGCGGACCAGAAGCCGCGCCACGCCTCGGGGTCCAGGGTCTCCAGTTCGAACCGGACGCCGTCGGCGGCGGCGAAGGGCGGGCCGCCGGGGGCGTGGCGTTCCGGCCAGTCGTCGGCCGCGGTCGCGGCGGCCAGGTACTGGCCGACCGAGAGCAGCGCCGCCTGGGCGACCGAGGTGGTGACGCGGATCTCGCCGCCGTCGTCGGCGGGCCCGGCGGCCAGCGCGGCGAGGGTGCCGGTGGCGGCGAGCGCGCCCGCGACGCAGGAGGCGTAGTCGACGCCGAGCGGGGTCGGTGCACCGTAGCGGCGGCCGTGCACCTGCGTCAGACCGCACGCGGCCTGTACGTCGGCCTCGCTGGTCAGCGGGAGGTCCACGGGCCCGGCCCAGCTCACCTCGCAGCGCGCGCGGACCGGGCCGTAGTGGGCGGTGAACGCTCCCGACCTGCCGTGCTCGGTGCCGCAGCCGAGCGCCCGCAGGTGGGCGACGGCGAGCCGGACGGCCGTGGCGGGCGCGCCGCCGCGCGCGGAAACCGGCGCCGTGCCGATACGCGGCGCCGCGGTGGTACGGGGGCCGGCCGCGGTGGCCGTCACTCCGGTCGCCTCGCCTGTACGCAGTACAGGACGCAGGAGGCGGCGCGGAAGTCCGGGTGGCGCATCGCGTCGCGCGCCGCGAGCAGTTCGTCCTCCGTCATCCCGTGCTCCAGGAGCGCGTCCCGCAGGTGGTAGGTGTGGTGCAGTTGCAGCCGCAGGCCCGGGGAGTCCGCCGTCCAGGGCACGAGGTGCGGTACGGGTTCGATGCCGGTGAATCCGGCGGCCCGCAGGTCGGCGGCGCAGGTGCGGCCCCACGCGGGGTCGGCTCCCGCGGCCCGCAGCACGCGGCCCTTGGCCGCCCGGAACGCCTCGTAGCCCGCGCGGGTGCGCTCGTCGGGGGCGAGGAGCACCGGCGCGTAGTCGATGTCGAACTCCTCCAACTGGAGGTGCCCGCCGGGCCGCAGGGCGCGCAGCAGCCGGCCGAGCACGGCCCGCCGCTGGGGCAGGTGGGTGAGCACCAGGCGGGAGTGGACGAGGTCGAAGGCCGCGTCGGGGAGCGGGTCGCGCACGATGTCGTGGCGGCGCTGTTCGAGACCGGGGCGGGCGGGGATGTGCTCGGGCTTGATGTCGGTGGCCAGCACGCTGCCGCCGGGCGCGGTGCGGTCGGCCAGCCACAGGGCGACGCTGCCGCCGCCCGCTCCCGCCTCCAGGCAGTCCCAGCCGGGGCCGACGCCGGTCTCCGCCAGCCGCGCGGTGGTGATCGCGTCGTGCGCGGCGGCCAGGCAGCGGTGCTGCTCGGTGGCGTACGGGCTGTCGTTGTCGAAGGCGTAGTCGCCTTCGGGGCGGTCGGCCGTCGCCGCCGTGGCGGTGGTCGTGCCGGGACTCGCGGCTGGCATGGACTCTCCGGTGCGTGGGCGGGGTGGCGGTGGGCCGCCGTCCGGACGGCGGCCCACCGGAAAGGACTTCAGATCCCTCAGGCGTCCCAGCTCACGGTGTAGACCGCGAGCGCGGTGTTGGTGAAGTGGGCCGCGCCGGTGAGGCCCTTGTAGGCGCCCGTGCCGCCGACGACGACGCCGTCGAAGGACTTCGGGTAGGTCGCGGTGAGCGGGTTCTGGATCGGGAAGACCACCGAGAGGGCGACCTGGTCACCGCCGTTGAAGACGATGTTCGCGTGGCAGAACGCGGTCACCTCCTTGGCGGAGATGGCGTCCTTGTCGCACATGTCGTAGGCGGTGCCGACCGGCTTCCCGGAGGAGTCCTTGACCGTGGCGCTGCCGCCGAAGCCCGCGCCCACGGTGCTGGCGGCGGCGCCCGCGCTGTTGTTGCCGCTGAAGTCCAGCGTCAGCGACGGCGGGGTGGCGCGTACCTGCGTGGCGGTCGCGGTGGCGGTGGCGGAGGAACCGGCCACCAGGGCGAGGGCTGCGGCGCCGGTGGCGGTGGCTGCGACAGCGGCACGCTTCGCCGTGACAAAACGGGTCATGAACTCTCCTCGAACGGTCCGGACCGAATGTCCGGGTTCGCACGAAGTGGACCATATCGGAAGAAGGTTCGCATATGACTGCGGGATGTGCCGCCGTCGCCGTGTCGCGGGGAGCCCGATGGCCCGATCGTGGCCCGGCCCGCTGCTCGTCGGCGCCGGACGCGGGTCGTCACCGGCCGCTCCCGGCTCCCGCGAAGGCCGGACCAGCGCCGACAGGGTGAAGAATTCACCCTCATGACCGCCGCCCGGCCGCCACACGCACGGGCCGGGCGGGGACTGGTTCAAGATCGCGGTGAGCGGGCCCCGGGGCGCCTTCCCGGACCGCCCGTCGCGCAGCGCCCACCGTCCCCGGGGAGTCTCGGTCATGTCCTTCGATCTGCTCGTGGTGGGCCTGGGATACGTGGGTCTGCCTCTCGCCCGCGCCGCCGCCGACGCCGGGCTCGCGGTGGCCGGATACGACATCGCGCCGTCGACCGTCGCCGCGCTGCGCGGCGGGCGGTCCCCGGTCCGTGACGTCACCGACGCGGACGTGACCCGGATGCTCGCCGCCGGTTTCGCCGTCGACACCGACCCCGCGCCGCTCGCGCGGGCCCAGGCCGTCGCGATCTGCGTCCCCACCGGCCTGACCCGCGAAGGAGGCCCCGACCTCGGCCCGCTCACCGCCGCCTGTCGTACGGTCGCCGCGCATCTGCGGCCGGGAACGCTGGTCGTCGTCGAATCGACCTCGTTCCCCGGCACCACCGAGGAGTTGGCCAGACCGCTGCTGGAGGCGTCGGGGCTGGTCGCGGGGAGGGACTTCCACCTCGGCTACTCCCCCGAACGCGTCGATCCGGCCAACCAGTTCTTCGGCATCGGCAACACGCCCAAGGTGGTCTCCGGGGTGACGCAGGTGTGCGCCAAGCAGTGCGCGGCGCTGTACGAGCGTTTCGTGGACCGGGTGATCGTGGCCCGCGGCACGCGCGAGGCGGAGCTGGCGAAGCTGCTGGAGAACACCTACCGCAGCGTCAACATCGCCCTGGTCAACGAATTCGCCCGCTACTGCCACGACGTGGGCGCGGACGTGTGGGACGTGGTGGCGTGCGCGGCGACGAAGCCCTTCGGCTTCCAGTCGTTCCGCCCCGGCCCCGGCGTCGGCGGGCACTGCATCCCGGTCGACCCGGTCTACCTGCTGCAAGGCGCGCCCGCCGACGCGTTCCAGGTCGTACGGGCCGCCCTGCGCGCGAACCGCGTCATGCCCGGCCATGTCGTCGCGCGCGCCTCGCGGTTGCTCCAGGACCGCGGGGTGCCGCTGCCGGGCGCCCGCGTCGCGCTGCTCGGCGCCGCGTACAAGCCCGACACCGACGACCTGCGCGAGTCGCCCGCGCTCGAGGTGGCGAGCGGGCTGCTCGGCCTCGGCGCGGGGGTCGGCTGGCACGACCCGCACGCGGCGGACCTGCCGCTGGCGGACCCCCGGCTGCGGCGGTACGACGACGCGCTGTCGGCCGCGGCCGAGGCGGACCTGGTCGTCCTGCTCCAGGCCCACCGCGCCTACGACCTGGGCGCGATCACCAAGACGGCCCGGCTGCTCTTCGACACGACGGGCCGGCTGTCAGGGGAGCGCGTCGTACGGCTCTAGCGCCTGTCGGCGGACCGCGGGCGTCAGGGGGCCAGGGCGAACTCCCTGACGGCGTCGGCGATGTACTCCACCTGCGCGTCGCTCAGGTGCGGGTAGACGGGCAGGGAGAGGATCCGCTCGCCCGCGCGTTCCGCGGCGGGCCAGCTGTCGCCGGGGGCGGCGAAGCCGGAGAAGGCGGGCTGGCGGGGCAGCGGCAGCGGGTAGTAGACGTGCGAGTCGACACCGCGCTCGGCCAGGTGCGCCTTGAGCGCGTCGCGCCGGTCGCACTGGAGCGTGTAGACGTAATAGCAGCGGCCGTCGCGGCCGGGCGGCGGGGCGAGGACACCGCGCTCGGCGAGGTCGGCGAAGCGCTCGGTGTAGTGACCGGCGATCCGGGCGCGGCGCTCCAGACGGGCGGCCAGCCCCGGCAGGCGGTGGAGCTGGAAGGCGGCGAGCACCTCGTCGAACCGGCTGTTCCAGCCGATCCGGTGGTGGACGAAGCGGTGGACGCCGTCCTGCCCGTGGTTGCGCAGCATCCGTACCGTACGGCCGAGTTCCGCGTCGCGGGTGACGACCGCGCCGCCCTCCCCCGCCGTGCCGAAGGTCTTCACCTGGACGAAGGAGTAGACCCCCGCCTCGCCCGCCAGCCCCGCGGGAACCCCGCCCTGGACGCCGCCCTGCGCGACGGCGGAGTCCTCGACCAGCCGCAGCCCGCGGTCCCGCGCGAGCGCGGTCAGGCGCGGCATGTCCGCCATCACCGAGAACAGGTGAGCGGGCATCAGGGCCTTGGTGCGCGGGGTGATCCGGCGTTCCATGTCGTCGGGGTCGACCACCATGGTCCAGGGGTCGATATCGGCGAAGACCGGTGTCGCGCCGAGCGCCACGACCGAACCGGCCAGCGGCGCGCAGCCGAAGGCCGGGACTACGACCTCGTCGCCCGCGCCGACGTCCATCGCGGCCAGCACCAGGGTCAGCGCGCTGGTGCCGCTGCCGCAGGCGACGACGTCGGCGGCGCCGAGCTGTTCGCGCAGGGCCTGCTCGAAGCGGGCCGTGTGCTCGCCGAGGATGAACTTCTGGGCCGGTCCGGTGCCGGTCTCGCGCACGACGCGCAGCAGGTGCTCGCGGTCGGCCTCGAACAGGTCGGGGGGGAAGAACGGCAGCCGCGGGCGGTCGCCCCGGGCCGTCGCGGGCGCGGGGGGCGGGGGCACGGTGGTGGGCGTCGGAGGCCCGGGCGTGGTCGCGGGCACCGGCGTGGTCCCGGACATCGGCGTGGTCCCGGGCATCGGCGTGGTCGCGGGCGTCGGCGTGGTCGCGGGCGTCATGGGCGGGCTCCGGCTCCGGAGAAGAAGTCCTGGACCAGATCGCAGACCCGGTCCACGGCCTCGGTGGTCAGATCGGGGTAGAGCGGCAGCGCGAGGGTGCGCGCGCAGGCGGCCTCGGCCACGGGGAAGTCGCCCGGCTGGTGGCCGAGTTCGGCGAAGCAGGGCTGGAGGTGCAGCGGGCTCGGGTAGTACGTCTCGGTGCTCACGCCGTGCGCGGCCAGGTGCCCTGCCAGCTCGTCACGGCGTTCGGCCTCGATCAGATAGACGTAGAAGACCGGATCGGCCGTGCCGCCGCGGGCCACGACCGTCGGCAGCCGCAGGATGCCCGGCGTTCCGGCCAGCCGCCGGCTGTACGCGTCGGCGAGCGCTTCCCTGCGGGCGATGTCCGCGTCCAGCCGGGTGAGCTTCGCGAGCAGTACGGACGCCTGCACGTCGTCCATCTTGCTGTTGCAGCCCGGCAGCGAACTGCTGGTGTTGATGGTGGTGAAGTCCGCGATGGTGCGCCCGAACCGGCCGTGGTGGCGCAGCGCGTCCACGGTACGGGCGATCTCGTCGTCGTCGGTGAGCACCGCCCCCGCGTCCCCGATCGCGCCCAGGGTCTTGGTCGGGAAGAACGACAGCACCCCTCCGGCGCCGAACAGCCCCGCGTGGACGCCCTCGCGGCGCATGCCGATCGCCTCGGCGCTGTCCTCGACCACGGTGAGCCCGTGCCGCCCGGCCAGTTCGCCGAGCCGTTCCACGTCCGCGAGCTGGCAGAAGAGGTGGACCGGCATCAGGAAGCGGCAGCGCGGGGTGAGCACGCGCTCCACCGAGGCGGGGTCGAGGGCGTACGTGACCGGGTCGATGTCCGCGAACACCGGCCGCCCGCCCGCCAGGACGACCGAGGAGGCGGAGGCCACGAAGCTGAAGGCCGGGACGACGACCTCGTCCCCCGGCCGCAGACCGGCCGCGCGCAGCAGCAGGACCAGGGCGTCGGTGCCGCTGTTGACCCCGATGACGTGCCGGGCGCCGGTGTAGGCGGCGAGCGCCCGTTCCAGCTCCGCCACCTTGGTGCCGTGGGAGAACTTCCCGTCCTCGAACATCTCCGACAGGTGCCGCTCGATCCGCGGCCAGAGGGCGGAGAAGGACTCGGCCTGGGTGAAGAACGGCACGTCGGCGGGGGCCGGTTCGCGTGGGTCGACGGTGTGCTGGAGGTCCATCTCCGCCTCTCTGCTGCCCGGATACGCCGGGTACGCCGAATGCGCTGGTCCATCCGGACGCGGTCGTTCGTCCCGACACGGTTGCTCGTCCGGACGCTCTCGTTCATCCGGACTCTGTCGTTCGTCCGGACGCGGCGGTTCGCCCGGTCGTGTCGGACGAACCGGGCGTCCCGGACGCGCTGGAGGCCGACGCTATGCCAGGCCCTCGGCCGGACGGGGGTCGGCGGCGCGGCCGACGGGGGGATTCACACAAAAGGGCGCTATCGGCGCGTTTGTTTGACTTCGCCCGGTTCGGACGAGCAGGCTGACCGACGTCGTCGCGCCCTGCCCTCTTTTTCCGCAACTCCCCCCGGCGCCCGGCGCTTTCCCCCCGCTGTCCCGTACCGCCCTGTTCCGCTTCGTTTCCCCCGCCCCCACCGAAGTCGACGGAAGGCTGACGCAGGAGATGCCGCTGCGCACGATGGTCCTCGGCCTCGGCCGCGCGGGGGCGGGTCTCCACCTGCCGGTCCTCGCCAAGGCGCGGGACCTGCGGCCCCGGCTCTTCGCGCCGGAGCCGGTGATCGCCTTCGACCGCGACCCGGCCGAACGGGCCCGGGCGGCGGGCGACACCAGTCTGAGCGTCGTGGACTCGCTCGCGCGGGCACGGGAGTCGCTGGACCCGGAGCGCACGGTCGTGCACATCTGCACCCCGCCGCTCGCCCGCGCCGAGGTCGTGGCCGAACTGCTCCGACTCGGCTTCCGCAGGCTGCTGTTGGAGAAGCCGCTCGCGGCGGGGCCGCGCGATCTCGCGCGGCTGGTGGAGCTGGTGGGGCGGCCCGGTGTCCAAGCCACCGTCGTGGCGCCCTGGTTGGCGAGCACGCTCACCGACCGGCTGATCGCCCTCGTGGAGGAGCGGCCCGGTCTCGGCGCGCTGCGGCAGATCTCGGTCGTGCAGGACAAGCCGCGCTTCCAGCGCACGCTCGCCACCTCGGGGCACCCCACGGCGTTCGACATCGAGATCCCGCACGCGCTCGGCGTCCTGCTGCGGCTGGCCGGGGACGCCGAGGTGGTCGGCGCCTCGTGCACCGACCTGGACGTGGACGGACGGCGGCTGCCCCGGCTCGGCGGCGCCGAGGTGCGCCTGGCCCACCGCGACGGCGTGCTCGGCGACATCCGCTCCGACCTCACCTCACCGGTGCGCGAGCGCCGGATCACGCTCGGATTCGACGGCGGCACCGCCGTCGGCCACTACCCGGCCGACGCCGGCGACCACTACGCCCAACTGCGGCTGACCACACCGGAATGCCCGGCCGGGGACCGCGAGGTGTTCCGCGACGACGCCCTGACCGCGTTCATGCTCCGCGCCTACGCCGACTTCGCCGGGGACGACGGCCCCTGCCCCACGGACTTCGCGCGGCAGGCGCGCGTGGTCGGCCTGCTCACCGACGCCAAGAATCTGGCGGCCCCGCCCGACGCCTCGGGCCCACGAAGGGAGTTGGCCGGTGCCCGCTGAACAGCAGACCGCCGTACGGGCGGTCGAGCCGTTGCGCCTCACCGGGATCGGCGACGAGGCCGCGCTCGGCGTGGAGGGCCAGATCGCGGCCGTCAGCGCCTTGGGCTGGCGGTCGGTCGAGCTGCGGACCGTGGACGGCACGCCGGTCGCCGACCTGTCCCCTACCGCCTTCGACCGGGTCGCGGGGACGCTCGCGGACGCCGGGGTGTCGGTCGCCGCGGTGGACGCGAGGATCGGCGGCTGGGCCCGCCCGGTGACCGGTGACTTCGCCGCCGACCTGGCCGAACTCGCGGTCCTGGAACAGCGATGCGCCCGGCTCGGCACCCGCTTCGTCCGCGTGATGTCCTTCCCGAACGACGGGCTCGACGCCGACGCCTGGGAGCGTGAGGCGCTGCGCCGCGTCCGCGAACTCGCCCACCGCGCCGCCGAGTCGGGCCTGACGCTGCTGCACGAGAACTGCTCCGGCTGGGCGGGCGCCGACGCGACCCGTACGGTCCGCCTCCTGGAGACCGCGGGCCCGGGGCTCGCCCTGCTCTTCGACACCGGCAACGGCCCCGCGTACGGCTACGACGGCCACCGGCTGCTGACCGAACTGCTGCCGTACGCCGACCGAATCCTGCACGTCCACGTCAAGGATGCCGTCATCGCCCCCGACGGCCGCCCCGCCTACTGCGAGCCGGGCACCGGCGACCTGCGGATCGCCGACTGTCTGCGCGCCCTGCTGGCCCACGGCTACCGGGGCGCGCTGTCGATCGAACCGCACATCGCCGTACGGCCGCACGAGGACCACCGCGATCCGGAGGAGCGGTGCCACGCCGCCTTCGTCAGGAGCGGGGTGGCGCTGCGGAATCTGCTGGACGCGTGCGCGCGGGTGCCCGGCGGCACCATCGCGCACACCCCGCCGGACGGGGCGGCGTTGCGGGAGCCCGCTCGGTGAGCCCGCTCAGCTCCGCCGACCGCACCCTGCTGCTCGACCTGCTCGCCCTGCCGACGGCCGGCCCGCTCGAATGCGGCCCCGACGCGCCCGCACCCGCGCTGTGGGAGGCGCAGCGCCGTTACGCGGAGGCCGCCGCCGAACTCGGTTTCACCGTCCTGCACCACGCGGCCCCGCCGCCCGCCTGCGTCGACCGCGACGACGTACCGCTCCTGGTACGTCAAGCCGCCGCCGAGCGGCCGGAGTTCCTGGCCTGCCAGCCCAGCCTGGTGCTCGCCCTCGGCCCGGCCGGGGCACCGCGCGAGCGTACGGTGATGTTCAACGTCCACCTCGACACCGTCGCGGGCCTCGAACCGGTCTCGTTCGACGGTGACCGCTTCCACGGCAGGGGCGCGATCGACGCGAAGGGCCCGGCCGTCGCGCTGCTGGCCGGACTGCGGCGCGCCCTGCGGGAGCGGCCCGAACTCCCCCGCGACACCCGGATTCTGGTGCAGGCCGTCTCCGGCGAGGAGGGCGGCGCGCTCGGCGCCTTCGGCACCCGTCCGCTCGTGGACGCCGGGCACCACGGACGGCTCAACGTCTTCTGCGAACCCACCGGCGGCCGGGCCCTGACCCGCAGCACCGCGGCCATGACCGCGCGGCTGAGCGTCCGCGGCCGTGACGCGATCGACGACCGGCCCGAGGCGGGGCACAACGCCACCGTCCTGCTCGGCCATCTCGCCCAGCACCTCGCCGCCGCGCTCGACCCGCGACTCGACCCGGCCGACGGGCAGGTGTGCGTGGCGGGCCTGCGCACCGGCGACCTGCACAACCACGTCTACGGCAGCGGCGACCTGCTGCTCAACCTCTCCTACGGCTCGGCCGCCACCGGACGGCGGCTGGAGCGGCTGCTGGGCGACGCCGTCGCCGAGGGGCTGGAGTCCTTCTGCGCCGCCTTCCGGCACAGCCGGCGGTTCGCCCGCACCGCGGCCGACGCGGCGGACATCCTGCGGCTGGACTGGCTCAAGCGCGGCCTGCCCGCGCTCGACGGCGACCCGTCGTGGCTCGGTCCGCTGCTCGACCGCGCCGAGGTGCCGCGGTGGCCCGCCGCCGAACCCGCCTTCACCTGCGACGCGATCTGGATGTCCGGCGTGCCCGACGCCCACACCGTGGTCCTGGGCCCCGGCAGCCTGGACGCCAACCGCGCCCACGCCGCGGGTGAGTTCGCCGATCTGGCCGACCTGGACGCCTTCGCGGCCACGGTCCCGCGCCTCCTGGCCGCCTTCGACGCGGCCGTGTCGCCTGCCGTGCCCGCGCCCGCCGTACCGCTCGCGCCGTCCGCGCCGCCGTCACTTCCCGCGCCGTCCACGCCACTTGCGCCGTCCACGCCCGTCAGCAGGAGGAACGAGCCCCATGCCGTTGTCGAGCCCGCCGCAGTCGACCCTTCCGGCGCGGGCGCCGGACAGTACCGTGCGCCTCGCGTATGAGGAGTTGCTGACCTTCGTCACCGGCGTCTTCACGCGGTGCGGTCTCGCCGGGGAGCGGGCGGCCACGGCGGCCGAGGCGCTGTGTTACGGCGATCTGGCCGGGATGAGCTCCCATGGCGTGACGAATCTGACCCGGCTGTATCTGCCGCTGTTCGAGGAGCGCCGCGCCGACCCGGCGGCCGAGCCGGACCGTACCGTGGATCTCGGCGCCGCGGTCCGCCTGGACGCCCGGCGCGCGCTCGGCCTGTGGGCCGCGGCCGACGCGATGGACCTGGCCGTCGAGCGCGCGGAGCGCTTCGGCGTCGGCCTGGTCAGCGTCCACAACGCCACCCATCTGGGCTGCGCCGGGTACCACGCGGCGCGCGCGGCGCACCGCGGCATGGTCGGCCTGGTGGCCTCCAACTGCGGCCGTCAGCGCATCGCCCGCCCGCCGGGCGGCCGGGTCACGATGCTCGGCACGAACCCGCTCGCCGTCGCGGCCCCCGCCGGGCCGCGCCACCCGTTCGTGCTCGACATGAGCACCACCGTCGTCCCCACCGGACGCGTGCGCGCCGCCGCCCGCGCGGGCCGGGCGGTGCCCGAGGGCTGGCTGACCGACGAGGCCGGGCTTCCGGTCACCGACCCGGCGGCCTTCGACCGCGGCCAGGCGTACCTCGGCTGGCTCGGCGGCGCACCGGAGACCGGCGCGTACAAGGGCTACGGGCTCGGGCTCGCGGTGGAGGTGCTGGCCGGTCTGGTCAGCGGCTCCGGCCTCGGCCCGGCCCCCGAGGCGCTGGACGGGGACGGGCTCCCCTCGGGCCGCGACGACGACATCGGCACTCTGGTCGCCGCCATCGCCCCCGCCATGCTCCGCCCGCGGGAGGACGTCGCCTCGGACGCCGACTCGCTGTTCGGCAGCCTGCTCGCCTGCCCGCCGGTCGACCCCGCCTCCCCCGTCCGCTACCCCGGCTGGACCGAGGGCGCGACGGCCGACGCCCACCGTGCGGACGGTGTGCCGGTCACCGCCGGGCAGTACCGCGAACTCGGCGATGTGGCAGGGCGGTTCGGCCTGACCGCGCCTGTCCCGCTGGACGGGGGCCTTCGCCGATGACCCGGCACTCGATCGCCGTCGTCGGCCTGGGCGTCATCTCCCGCTTCTACCTGGCCGCCCTCGACGCCTCCCCGGCGGCCCGCCTCGCCGCCGTCTGCGACCGCGACCCGGCCGCACTCGCCGCCAGGGGCGGACAGGACGCGTCCGGGGCCGTACCCGCCTACCGCGACCACCGCGAACTCCTCGCCGCCGGGCCGCCGCTCGACGGCGTGGTGATCACCGTCCCGAACGACGCCCACGCGGCGCTCTGCGCCGACTTCCTGCGCGCGGGCGTACCGGTGTGCGTGGAGAAGCCGCTGGCCCTCACCGGCGCGGAGGGCGCCGGACTGACCGCGCTCGCGCAGGCGTCCGGGGTGCCGCTGTTCACCGCCTTCCACCGGCGCTACAACGCGGCGGTCGGGGCGCTGGCCGCCGGGCTGCCGCAGGACGTGCCGGTCGAGCGGGTCACGGTCAGGTACTTCGAGCGGATCGAGGAGCACATCGGGCGGGACCGCTGGTATCTGGACCCGGCCCGGTGCGGTGGCGGCTGCGTCGCCGACAACGGGCCCAACGCGTTCGACCTGGTACGGCTGTTGCTGGGCGAGGTGACCGTCGAGACCGCCCGGATCGGCTACGACCGGACGGGGCTCGACCGCACCGCGACGATCGGGCTGCGCTCCGTCTCCGGCGCCGCGCGTGCCACGGTCGAGCTGGACTGGTCGTATCCGGGCGAGTTGAAGGACGTGACGGTCACGCTGGCCGACGGGTCCGTGCACCACGCCGACATGCTGGCCGGGCACCGGGGCTTCAAGTCCTCGCTCCGGCACGAGTACGCGGCGATCCTCGCGGACTTCGCCGCCCGGCTCCGCGGTCCGTACCGCGCCGACCACGGCGGTACGGCGGCCCTGGAGCTGGTCGAGGCCGCGTACCGGCGTACGGAGGTGACGGCGTGCTGACCCCGCCCGCGGCGCGAGAGCCCACCGTGCAAGAGCCGACCCCCGAAAGGGCTGCCGCCCCGCGCGAGGACGGCCTCAAGCGCACCGTCCACGGCTGTCTGGTCAAGGTCCTGATCCACCGCCGCGACGACCGCGGCATGGCCCTGGAACCCCACGCCAGCCGCTGCGTGCGCGCGGGCGAGGTCCATGAGCTGGTCACCACCGACCACACCGACAGCGCGCCGGGGGCGCGGATCGACCGCGTGGGCTTCCTCGGCTTCGTCGAACTGGACCGCGGCGGTGTCATCGACCGCGGCGACACCGTCCGTATCGGCGGACGGACCGTCGGCACGGTCCTCGGCTTTGACGCCTGCCACTTCCCCAACCACTACAACATCCTCATCCACGCCGACGCCCCGGTGACCGGCGCCGACCTGGAGCTCACCCCCGAGACACCGGTCAGCTTCGAACAGACCCCGTCCCCACACCTCTGAGAGCCACGCCCATGCCGCAGGTCAACCCCACCGCCGCCGCCCCCGACGCCCTCCAGGCGCTCACCGAGCTGACCCGGATCTCCGCCGAGGGCCTGGCTCCCGAGATCGCCGAACTGGTCCGCCTGCACGTCTCACAGATGAACGGCTGCGCCTACTGCACCGCCCTGCACCACGACGCCGCCCTCGCGGCGGGCCACCCTCCGCTCAAGCTCGCCGCTCTCCCCCAGTGGCCCGACTCCCCCGACTTCACGCCCGCCGAGCGCGCCGCCCTCGACCTGGCGCGGCACCTCACCCGCCCCGCCGACGGCGCCGTCCCGGCCGCCGTCCACGCCGAGGTCACCACCCTCCTCGGCCCCGACGCCACGGCCCGCCTGATCTGGACCGTCGCGGCGACCAACGCCTGGAACCGGATCGGCATCGCCACCGCGACCCGGCCGGCGGAGACCGAGGAGCCCCGCGCGAACTGACCGCCCGCCGGATCAGGAGGCGGTCAGGCGGGTGCGCCAGACCGCCGGATCAGGAGGCGGTCAGGCGGGTGCGCCAGCCGTGGCAGATCATGGGCATCACGACCAGGCCGTCCCGCATCTCGGCCGTCTCGCGGACCTTCGCCCCGATCAGGTCCGCGAGTTCGCGCTTCTGGCCGTCCGGCAGGGCGATGTACCTGCTGTAGGTGGCGAACATCGCGACGACCTCCTCGACGGTCAACTCGGCCGTCCAGGTGACGACATGAGCCTGCGGCGGCGCGAAGGGGACACCGTCGGGGAGCCACGGTCCGTCGGACATGCGCTGGATCAGGTCGCCGATCCAGTCGTCGTTGCCCATCTCGTCGTGGACGTAGGCGTCCAGCACGTCCACCCAGGGCACCCGCCGGTCGCGGCGGGTGTAGAGGATGCCGAGCGAGCCGCCCGGGGTGAGCACCCGGGCGATCTCGGGGAGCGTGAGGGCCGGGTCCATCCAGTGCCACGCCGAGGACACCGTGACCGCGGCGACCCGCGCGTCCGGCAGCGGAATGCGCTCGCCGAACCCGTGGAGCACCGTCGCCCGCGGGCAGACGCCGGTCAGCACCCGCCGCATGCGCGCGTCGGGTTCGACCGCCACGACGTCCTCGACCCGTTCGGCGAGCCACCGGGTCAGCAGCCCGGTCCCGGCGCCCAGGTCGAGCACCGAGGGGCAGTCCGCGGGCAGCAGCCAGTCGAGCATCCGGGCCGAGGGACCCACTCGGTAGCGGTCGTAGTCCCGTGCCGCGGCCCCGAAGGACAGGGCGAGGCTGGACAGTTCGGGCACGGCACTCCGTAGGTCGTCGGGCGCGGCCGTCGTACGGCCGGGAACAGGGCAGGACCGGCGCGGGACCGGACCTCGGGTACCGCGACCGCGCGGCCTCAGAGGCCGCGCAGCCCGGTGAGCACCCGCTCCAGCAGCGTGACGTCCGGCCGGCCCTCGGCGTACGTGGGCTGCTGGACGATGACGAAGCCGCTCTCGGCGAGGTCGCCCACCAGGACGCGGGTCACGCCGAGCGGGATGTTCATCAGCGCGGAGATCTCGGCCACCGATGTGAGGTTCATGCACAGCCGGCAGATCGCCTGCTGCTCGGGGAAGAACCGCACACCGCTCTCCCAGGCGAGAGCGGTCGTACCGACCAGGGCCTCCAGCGCGAAGTCGGTCCGCGCCGTCGTCCGGCCGCGGGTGACGGCGTACGGACGGACGAACGGCGAGTTGCGCCTTCGGTCTCGGTCTCCACTCACGAACGCACATCCTTCCGGGTGTGATTCGGACGGCCCATCGCGCCGGCCCTCAGCCGGCCAGCGCGTTCTGCAGTTCCCTGCGCACGTCGGGCGTGAGGACGTCGCCGGTCCGCTCGACCAGCAACGCCATCTCGTAACCGACGACCTTCATGTCGCAGGTCGGCGAGGCCAGCACCACCAGCACGGAGCCGTCGCTGACCGACATCAGGAAGAGGAATCCGTTCTCCATATCGACGACGGTCTGCGTGACCACCCCGGCCTCGAAGAGCAGGGCCGCGCCCTGCGTCAGACTCGCCAGGCCCGAGGCCATCGCGGCGAGTTGCTCGCCGCGGTCCCTGGGCAGGGACGCGGAGGCCAGGAGTTGAACGCCGTCCGAGGAGATCACGACCGCGTGCGCGACTCCCGGCACCTGCTTCACGAAGTTGGCGATGAGCCAGTTCAGGTTCTGTGCTTCGTTGCTCAGATCGCTCATGGGTGTAGCTGCTTCCTATGCTGCCGAGGACGTCGTCCGACGGCGCTACGGACAGGGGAAACACGGGAAACACGGAGGTCGTGGGAGCTGTGAGTCCGCTCATAGCGGACCCGATCCGCCCGGCGTCCGGCCGGGCCCCTCGCGGTCGGACCCATCCTTACCCTGTCTGACCCCTTGGTGGAAGTTCGACAGCCGATCCCTCATCAGGTTCGCCGCGCGCGGGGCGGTGGGCGCCGCGTTCGGCTGCGGCACCGGGCCGCGCGGGCGCGCCTCGGCCGCGAGGTTGTTCAGGGGCACCCGCCGGGGCAGACCCTGGGCGGTCGTGCCTCCGGTCGCCTGGCCGCCCGCGTCCTCGGGTCCCGGCCGGGCCCACGAGGGCGACGGGTGACCGGGGTTGCCCGGCGGCTGGGCCGGCGGGCGGGGTTGCGCCTGCGGCCGGAGCTGCGCCTGGGGTTGGGCCTGCGGCAGGGGCTGCGGACGCTGGGCCGGCGGCTGGACCCGCTGGTGGGGCAGCGCCTGCGGCTGCGGCGGGACCTGCGGACGTACGTGCCCCTGTGGGGGCCGCGCCTCCTGCGGTCCCTGCCCGGCCGGCCACTGCGACCTCATCGCGTCGAAGATCGGTAACCGGTCGGACCCGTGCCCTTCCAGGCGCGCGACCGCCTCGGCCTCCTCCTCTTCCGAGGCGAACCACGAGAAGTCGCCGTCGGGGCCGCCGCCCTCCTCCTGGTCGTGGAACCACGGGAAGCCGCCGTCGGGCTGACCGGAGTGGCGGCCCGCAGGAACGTCGTCGTACGACCGGCCGCGCGAGGGCGTGCCCGCGGGCCCGTAGGGGCCGTCGAAGCGCGGGTCGCCCGCCTGTCCGGCCGCGACCCCGCCGCCCGGCAGCCCGGCCATCTCGCCGGTGTCGTACGGTCCGGGCCGCAGCGCCGACTGGTCGAAGACCTGCGGGCCGTCCACCTCCAGCTCGCTCGCGGACACCAGCAAAGTCAGTGGGATCCGGATGAGCGCGTTCAGGCCGGTCCTGCCCGTACTGGTCAGCCGCACCTGGATGCCGTACTTGGCCGCCAGCCGGCCGACCACGAACAGGCCCATGCGGCGGGAGGTCGCGACATCGAGGACCGGGGGCTCGGCGAGCCGCCGGTTGATCCGCTCCAGCTCCTCGGGCCGGATGCCGATGCCCGCGTCCGCGATGTCCAGGACCACATCGCCCGCGGTGAGCATCTTGGCGCCCACCAGCACCTGGGTCTCGGGGCCGGAGAACGTCGTGGCGTTCTCGATGATCTCGGCCATCAGGTGGACGACGTCGGTGGCGGCATGTCCGACCACCGCCACGTCGGGCAGTTCGTAGAGCACCACGCGCTCGTACTGCTCGACCTCGGCGGTCGCGGCGCGGACCAGGTCGAACAGCGACACCGGCTGGTCCCAGCGGCGGCTCTGCTCCTCGCCCGCGAGCACCAGCAGGTTCTCGTTGTTGCGGCGCATGCGGGTGGCGAGGTGGTCGAGCTGGAACAGGGCGGTGAGCTGACCGGGGTCCTGCTCGCTGTTCTCCAGGTCGTCGATGAGCTGGAGTTGGCGCAGCACCAGGCTCTCACTGCGCCGCGAGAGGTTGGTGAAGATCGCGTTGACGTTGGAGCGCATCCGCGCCTGCTCGGTGGCGAGCCGGACCGCCTCGAAGTGCACGCGGTCGAAGGCGCGCGCGACCTGGCCGACCTCGTCCTGCGACTGCACCTCGATCGGCTCGACCCGTACCGGCCGGTCCGTCTCCGAGGGGTTCACGTCGCGCAGTCGACGGACCGCGCCCGGCAGCCGGTTGTCGGCCACGTCCAGTGCGGACACCCGCAGTTGGCGCAGCGGCCGGACCACGGACCTGGCCAGGATCAGCGCGCCGAGGAAGGACAGCGCGACCACGGCGACGATGATGGCGATGTTCTGGTAGAGCTGGGTGCGCACGGCCGACAGCAGGTGCGAGGACCGGTCGTTGAGGTCCGCCACGGTCTGCCGTTCGACGGTGCGTACGGCGTCGAGCTTGTCGGTGATCTGCTGGAACGCGGTGGCCTTGGTGATGCCGAGGCTGTCGAGCGGGATGTCCTCCTGCGCGGCGGTGGCGACCACCTGGATGGTGCCGTCGGCCGCGCCGACTTTGTCGCCGCTGACCGTCGACTGGTACAGGTTGAGCAGCGAGGTCGACGCGTTGTTCGTGAAGGTGCCGTTGGCGGTCTCGAAGTGCGCCTGCTCGATGTTCTCCTTGAGCTCCAGTGTGAAGCCGCGGTCGAGCGCGTCGACGATGAAGCCGCGTTCGCTCGACGTCTGCTGCTCGATCTGCTCGATCGAGGCGAGCGTGGTGACCAGGCTGCCGAGCGTGTGGTCGGAGCCGACCGCCGCGAGCTGCTGGCTGAAGTCCAGCAGATTGCCGATGATCGTGCTGTAGGCGCTGAAGGTCGGCGTGTTGGCGCCGTGGGCGAGGCCCTTGGTCGAGGCGCGCAGCGGGGTCAGGTCACCGAGCCGGGCCTCGGCGCGCACGCCGATCAGGCGTACGGCGGCGGGCAGCGCGTCGACGCTGCTCCGGTGTTCGTCCAGGCTCTGGCCGAACGCCTTCACCTGCGCGTTGGTGGCCCGTTGCGCCGCCGCGAGCTTGTCGTCCTTGGCGGTACCCGACCCGGTGAGTGCCAACTGGGTGAGGTCGCGTTCGTCGTCGAGCGCGCTGACCAGCGTGGACACCTGCCGGGCGAGTTGCGCCTGCCCTTGGATATGGGCCGCGCTCCGGAGGTTGCCGACCGCGGAGAACACGCGCACGCCCGCCAGCGGAATGATCGCGATCAGCGGGACGAGCACGAGGAGCAGCATGCGATTGCGCAGCCGCCAGTCGCCGAGCTTGCGTTTGGTCCAGAGCCTGGAGCCGAGCCCGGTGAGGGGGGAGATCCATTTCGGTGCGGGCGCGCGACCCCGTCTCCGCGCGCTCGTCATGCCGTCGCCGCATCGTGCTGTGTCAAGCGGTCCCCGCATGTCAACGGATTGCCGGCTCCGTGAGACCGCTGGTCTTCCATTCACTAACCCTTAACCCTCATAACGCCGCCGCATGGCGCGGCGACGCTTGATTATCCGGTTCACCGCGATGAGACGTTCGGCTCCGACCGCATACCACTGCGTACCAGGTCGGAGGCTCTTTGTGTCTGTTCACTTCCACGCCCTCTGCGGGAACTTTATTGCAGCACACGCGTGCCCGCAGGAGCAAAGGGTTGCGCTACTGACTTAACGCGGCCTCACCGCCGCCCACTCCCCCAGTCCAGTGGTCGGATCGGTCGAAATCGGACCCACCGAAAGCGGCGGCGATACGAGGTGTCCGACGGCATGATAGGTGCACAGGAGGGCATATATTTCCTGCTGCACGAGTTCAGGGCTTTTCGACCGTAATAGCACCCGTGGCCCGGTGATCTGCTCGACGAAGTGGGCGACCCCGTCGCCGCTCGCGACGGCCGCCTGTTCGTAGCGGGCCCTGATCTCGTCGGCCGGCACCGTGCTGTCGAGTACCGAGGTGACCAGCAGCGGAGCGCCCAGCACCGGTCCCGCGGCGGCGGCTCGCGCGGCCGTGCGGTCGCCGCACGGCACCACCCGGACCGCGGTCCCCGGCCCCGGACCCTCGCCGGGACCGGCGTCCGCCGCCAGTTCCGACAGGTAGGAGCCGTCGGGGAGTTCGCGCATCACCGGCAGTGAGTACGGGGCTGGTCCGAGGCCGCCGGAGCGCCAGATCTGGTCGGCGCCGGTCTCGGCCAGCGCCGACCACAGCGCGACCGGGATCAGTTCCTCGTCGCCGACCACCAGCGCCCGCTTGTCGAGAAGGTCTTCCGGCCACTGCGCGAGCAGGCCCTCGGCGCCTTCCTCGGCCCGGGGCGTGATGGCCGCGACCGCCGAGACGCGCAGCCGGCAGTCGGTGAGCGAGGACACCCACACGTCGAGCGACCGGTGCTTGTCCAACCGGGGCGCCGTGGTGTCGGGGGAGCCGTAACCTGCCCTGTTCGCGGGGGTGTCCGGCACTTCCATCGCGACGCTCTCGTAGACGAAGACCCGCTCGCCGTCCAGCCGGGTCCCGTGGCCCGCGGCGTCGGCGAGGTGGCCGCAGAGCGCCTTGAGGGGTTCGACGCCGAGCCGCATGCGGGCCCGCGCGATGGCGGCCGCGCTGGCCACGTCGCCCGATCCGCCGACGCCTGCGCCCGGGAACATCTCGGGCAGACCGCCGGTGAGTTTGGCGAGCACCTCCTCATAAGAGGAGGCCCCGAAGAGCCACATCGCCAGAACGAAATACATCATGAGCTGTGCGGGCAGGAGACGCCTGCGGCGCTCTCGGCGCTCGGTTTTGTCCACGAGCCGGTCCATCACATCCGGCCGGAAAGTCTCCACGAGCATGCGCAGTGCGAGCCGGTCGGGAAGATGCGTTTCAGGCGATATGTCGAGATGGCGAAACGTCATTCGCCAGAAGCTACCCCCGGAGAACCCTCCGCGTCTAACCCACTATGGATAGTCGGGAGAAAGAGGCACTAGACGGAATTTCTCCGGACAACGACGTCGACGGAGAGTGAGGTCAGCGGCCTCCGGACGCTTAAGTCAATGCACCCTTGTTCGACGAGGTTGGTGTCTGCCCGTCGGTTCTGGCAGCCTCACTCGCGTGGCAAGCGAATCCCAGCACGGGCACAGCAATGGTCTAGTCAAATCGCCGCAACCGACGACATCGCCTATCGCGATGCGCGACGTGTGCAAGTCCTTCAGTACCCCGCAGGGCGGAAATCATGACGTCCTGCGCAACATCGATTTCACCGTCAGGCCCGGAGAGTTCACCGCGGTCGTGGGTCCCACCGGATGCGGGAAATCGACGACTCTCTCGTTGATCTCCGGCATGGAACGTCCGGACAGCGGTGAGGTGCTCGTCGACGGGCGCCCGGTGGAGGGCATTGGCAAGGACGTCGGGTTCGTCTTCCAGACGGACGCGGTGTTCCCCTGGAAGACCGTCATCGGCAACGTCGCGGCGGGTCCGCGCTTCCGGGGCGCGTCCCGCAAGGAGGCGCACGCCGCCGCGGCCGAGTGGATCCGCCGGGTGGGCCTCGCCGGGTTCGAGCGGTACCACCCGCACCAGCTCTCCGGCGGAATGCGCAAGAGGGTGGCGCTCGCGCAGACGATGATCAACGAGCCGCGGGTGCTGCTGATGGACGAGCCCTTCTCCGGGCTCGATGTGCAGACCCGTCAGATCATGTCCGACGAACTGCTCTCGCTCTGGGACCTGACCCGGCCCTCGGTCGTGTTCGTCACGCACGACCTGGAGGAGGCGATCTCGCTCGCCGACAAGGTCGTGGTGCTGACGGCGGGACCGGCCACCGTGAAGGAGGAGTTCGAGATCGATCTCCCCCGGCCGCGCAATCCCCGCGAGATCCGGCACACTCCCGAATTCGTCAAGCTCCACGAACGGGTCTGGCAGGCGCTGCGGGACGAGGTGCAGCTCGCGTACTCCCGCACGGCCGCGCGGCCCGAGACCGTGTCGGCCGAGACCGTGGCGCCCGAATCGGCGGCCTGAACCATCCGTACGGAAGAGGCATGAGCCTATGAAGACCGACACCGCGACCGGGTCGGCGACCGACGAGATCCTCGCGCGACCCGAACCGCCGAAGAGTGACGCCGGAGCGGCCCGCGCCGCGCTGGCCAGGCGACAACGGGCCAGGCGCCGCGTGTGGGTCAACGTTGTCAGGGCCGCCGTCCTCGCCGCCTTCATCGGCCTGTGGCAGGTGCTCGCCTCGACGGAGGTCGTCGACCCGTTCTATTCCGGCAAGCCGTCGGGCATCTGCTCGAAGCTGTGGGGCTGGGTGCGCGACGGTACGTCGCAGGGACCGCTGTGGGACCAGGTGTGGGTGACATTGCAGGAGACCCTGATGGGCTTCGGCATCGGGGTCACCCTGGGTGTCGTCCTCGGCATCGTGCTGGGCCGGCTGCGCTTCCTGGCCGATGTCTTCGCCCCCTACATCAAGACCCTGAACTCGATCCCGCGCATCCTGCTGGGCTCGGTGTTCGCGATCTGGTTCGGTCTCGGCATCAGCTCCAAGGTCATGCTGGCCGCCGTACTGGTCTTCTTCGGCGTGTTCTTCAACGCCTTCCAGGGCGCCCGCGAGGTGGACCGCAATCTCCTCGCCAACGCCCGCATCCTCGGCGCGAGCAACACCCGGGTGACCTTGCACGTGGTCGTCCCGTCCGCGCTGAGCTGGATCACCACCAGCCTGCACGTGGCCTTCGGTTTCGCCATCACCGGCGCGATCGTGGGCGAACTGCTCGGGGCGCAGCAGGGCCTCGGGCTGCTCATCTTCCAGGCGCAGGCCAACTTCGATCCCAACGGGGTCTACGCGGGACTCGTCATCACCGCCGCGTTCGCGCTGGCGGCCGAGGGACTGATCTCGCTGCTGGAGCGATGGCTGCTGAGCTGGCAGCCGCGTCCGCAGAAGTCCGGAGCGCAGGCGTGACCGCCGTGACCGGCGACAGCACCGCCGGGACCGGGGCCGCCTCCGGCACTCCCGCCATCCCCGCCCATTCCGCCATCCCCCCGACGGTCAACCGCCCCGCGGCGACTCGCGGCCCGCGGCACGACCCGAGACGGCGCACGACCCACCCGCTTCCGAGGAGAAGACAACGCACATGTGGCACAAGAAGATCGTTCTCGCAGCCGCGACGGTAGTCCTGGCGACAGGCGTGACGGCCTGCTCGGACAGCAAGTCCGACAAGACCACCGACGCGGCGAGCGCGGGGTCGCTGGAGACGGTGACGATCGCCCTGTCGAACCAGGCGAACCAGAGTTACCTCCCGCTGATCCTGGCGCAGCGGATGGGCTACTTCACGAAGCAGGGCCTGAACGTGAAGATCGCCAACCTCCAGGGCACGCCGCAGGTCTCGGACGCGCTGCTCAAGGGTGACGCCCAGGGCATGATCGGCTTCTACGACTCGAACCTCAAGCTCCAGCTCAAGGGCAAGAACACCCAGGCGGTCGTCCAGCTCCTCCAGGCGCCCGGCATGGTCGAGATGGCCCGTACGAACGCGCCGTCGATCAAGTCGCCCGCGGACCTCAAGGGCAAGAACGTCGGCGTCACCTCGCTCGGTTCCGCCAGTTCCACCATCGCCTCGTACCTCGCGATCCACAACAACATCGCGGTGGCCGACACCCACTTGGTGGCGGTGGCGGCCGGTGCCACCTTCGTGGCGGCCTTCGAGCACAACCGGATCGACGCGGGTGTCACCACCGAGCCGACCATTTCGACGCTGCTCAAGAAGCAGCTCGGGACGATCATCGCGGACATGCGCACCGCGGCGGGCACCAAGGCCGCGCTCGGCGGCCCGTACCCCGGCACCGCGCTGACCGTCCAGACGGCGTGGGCCAACAGCCACAAGGAGACCGTCCAGAAGATGGTCAACGCCGTCTACCAGACGCTCCAGTGGATGGAGTCCCACTCGGCCGCGGAGATCACCGAGCAGGTCCCGGCCGACTTCTACGCCGGCAGCGGCAAGGACCAGTACGTCCAGGCGCTGGCCAACGAGATGGGCATGTACAACCCGACCGGCCAGATGCCGGCCGACGCCCCGCAGACGGTGCTCCGCGTCCTGACCGCGGTCGACCCGACCGTGAAGGGCAAGACGATCGACCTGTCGAAGACGTACACCGACGAGTACGTCCAGAAGGCGGCCCAGGACCACTCCGCGTCCTGACCCCCGCTCCCCCCCAGGGCCCCTGCCCGGCGCGCCCCCGCCGCCCAGGGGCCCTGCGCCGTTCCCCGCCGCGGCCCCGGCCCGGTCAGCGCTCCCGGCCGCGCGCCTTCAGCGGGCCCGGCGGGAGGTCGGGGGCGGACAGGCGCTCGCCGTCGTAGCCGTGGACGTCGCCGAAGCGGGTGGCGGACTGCCAGGCGGTACGGGCCTCGGTGATCTCCTCGCTGGTGCGGGCGACGAAGTTCCACCACATGATGATGCGTTCGGCGAAGGGCTCGCCGCCCAGCAGCATGAGGGAGGCGGGGGTGTCGGCGCGCAGGGGGAGTTCGCGGCGGCCGCAGCCGAGGTAGAGCAGGGAGCCGGGGGTGAGGGGGACACCGTCGACGTGGGATTCGCCGGACATGGTGAGGACGGCGTACTCGAAGTCGGGGTCGAGCGGGAGCCGGGCGTCGGTACCGGCGGCGAGGGTGAGGTCGGCGCCGACGAGCGGGGTGTGGATCGTGCCGGGCGAGGCGGCGCCGTCGAGGTCGCCGAGGATGACGGTGGCGTGGAGTCCGCCGCCGCCGGTGACCTCGGGGAGTACGGGGTGGTGCTCGAAGGAGGGCGCGGTGTCGCGGGTGGCGTCGGGCAGGGCGACCCAGAGCTGGGCGCCGTGCAGGTAGCGGGCGTGGTCGCGCGGTGATTCCTCGGAGTGGGCGATGGCCAGGCCCGAGGTCATCAGGCCCAGCTCGCGGGGGCGCACCGTCTGGAGGCTGCCGAGGCTGTCGCGGTGCAGCACCTCGCCGTCGTGCAGCCAGCTGACGGTCTGCAAGCCCATGTGCGGATGGGGCGGCACCTGCATGCCGGGCTCGTCGGCGATGTCGTCGGGCCCGTAATGGTCAACAAAGCACCAAGCGCCGACCATGCGCCGTCCGAGGTTGGGGAGCAGTCGCCGTACCTCGGTGCTCTCACCGAGCTGGACGGTGCGGCCGGCGAGCAGGTCGCGGACCGGGGCGGCGGAGACGTCGGCGCGCCCGCCGCAGCGGGTGGCGGCGGGCGTCGTGTCGAGATTGCTCATGGTGCCGATCATGCCGCGCGCGACCGCCCGAAGCGAGGAGGGGACCGGGCGGTCGCGCGGGTCAGGGGGTCCGTCGGCCCCGGGCGGCGGGAATCCCGAGGCCAGGGGCCGGGCGGGCGGTTACCGGGCGGGCGGCGCGGAGTGGGCGGGGTGGATGCCGTGCACGAGGTCGCGGGCCTCGCTGACGTACATCTCCCGGTCGCCGAGCGTCAGGCCGGGGAAGTAGTCCTTGAGCCTGGTCACGACCTGCTGCTCCGACTCGTGGCACTCACGCAGCAGAAAGATCGCCTTGCGCAGGATGTCGCCGTCCATGGGGACCGCCCTTCACTACCCCCGCGGGCCCGTCGCCCTCGGACGATTCCCATCATGACTCCACGAATGTCACCTCTTGGGCAACGGCGTGTACTGGCTCTGCAAAAGATCCACCAGCTTTTCCGGCACGTCCGCGAGGCATCCCCGAAGCCGCTCCCCCAGCGCCTTGGCCTGCGGATCGGCCCTGGTGGAAGCGGCGACGCCGTCGCCGAGCAGCCCGTGCACGACGAAGTTCACCGCGCGCAGATTCGGCAGTTCCCAGCGGCTCACCGGCAGCGTCGCGGTCTCCGGCAGCAGGGCCCGCAGCCGGGGTACGTCCAGATACGCGCGCAGCCACGCGTACCCCTCGTCGTCCCGTGCCCACAGCCCGACGTTCGCGTCGCCGCCCTTGTCCCCCGAGCGCGCCCCGACGACGGTCCCGAGCGGCAGCCGTACCGTCCGGCCGAAGGGCTCGGGCGGCCCGGTCCGCGCCTGGCGCGGCGCGGGTCCGGTGACCGGCGACACCAGCGGCGGCGGTACGGGGCCGGAGTCGGGCACCGGACCCGGCCGTCCCTCGCGGAGGTCGGTGGCGCCGTGCGGCGGGCGCGGTACGGGCAGCCGGGTGCCGTCGGCGAGCACGGTCACGGCGGTGACCTCGTCGGCGGCCACCAGCGCGGGCCAGTACACGCCGTACTCGGTGGGGCGCGGCGAGGCGTGCTCCAGGTAGAGCCCGGGGTAGCCGGCCAGCGCGGAGCCCGCGACGTCGGTGAAGAAGCCGCGGCCGACGGTGTCGAGGTCCGGGTCCTTGACGGTGAGCGTCAACCGGTCGGCTTCGCCGCCGTGTTCGCGCCGCAGGTCGTACCCGGCGAAGCGGCCCGGCCCGCCGGTCGCGTCGCGCAGGGTGGCCTCGGCGAAGTCCGCCTTCGCGTCGAGGTCGAGGCCGGTGAGCACGAAGGTCGCGGAATTGCGGTAGCCGCCGCGGTGGTTGAGGCAGACCTTGAGGGTGTCGGGCGCGGGCTCGCCCGCGACCGGGCCGACGGAGACCCGGTCGGGGCCCTGCTGGATGAGCCGGACGGTGTCGAAGCGGGCCACGACGTCGGTGTTGAGGTAGCCGGGTCCGCCGATCTCGTACAGGAGTTGGGCGGTGACGGTGCCGATGGTGACGGCGCCGCCGGTGCCGGGGTGCTTGGTGATGACGCTGGAGCCGTCGGCGTGGATCTCGGCGATCGGGAAGCCGGGGTGCACCGGGTCGGGGATCTCGGTGAAGAAGGAGTAGTTGCCGCCGGTGGCCTGGGTGCCGCACTCGATGATGTGGCCCGCGGTGACGGCGCCCGCCAGCCGGTCCCAGTCGTCGAGCGCCCACTCGAAGGCCCAGGCGGCGGGCCCGACGACCAGCGAGGCGTCGGTGACCCGGCCGCAGATCACCACGTCGGCGCCGCCGCGCAGCGCCTGCGCGATGCCCCAGCCGCCGAGGTACGCGTTGGCGGTGACCGGCTCGACGCCGGAGCCCGCCAGCGGGCGGCCGGTGGCCAGGTGCGCGAAGTCGTGGCCGCGGGACTGGAGTTCGGGCAGCCGGTCCAGCAGGTCGTCGCCCTCGACGTACGCCACGGACGGGTGCAGGCCGCCGACCGCGGCCAACTCGGCGAGTTTGGCGGCCAGTCCCGCCGGGTTGAGGCCGCCCGCGTTGACGACGATCTTGATGCCGCGCTCCAGGCAGGTGCCGAGCACCTCGCGCATCTGGGCGAGGAAGGAGACCGCGTAGCCGCCGTCCGGGTCGCGCTGCCGCGCCTTCCACAGCAGCAGCATGGTCAGTTCGGCCAGGTAGTCGCCGGTGAGGACGTCGATGGGGCCGCCCTCGACCATCTCGCGGGCGGCCGACAGCCGGTCACCGTAGTAGCCGGAGCAGTTCGCGATCCGCAGCGGCGCCCCGCGCTCCCGCTGCGCCCGCGGTGCCCGCCGGTCCTGTCGCGTCTGGGGCGCCTGCGGTACCCGGGGCGCCTGGTGTGCCGTCATCCCACACTCCCGTCACTCCCCCGTCTCACCGAACCGGGACGATCATCTTGCCGGTGTCCGCGCCGCGCAAGACCACCAGGGGGCGCGCCCGGGGCGGGTCCGGCGGCCGGTGGTTGAATCGGCTCCATGAACGAGCCCACACCGCGACCCCCGCTGTCCGCCGACGAGATCATCGACATCGTGGACGAGCACGACCGGGTCGTCGGCAGGTCGCCGCGCGGCGAGGCGTACGCCAGGGGCCTGCGGCACCGCTGCGTCTTCATCCTGGCCAGGGACGCCGAGGACCGGATCTTCGTGCACCGCCGCACCGCGGAGAAGCTGGTCTTCCCCTCCCTCTACGACATGTTCGTCGGCGGTGTCGTCGGCGCGGGCGAGTCCTACGAGGAGGCGGCGCTGCGCGAGGCGGAGGAGGAACTGGGGGTGAGCGGACTGCCGCGCCCCGAGCCGCTGTTCCGATTCCTCTACGAGGACGGGCCGCGGACGTGGTGGTCGTCGGTCTACCAGGTGCGGTGCACACTGCCGGTCGCCCCGCAGGCCGAGGAGGTGGCCTGGCACACCTTCCTCACCGAGGAGGAGCTGGCCGCCAGGCTCACCGAGTGGGAGTGGGTGCCGGACGGCCTCGACGGCTACCGCAGGCTGCTCGAATGGCGTGCGACGCACGGGAGTTGACCGCCCGGCGGCTCAACCGGCCACCAGGAGACCGGCCATGACCGAGGCGCAGTTGGCGGCGACCGAGGCCGCGTACGGCAACGGGCCCCGCAGCCGCAGCAGTCGGCCGAGCAGCAGACCCTCGACGAGGCAGACCGCGCTCTCCGCGACGGCGAAGGCGGGCCAGTACGCGGCGCCGTGCGTCTGCCGCAGGAACCACCACAGCGGCGGGTGCGTCCCACAGTTGACCATGACGGTCGCGAGAGCGGTCCGCGTCGGTCGGACGGCGGACGCCGCGGTGACCGCCGCGACGTAGCAGGGCACCTCGACGAGCAGGGTGAGGGCGAGGGCCAGCGGATACGGCACGGGCGGATCGTGCCACGGGGAGGGGACGAGTGGCCAGCGCGGTGGGGGCGCCCCTGGCGGGCGGTGCGGGCACGGGCGATACGGGCACGGCCGATACGGGACGCGCGGGGCGTACGCTGCCGGTCGCCGGTTTCGTCCTGGCGGCGGCGGTGGCGCTCGCCGTCTCGCTGCGGCTGCCCGCGGGCACGGCCGTGGTGGGCCTCGCGGTCTTCGGCATTCTGCACAATGTGCTCGAACTGCGGTACGTGACCGGCCGGTTCGAAGGCGTCCTGCACGGCCCGTTCCTGCGGCTGCTGGGCGCGCTCATCACCGGCATCGTCGTGTGCCGCCTGCTGCCGCCGTCCTCGGGCACCCGTACCGCCGAGATCCTGCTCGCGTACGTGCTGCTCGCCGCGGCCTGCGTGCACGCGCTGCGGACCAGGCCCGTACCGCTGGCCGCCTCCTGCGCGCTGCTGGCGGGCGCCGCCATGGCGTCGCTGGCCTTCCCCGCCTACCACTTCGTGGTGCTGGCCCATCTGCACAATGTGGTGCCGCTGCTCTTCTTGTGGGAGTGGTCGCGCGCCATGCCGCGCGGCCGTGCCGCCTTCCGGGCGGTGCAGTGCGGGTGGGTGCTGGTGATTCCCGCGCTGCTGCTGTCCGGCGCCCTCGACGGTCTGCTCGGCGCGGGCTCGGGCTGGACGGACCGGCTGGCGCTGTCGTACACCCCGCCCGCCTGGCAGCACACGCACGCCGGGCTGCGCTTCGTCGCGGTCTTCGCCTTCCTCCAGACCATGCATTACGTGGTGTGGGTGTGGTTCATGCCGCGGTACGCGCCGGACGCGACCGAGGCGTTCGAGCGCCGCGCGCCCGTGCTGCGCGGTGTCCGGGCCTGGGCGCTGGGGCTCGGCGGGGCGGCGGCCCTGTCGGTGCTGTTCGTCAGCGACTACACGCGGGGCAGGTCGCTGTACGCGGCGGTGGCCAGCTACCACGCGTATCTGGAGTTCCCGGTGCTGCTGATGCTGGTGCTGGGGCTCGGGGAGCGGGGCCGGGCGGCCGGGGCGGACCTGACCGGGACGAGGCCGACCGGGACGAGCGCGACCGGGACGAGCGCGACCGAAAAGAGGCCGCCCGAGAAGAGCCCGCCCGCAATGGGCGCGACCGAAGAGAGCGCGACCGACGCGCGTCCGACCGACGGAAGGAAGGAGTCCTCCGATGCTGCTCGCTGACGTCGCGCCGCCGCAGGACGGTGGCGGCGGCTCCGCAGGCCATGTGGTGATCGCCGTGGTCGGCGTGGTGCTGCTGGCCGCGGTGCTCGCCGTGATCATCGCGGCGGTTTCCCGCCGGAAGTGACCGCCCGCGCCCGCTTCCGACCTGGTCGTTAGTGTGGACGCGTGAGCGCTTTCGCCCAGGAGCTGCCCGCGCGGCTGCGTGCCGCGCGGGATTCCGTACGTCTGTGGTTCGCCCCCGCCCGCGTGCGGGACGAGGGCACGACCCCCGACTACCGCTTCTCGCTGGCCAATGAGCGGACCTTCCTCGCCTGGATCCGCACCGCGCTCGCCCTGATCGGCGGCGGTTTCGCCGTCGACCAGTTCCTCACCGACCACCTCGCGCACTGGGTACGGGTGTCGCTGGCGCTTGTCCTGCTGGCCGGTGGCGTCGCCTGCACGCTGCGCGCGGTCAACCACTGGGCCCGCTGCGAACGCGCCATGCGCCGCGGCGCCGACCTGCCCGTCTCCCGCTTCCCCGCGCTGCTCGCGGTCGCCATCGCGGTGATCGCCGTCGCGATGGTGTGCGTGGTGCTCTTCGGCTGGGCCGGATGAGCCACGACCGCCAGGACGGCGGGCCGCCGGGAGTCGGCGGCCGTCCCGGTGACGACCGGGATCCGGGGCTCCAGCCGGAACGAACGCGGCTGGCGTGGCGGCGTACGACGCTGTCCTGCGCGGTGACGGCCGTGCTGGCCGGGCGGCAGGTGCTGCACCACGAGGGCGGGGCGCTCCCCGCGGTGGCCATCGGTCTGACGGCGCTCGCGTTCCTGGCCTTCCTCCGGCTGGCGCACCGCAGGATTCAGCAGCTCGGCGGCGCGCCGCACCCGGCGGTGATGGCGCCGGGCGCCGCCGTCGCGGTGGTGGGCTGCACGGTGGCGCTCGCGGTGTTCGGCGCGGCGCTGGTGTGGTGACGCGCGCCCAGCTGTGGTGACGCGCCCTCGTGTGGTGACGCGCCCTGCTGTGGTGAGGCGCGCCCGCCGCGCCCCTCAGCGTCGTCGCAGCACGCTCACCAGCGCCCGGACCTCCCGGTCGGCGAAGCCCGGCTCGCCCGCGACGGTCCGCACGAGTCCGTCCCGCACGGTACGGCTTCGGCCGGCCTCCACCAGCGCCAGCGACTCGGCCAGCGCCTGCGGGAGCGCCTGGTGGTACCAGGGTGTGTCCGCGTCCTCGTCGAACCAGCGGCTCGGCGGAAAGGTGCCGTTGAGCTTGGGCTGCGCATTGCCGTACCAGCCCCATTCGGGCCAGGGCAGCGACACGTTGACCACGTGTCCCGCGGGCAGCGTCCGCACCCAGCGGGCGGAATCGGGCGACTGCTGCCAGCGGTCGGCGTTCGGGCCGCTCTTGCCGCGGGGCGTCACCCCGACGTAGCGCAGCTTGCGGCGGATCACCGACCAGGGTTCGCGGCTCTCGGCGATCCACGCGGCCAGTTCGCGGTGGAGCGCGTCGAAGGTGGAGCCGCTGTGGACCACGTCGACCACGGCCAGCGGGCGCTTGCGGCGGGCCAGGGCGCGCGGTTCGAGGCCCGCCGCGGCCAGGTGCTCGCGCAAGCGCTCCCGCTGGGGCTGCCCGAGGCGGGCGGACCGGCGGATCGACAGGGGGAGCCGCAGGAGTCCGCCAGGGCGGTCCGCGTGTTCCAGCGCGCCGGTGAGCAGGTCGTACATGCTGTCCAGCGAGCGGCCGACGAAGCGGAGGTCGGCGGCGCGGGAGCGGGCCAGCACCTTGCCCGTGCACTGTGTGAGCGCCGGAAGGTGCCACAGCCGTACGGGTTCCGAGCCGTCCGCGAGCGTGCCGAGGCGGTCCGGCGGGCGGCCCTCGTACGAGGACAGCGCCCAGCGGAAGGGCTGCGGCGGGGCGGGTTGACGAGCGGTCACGCGTATTAGTGCAGCACTGCCGGGCCGTGCGGGTAAACGGATTTTCAGGGCGCCAGGATGTCCAGCTCGTGCAGGGCGCCCACGCAGATCTCGCGCATCAGGTCCTCGGCGGCGGCGGCTTCGCGGGAGCGGATCGCCTCGGCGACGCGGACGTGGAGGGTGACGGCGGCGGGGTCGGGCTCGGCGAACATCACATGGTGTTCGGTGCGGCCGGTGAGGACTTCGGCGACGACGTCCCCGAGGCGGGCGAACATCTCGTTGCCCGAGGCGTCGAGGACGACGCGGTGGAAGGCGACGTCGTGCACGAGGTACGCGTCGAGGTCGGCGGCGCGGGCGGCGGCGGCCATCTCGGCGGCCAGCACGGTGAGTTCGCGGCACTGGGCGGGATCGGCGGCGGTCGCGGCGAGTCCCGCGGCGACCGGTTCGACGGCGGTGCGCAAGGTGGTGAGGGAGCGCAGTTGGCGGGGGCGGTCGGCGCCGGCCAGGCGCCAGCGGATGACGGCCGGGTCGAAGACGTTCCACTCCTCGCTGCGCAGCACGGTGACGCCGACGCGGCGGCGGGACTCCACGAGGTGCATCGCCTCCAGCACCCGGACCGCCTCGCGGACGACGGTGCGCGAGACGCCGTAGCGCGTTTCCAGTTCGTCGATGCGCAGAACCGTCCCCGGCGGGTAGTCGCCCGAGGCGATGGCGGGGCCGAGTTCGGCCAGAACACGGGCGTGCAGACCCCCGGCGTCGTCCCGCGGTGCTTCCTGCTGAGGCATGAGGACAGCTTATGCGGCAGCACAGTCATGTGACTTTTACATCACAGACTCTTGAATAAGTAGTACCTATGGCGTTGAGTGTCCCCGACCGCTTGCACAAGGAGGTTCGAGCGCATGACCAGCTCCCCGCGCCCACCGCACTCCCCCGTCGTCGTCGTGATGGGGGTCTCCGGTTCGGGCAAGTCGACCGTCGGCGGCCTGCTGGCGGATCGGCTGGGCGTCCCGTACGCCGAGGCCGACGACTTCCACCCGGCGGCCAACATCGCCAAGATGTCGGCCGGTCACCCGCTGGACGACGCCGACCGGGCGCCCTGGCTGGACGCCATCGGCGCGTGGATCGCGCAACGCGAGGGCAAGGGCGGGGTGGTGAGCTGTTCCGCCCTGCGCCGCCGCTACCGCGACCACCTGCGTCAGAGCGCGCCCGACCTGTTCTTCCTGCACCTGGACGGGTCCCCGGAGCTGATCGCCTCCCGGCTGGCCGCGCGGATGCAGCACTTCATGCCGTCCGAGTTGCTGCGCTCGCAGTTCGCGACGCTGGAGCCGCTGGAGCCGGACGAGGCGGGCGCGGTCGTGACGATCGAGGGCGGGCCGCGGGAGATCGCGGACCGCGCGCTCGCCGCCGTACCCCGCTGACGTCGCCGGACTGACCCGCCCCACCCGTTCGAACCCCCTCTCCCCTGTCCCCGTCCTTCCCCCTGGAGTCCTCCGTGTCCGCACTCAGCGTGGAGCTGCTGGCCGCCGATCCGTCCCCGATCACCGACGCGGGCAACACCCGCCTGGCACTGGCCGCCCTGGCCGGTATCGCCGTCATCGTGCTGCTGATCACCCGCTGGAAGGTGCACGCCTTCCTCGCCCTGACCATCGGCTCCGGTGTGCTCGGCTCCGTCGCGGGCGCGCCGCTGGCCAAGACGATCACCAGTTTCTCGACCGGCCTCGGCTCGACCGTGGCGAGCGTCGGCACCCTGATCGCGCTCGGCGCGATACTCGGCAAACTGCTCGCCGACTCCGGCGGCGCGGACCAGATCGTCGACACGATCCTGGCCCGTACCAGCGAGAAACGGCTGCCGTGGGCGATGGCCCTGATCGCGGGTCTGGTCGGCCTGCCGCTCTTCTTCGAGATCGGCATCGTGATCCTCATCCCGGTGGTGCTGCTGGTCGCCAAGCGCAGCGGCCAGTCGCTGATCCGGCTGGGCATCCCGGCGCTGGCCGGTCTGTCGGTGATGCACGGTCTGGTGCCGCCGCACCCCGGCCCGCTGGCCGCGATCGGCGCCATCCACGCCGACATGGGCATCACGCTCGCGCTCGGCGTGCTGGTCGCGATACCCACGCTCGCCATCGCGGGTCCGCTCTTCGGCCGGGTGGCCGCGGGCTGGGTGGACGTGACGCCGCCGGAGCGGATGACGCCCGCGCGCGCCTCCGACGACCTGGAGCGGCGGCCGAGCTTCGCCGCGACGACCTGCACGATGCTGCTGCCGGTGGTGCTGATGCTGGCCAAGGCCCTGGTCGACGTGATCGTGGACGACCAGAGCAGCCTGACGTACCGGATCTTCGACGTCATCGGCACGCCGCTGGTGGCGCTGCTGGCCGCGGTGATCGTGGCGATGTTCACCCTCGGGCGGGCCGCGGGCTTCAGCAAGGACCGCGTCTCCTCGACCGTGGACGCCTCGCTCGGCCCGATCGCGGGCATCCTGCTGATCGTCGGCGCGGGCGGCGGCTTCAAGCAGACCCTGATCGACTGCGGGGTCGGTCAGATGATCCTCGACTGGTCCAAGAGCTGGCACATCTCGGCGCTGCTGCTCGCCTGGCTGATCGCGGTGCTGATCCGGGTCGCGACCGGTTCCGCGACGGTGGCGATCATCTCGGCCGCCGGTCTCGTCGCGCCGCTCGCCGAGGGCATGTCGTCCTCGCACACCGCGCTGCTGGTGCTGTCGGTGGGCGCCGGTTCGCTGTTCTTCTCGCACGTCAACGACGCCGGATTCTGGCTGGTGAAGGAGTACTTCGGGATGGACGTCCCGCAGACCCTCAAGACCTGGTCGGTGATGGAGACGGTGATCTCGGTGGTGGCGCTGGGCTTCGTCATGCTGCTGTCGCTGGTGCTGTGAGGCGCTGACGTCGTGAGGCGTGTGGGGGGGGGGGGGGGGGGGGCCCCCCCCCCCCCCCCCCTTTTCCCCAACGCCGTCCAGGCGGTGTTCCCCCACCCCGGTCCCCCTTTTTCACCCCCACCGGGGTCGTCCTGTCT